>MHBM01000097.1:0-1058 GCA_001804885.1 Lentisphaerae bacterium RIFOXYA12_FULL_48_11
TCCACGTAACGCCATGTCTGCCGGGCAATCATCTCGGCCACACCCTCGAGCCTGGGGATGTTGACGATAAGGTTCCGTCCGACTGCAGGATGTTCGCTTATCATACGACTCTCCGTTTCGGACAGGGGTGCCCCTCCAAGCATATGTTCCATGATGTCGGACGGTATGGTAACACAACCAAGCTGCGAAAGCATTGCCGCCACTTCGTAACTCCAGGCATTAGGCAGTTTCATGGTGGTCACGACCTGTAACATGAGATGCTTGATTCGCTCGGTCCGGCTGAATGCCGCTGGATTGGTGAGCGCCAGAACATCTACCAGCACCTTGATACTTCCTTTAAGCGTTTTCTCAAGCAATTCGCGTTCAGCCGTAATCAGCCGATACTGTTGACAGCCAGCTTCAAGCGCCTTGACAAGCACATCCGAAGCACATGGCTTTGTAAGAAACCTGAAAATATTTCCCTCGTTCACGGCATCCACCGCAACCTGCAGGTCCGCCTTGCCGGTCAGCATAATCCTGACGCTGTCCGGAACTGCATCCCTGACTTTGGCCAGAAATCTTATGCCATCCATACCCGGCATATTCATGTCCGACACAACCACGGCAAAGGACCCCTCATCAGCAATCGCCTTCAAGCCTTCCTCCCCGCTTGTCCGGGTCACCAGAGTGAATTGTTTTCGCAACTGCCTCTGAAAACCATCCAGAATGCTCTGCTCATCGTCAACGCACAGTATCTTTTCCTGCATTGTCTTCTCCCTGCGCAGATATTGCCTTACAAAGCTGTCTCCATTCGTCAATTCGTTCCGTCAATTTGAGCCGGTCAAGATATTCCCGATCAATCAGCGGGATATTCCAACCTTCCGGAGGATCCATTTCATTGGCGATGACATTTCCGACATGAACCGCCGTCAAAGAAGAAAAACATTCAAGATGGCTTTTCGCGGGGTAATGATGATACAGGGCCGCCTCAATCATGGGATCAGGAAACCCCCATAAACCCAGCAAATACGCGCCAACCTCCGAATGCGTGGCGCCAAACACCTCCATCTCGGAATCTA
>MHBM01000097.1:1073-4534 GCA_001804885.1 Lentisphaerae bacterium RIFOXYA12_FULL_48_11
CGTCATGCACCATGTGCAATATCTTCCCATACTGTTCTGGTAAGTTGGCAATGAGGACAAGTTTACCGAGATCGTGAAACAGGCCTGCCATGAATGCATCGTCCGCAGTCTTTTTGTCAAGATTCACTTTCCTGGTAATCGCCTGAGAATACTGCCCCACTCGAAGGCTATGCTGCGATAACCTCTCTATTGATAATCCACTGGCCTGATCAGTTCCTGCGTCCGAGAAAATCTTAAGCATCAGCACAAGCGACTTGACGACATCCAGCCCCAACAATGTTACCGCCTGTGCCGGACTTTCGACCCGCCGTCGCAATCCGAAAAAGGCCGAATTAACCAATTGCAGAACTTTCACACTCATGGCTACATCTTTTGTGATTATCTCGCCCACTTTCTGTGCCGACACGTCAGGGGATTTCAGTTCGCTTACCACCTTCAGATACAAATCAGGTAACGCTGGAAGCACTTTGATATATGCCACCAGTTTCTTCAGGTTGTCTTTCTGGAGAACCTCACGAATCGCAAAAGCGCGGTTAATTGTATTAACAAGCAACTCAGCATCGCACGGCTTGGACATGTATTGATGCGTAGATCCTATTGACTTGATTATTAATTCACGGTCAGAATACCCAGACAAAATAAATCTCACCGTCTGTGGATACTTGTGCATGACCTTTGTCAACAGTTCCACGCCATTCATTCCCGGCATGCGCATATCGGAAACAACCACATCAAAAGGGTTTTTCTCGATCAGAGACAACGCCTCGGCACCACTCCCGCAGAACCCAAGCTCCCATTCATCCGGCTTGAACCTGGATTTCAACAGCCTCCGAATCCCATCGAGCACATTCGGTTCATCATCAACAAAAAGAATTCTCTTCTTCATATCCTTATTCCACCGGTATATTGGTTCATGCTTGTAAAAAAAGCATAATGTTACCCGAATACAACTTATAAAATGAAACAGCATGTGACCATATTCTACCTGTCAAGCGACAACAATCCTTCATCACTCTCCGGACTTCTTCTTGGGTACTCCGAGACATAACTCCTTCCATGCAGCAATCCTTTCCTCTACACCGATGCGATTGAAATACTCGGCATCAATCTCAACGGGCAGACCTCGTCCATCGGCTTGCGACAGTTCCTTCTCCATTAGATGTGCAGCATGAATAGAAGTCAACGGACCAAACCTCCCGGCAAGACATTCGCCCGGACGATGATGATACAAGATCGCTTCAACAATTGAATCAGGCAACCCCCATAAGCCCAGAAGATACGCGCCAACATCAGCATGTGTGGCGCCAAAGAATTCTTTTTCTGCTTTCTCAACCGGCATATTGCAGTCACGCGCATGCGAAAGCGCCTTCTCGTATTGATCAGTAAGACTGACTGCAAAAACCAGTTTACCGACATCATGAAGAAGCCCTGCGGTATATGCAACATCCATATCGCCGGGAGTTCCTGCTTCGGCATTTGTGATGAGAAACGAGTACATGGAAATGGCAATGCTATGACTCCATAAAGCGTTTAACGAGAACAAGGGCGTTTTAATACCCTCATATTGCTTAAATATATGCGCTACGAGTACCATTGATTTGAGACTTTCAATCCCCAGAAGCGCGGCAGCCTGCGTCGGATTGCTGATACGATGAGTGAGACCAAAGAACGCAGAATTCACCAATTGCAGCACTCTCGCGCTCATTGCCATATCCTGCTCTATTATTTTCCCAATTCTGTCCAAAGATACATCTGGGTTTCTTAGTTCCTGCATCATTTCGGAATAGAGGTCAGGAAAAGTTGGAAGAGTTGTGATTCGTGACACGATCTTCATGAGCTTTTCATCAGCGAGACCGCCTCTTAACAGAAACGCACGATTAATTGCTTCCTTTATCTCCTCGACATTACATGGTTTTTTCAAGAATTGGTGGGCAATCCCTGCAGATCGGAAACAGGCCTCCTTGTCGGACTGACCGGAAAGGATAAACCGAATAGTATTCGGATAGAGGCGCATAACTTCCGAAAGCAATTCCGCCCCATTCATCCCAGGCATCAGCATATCAGTCACAATAATATCGACCGCTTGTTGCTTGAGTAGATTCAATGCCTCGACACCGCTTGGCGCAAAAAACATGTCCCATTCCGCCCTCATGCTCCGTAATGTCCTACGAACACCTTCCAGAATGTTTTCTTCGTCATCCACGAAGAGGATTCTTTTTCCCATTGTATTCCTCCATTACGATGCAGAGCCACTTATAGGTAACCGAACAATAAAAGTAGTGCCCAGCCCTTCTTTCGTTTCGAAAGTGATCGTCCCGAAATGTTTTTTAACCACCACGTTATGCGCTATCGCCAGTCCCTGTCCCGTCCCTCTACCCACACCCTTGGTCGTGAAGAATGGTTCAAATATCTTCGACCTGTTTTTCTCTGAAACACCAATACCCGTATCACTGATCCTTATTTCAACATGTTTGTCATCAAGTCGCGTCGAAATAGTAATGGCACCCTTTGCGTTGTCAGGGTTCTTCCTGTCAGCAATAGCATGAGCCGCATTGACAATCAGGTTCAAGAAAACCTGATTAATGTCGCCAGGCAAACAGGGAACAGGAGGGAGACTGGGACTCAGTTCCGTTTTCATGTCTGCCACGTATTTCCATTCGTTCCGCGCAACGGTGGTCGTGGTTTCAATGGCTTTGTTGATGTCCGTAAGAACCTTTTCAATTCCTTCATCCGGATGCGAGAACTCCTTCATTGCCCTGACGATCTTGGCTACACGCTGAACACCTTCAAGAGATTGATCAATGGCCTTTGGAATCTCTGCAGTAAGGTAATCAAGATCAGCAGATTCAACGGCTTTCTGCACTTCCTCCGTCAATTCCGGTGTGCATCGCCCATCTGCTACCGCAGACTGCATTTCCCGAAACTTGGCCATCAACATTTGCAAATCCGCAAAGGAATCCTTCAGAAACTTCGTGTTGTCCCCCACAAACTGAATCGGGGTGTTAATCTCATGCGCAATCCCTGCCGCCAGTTGACCTATGGATTCCATTTTCTGGGCATGCAGAAGCTGAACGCTCATCTGTTGTCGTTCAACTTCTGTTCGCTTACGATCGGTGATATCCCTCACCACGGCTTGTAAAACCGGCTTTCCCTGAAACTCCATCCTGCTGAGCAATACCTCGGCTGGGAACGGCGTCCCATCTACCCGTTTGTGCACCCACTCAAAAAATTGCCCGCCCTCGCGAAATGCAGCTTCTATCCTTTCCTGTGCGGCATTCATGGAATCTCTCCCATCTGGTTGCATTGAAGGCGACAACTCGCTCGGATGTTTGGCAATGAACTGATCCCTTGATGAACACCCGAATAGATCCAGCGTTGCCTTGTTGCAATCAAAAAAGCCGTCACAACCCAACATCATGATGGCATCACGTGAAGTCTCAAATAGTGCACGGAACTTCGCC
>MHBM01000097.1:4541-13897 GCA_001804885.1 Lentisphaerae bacterium RIFOXYA12_FULL_48_11
CCCTCAGGTTTTCTTCGATCTGTTTTCGCTGAGTGATGTCACGACAAAGCGTGAGGATCTGCGGCCTTCTTTCCATCATTACTACCGTCGCATTGATCTCGACTGGCGTGACATGGCCATGACTGTCTACGTAATCAAGTTCCAGATTTCTGATGCATCCGTCCTTCGCGCACTTCTCAACAGCCTTTGCGTTCTTCTCTCGCTCATAATCGGCAGTCCACTCAACAACGCTTCTGCCACGTATCTCACTCAGATCATGATGCCCTGTGATACGAATATATTCGGCATTTGCGTCAGCAACTCTGCCCTCTGTGTCAATAATCACAAAGCCGGTGCCAGTGGTCTCAACGAGCGAACGGTATTGCGCCTCACTTTTTCGTAATGCTGCTTCTGCCTTTTGACGGTGCGATTTATCTTCCATACGAGCCAAGCCAAAGGAAATATCCATAACAACTTCGTCAAGTACAGCCACTTCCTTATCGCAAAAGAAGTCTCGTTCATGGGCGTAGACAACCAGGACGCCGAAACGGATAGGGAATGCCGCAACAGCGCGAATCCCGGCTTTTTCTGCAATCTGGCGCCAGTGTAACGTCCGGGGATCAGTCCCGAAATCGTTGCAGATAACGTGTCGTCCTTCGCGAATTGATGTGCCGACTGGATCACATTTTCCCAGTTCTTCATTTGTGAAGGTATTACCGCCGGGAATACACTCCTCCGGTCCGCCAGCCCATGCAACAGGAACAACCTTATGAGTCCTCAGATCAACCATTCCGATCCATGCCAGCAGGAATTTCCCCCGCTCTATGGCAACCCTGCAAATCTGCTCGAACAGCTCCTCCCGTGTGTGGGCCCGAACCAGCGCCTGGTTAGATTGACTCAGAAAATCGTAAATCTGATTTAACCGGGATAATTCCTCTTCTACCTTTTGACGCTCTCGAATCTCGACAACAAGATGCTCCTTTGAATTCTCAAGCTCTTTATTTCTCTCTTTCAGCGATTTGGCCGCCAGGGTCGCTTCTCTCATGGACGCGCTTGCCTCATCCTTCAATGACATTATATCAACTTGTAGATCTCCGTCCGGAAAATCGCTTAAACAATAATTCTGCAAATCCTCTGTTGTGAGCAATTCTGGGATAGCTAACAGGACAAAACCAGCCCCTGACTCAACCCATTCACCAATGATTCTATTTTTTAGTCCCTTTAAAATAAAACTCTCCTGCTTCCCGCAGATAGACTTGATGAACGAGACCTCTAACTCATGGACCGGATCAACCACATCAAGCAATTGTGAAATCCTAATCCCAGTGGTTTCTTTGTACCTTTTCTTGAATGCCTGGCTCGCGCAGGTAACCACCCCGCTCATGTTGACAGCCACACAGAAGGAGTACCTCCTCTCAAGATCCTGGATATTCAATACAACCGATGGATTTTCAGGCATCGAAAGAAATCTCCATTTCGCAGTAATCCGCCCCCTGGAACATGCAACACTTCTCCACCACTTCCAGTTCCTTTTGATACAAGATACCCACCCCCATGATAAGCCCGCGAAGTACAGAACATAACTTCCGCTTTGAATGGTAACGCATGATCAGCTTACCATCAGGCAGTTCCTCGTATGAAAACTTCGGAGGAGCGGCGCCAACTGCTGTTCGGGTGGCTATATCATGGACTCGATTCATGTTTATCAAGAATTCCCTGGGCGTAGTACCCGCGATTTGGAAGAAGGTCGGATAGGCTTTCCTGCCTGTATTGGGCACCCAATATTTCCCAAATTCCACCTGGACCTCTTCGGGTGATAAACCACTGACTTCAGCGGCGGCTTTGACCAAAGCAATGGTCATCTCGTCGGGATAATTCTCGCTGGCGGCAAAAAAGGGTTCCTCGCAATTGGCTAATTCCTTTATTTTAAGCCAGGCTTCAACTCCAAATTTAGTCTCGACCAATTCCTGAATACCTTTATTAATGATCCCTTTCATTTTACCTCCACTCGCTTGTATTTGTCATTCTCTCGAATGTCCCAGTCTGTAGCGTGCATAGCATGCCACCCCATTTACACTGAATATTTACCCACCCCCGCGAAATACAAACATATATCATTGGCTTTTCCTCAGAGACATAGGATCATCAATTGTATCGGCCAGTCATGTACTCTCAATGACTTCATCGCAAAGGCAAAATACACCTGTCTAAGCCTATATTCCTACGATCTATCCTTCATCACTTTATCAGCGCATTCAGGGCAGAACCCATGAGTAAATTCTGTATCTGTACGTTCAGTAATATATGACTCCAAATGATGCCAACAACCCTTTTCGTCGCGGATCTTCTTGCATTTCGCACATATCGGAAGGAGAGAATCCAGCGTTTTTATTTCCTCCAGCGCAGATTGTAATCGATCAACCAATTGTTCGCGTTCTTGAAAGATTTGCCTCTCCGCCTCATGGGCAAGTCGGAGAGCATCCTCAGCATTCTTACGAGCAGTAATATCTATTGAAAACCCAATTATCCCGACAATATTGCCATATACATTACGATACGGTATCTTGTCCGTTTGAACCCACCGTGTCTCTTTCTGGTACTTCATGGATTCAATGATGTTTCTTTTTGCCTTACCGGACACCATCACTTCCTTATCGTCACGCCAATATGCCTCAGCATCTTCTTTCGGGTAAAGGTCAAATAGCGACTTACCTTCCAGCTCTTCCCTGAGCATCCTCATTGCTTCGCAAAAAGCCCTATTAACTCGAATGAACCTGTTTTCTGCGTCCTTGTAAAATATCCAGGCAGGTACAGAATCAAATATTTCTTGCAGTATTCTCATATTCATCCTGAAACAATTTCTCTATCCGTCTTGTCACAGAATTGAAATCTATGACAACCCAACTTTAAGCGTTTCAATCAACAACTCCGAAGACACCGGCTTATGTATAATCCGGCATCGCGAATTATCAAAGGCAATTTGACTTAGCTCGGTTGATACTGGACAGTGCGCACAGAACACAACAAACGGCATTTCCAAGCCCTCTTTTTCGCATATCGCCTGGATTTCCTTGAATGTCTGGATGCCATTTCTCTTTCGCATGTGTACATCCATGATGATCACACCGTGATGAACCGTACGAAAGGATTCCACAGCCTCCACGCCATTAACTGCAACATCTATTCTGTTCTGAGCGAGCTCCGTTGAGAAAGTCAATTGGTACAGTTTATAAATTCCCTTCTCGTCGGCGGCAATCAATATTCGCAATTTGTCGACTCTTAATATGGCATTCGTCCAAGGCATACAATGGATTCCCTCTGAAGTTTCGCGTGCTTTATCGGAAACACCGCCTGCGAAAGCAGCCTCGTGGTTGCTTTCATCCCGAAGACGCCTGGACCAGCGCATAATTTTCACGTAAGCAAAACAGATCAATCCAGCCATTGCAAGAACCAACCCACTATACTGCACTCGGCAATCATCCAAAACCACGCCAATCACTCCGATCATAATCCCCGACATAACGACCAAGAATAAAATCAAGAGTTTGTATTTTGTCCGCATCTTCACAAGAATAGATTCCCGATACATACATCGGCAAACTCCATTCCGACAGCCAGAAACCACCCCTGCTTTGTTCCGGATTTCATTTCCCTTCAGGGAACTTCTTAATGTCAATCTTCGAAAAAACATGCATTCTATGATCTTGCGTGACAAGATCGCCACGCCATGACACCCAGCCCTTCCCCCTCATTTCTTCAAGCAATGAAATAATTTCACCCGAACTACTCAATTTCATCATGCCAGTAACAAGCTCGTAAAGCACCACATTATCCGAGCCTTGGGATTTTTTATCCTGAATGAATCTATGCAGATTTTCAGATAATGTTTTCGTTTTGTCTAAGTGCGTTATCACAAAATACCTCCCATAATTTACAGCTTTGTCTTGTCCGACCCCAAAACGAGAATGCACTGCCGGTTGAAACATATTTTCTTTAGCGTTCCATTCAGTCTATTTTTCGCGGTTCTTTTCAAGAAACCTTCCAATACTGTCACGACCCTCCGGGCTGTCAGTCAATATACTGCAGTTTTTCTTGCGCAACTCCGCAAGCAGATCCAGCCAGTCAGCATGATTCCATGATCTGTGCTTTTTAAGCCATGTCCTTAACTCTCTTGCCGGTAATTTGGACTTAGTCGTACTGTTTTTTCTATTCGAGTCAGTTGCGACAGTTGTTTTATGAATATCTTTCGCCATAAGAAACATCCTCCTTTTTACATGAGCAAGAATACATTCAAGGAAACAACAAGCACAAGGGAATCATGGGTATAGGCTTATAGGACTTTAGTCCTATATGATTTAGCGCATATAGGCTCTTAAGTCGAATTCAGCATTATGTCTTAGTCTAATTCCGAGCACTATTAATCTTGTGTTTGGTGACAAAGTTTTCTTACTTTCTATTCGCGAACAAGTTGCACAGAATCAATGAACAGCGTGTACTGGAATTTGCCTTTAATATAGTTCTGCACTCTCTTGAAACGAATGGAAAGCAAACTGCATAACAGTGAACAGAAATACCGGGATATAGTCGAAACCATTTCTGACTGGATTTGGGAAGTCGACCGGAACGGTATCTACACGTATATCAGCCCAAAGATTAAAGACCTTTTGGGATATGAAGCTCGCGAAGTATTAGGCAAAACACCGTTTGATTTGATGCCTGATACTGAGGCCAAGCGAGTTCGCAGACTTTTCAAGGCAATAGTTTCACAGAGGAGTCCTATTAAGAAGCTGGAAAACATCAATCAGCGAAAAGACGGCCGATTAGTAGTTTTAGAGACCAGCGGCATCCCTCTCTTCGACCCCAATGAACAACTTCAAGGATACCGAGGCGTAGACCGTGACATCACCGAGCGCAAACGTATAGAAGAAGAATTGAAGAAAAGTAAAGAACATTTCAGATTGATTGCGGAAACCATAGAGGAAGTTTTCTGGATGGCAGATGTGAAAACTCAAAAAACCTTCTATGTCAGCCCCGCATACGAGAAGATATGGGGACGTTCTTGCAAAAGTTTATACAAGCACCCGCAGTCATTCATCCAGTCAATACATGCCGACGACAGAAAACGCGCATGCATTGATATCGCGATTAAAAGAAGCGGACGACCGTTCAATACTGATTATCGGATTATTCGACCCGATGGAACAGTTCGATGGATATGGGATCGTGGATATCCAGTCCGCAACAAGGCAGGCATGGTAACACTTTATGTTGGCGTAGCACAGGACGTCACTGAACGAAAGAATATTGAAAAAGAATTGCGTCAGCATCAAACGGAACTCGCGCACGTAGATCGCATCTCCAGAATGAATGAACTAGCCACCTCATTGGCACACGAACTTAATCAACCGCTTGCCGGGATTTTAAGCAATGCCCAAGCAGCACAAAAACTTCTTTACAAAAAGGCACCGAATCTGAAAGAGCTTCAGGACATCATAGTCGACATCATTGCGGATGACGAAAGAGCCAGCAGCATCATCACCAAAGCACGGGCATTCGCAAAAAGAGGCCCATTTACTCGAACTTCCATTGATGTTAACGATACGATTCGCGAAGCCCTTGCTGTTGTCAGCAGTGATACAACTGCCAAAGGTATGTCTATCGTAACCAAGTATTCAAAAGGCCTTCCCAATATTGTAGCGGACCAGATCCAGCTACAGCAGATCATTCTCAACCTAGTTCTCAATGCAGCACAAGCTATGCCCCCTCAATCCAAAAAGAAGCGCAAACTAATTATTTCCACATCCAGCGGCAGATCAAGAAATGTGATTATTTCCGTGGAAGATAACGGGCCCGGCATAAACCCAAAACATCTTGAGATTATTTTCGAACCTTTCTTTACAACCAAGAAACATGGAATGGGCATGGGACTAACAATCACCAAATCCATAGTGACAGCTCACGGCGGGAAAATATGGGCCGAGAACAGGCCAAAAAAAGGGCTTCGAATCTCATTTACGTTGCCGATTACCGCCAAATACAGGGTATGACCTGAATGGAAGAGACAATCTATATCGTTGATGATGACCTTTCTGTGCGAAAAGGATTGTCACGATTGCTAAACACTATTGGCTTCAATGTGCAATTATTTTCATCGGCACATGACTTTTTAAAACATAGGCAGAAAGATCAGAATGGCTGCATTCTGCTCGATGTTCGCATGCCAGGCATGAACGGACTTGATATGCAGGAAAGATTAAACAAGTCTGAATGCAGCCTGCCTATAATCTTTATCACAGGCCACGGAGATGTTCCGATGAGCGTACAGGCGATGAAGAAGGGTGCAGTCAATTTTCTGACCAAACCGTTTGATGAACAGCACCTTCTTGCTGCAATCAAGGAGGCAATCGAAAAAAACCGGCAGAAACGAATTCAATACGGTAATGTCAGGACAATCAGAAATCGCTTGAAGATATTGACTTCGCGAGAGCATGAGGTCTTTCTTCTGGTTATTACCGGCATGCTCAACAAACAGATTGCGTCCAAGCTCGGTATTAGCGAAAAGACCGTTAAAATACATCGTGGCCGCGTCATGAAGAAGATGCAAGTCACTTCGATTGCAAACTTAGTACATCTTGCGCAACAGGCAAACGTTACAATTCCTTCGGCATCCATATGACATGCACCGAGATATGTTTAAATATTGAAAGAATATACCCAAAGGGTATCGGAAGCTGAAGTCACGTATATACTCCAGTAAGTCATACTGTCCTATGCTCTGAGAAAAAAGCAGAAACACCTCTCTCTTTTTCCGTTTTCACCGAAAACTATAAAAATGCCCGTGATTTCACATTAGAACAGGAATGTGAAGCAAATGGCAGAAAGCGAGATATTTTCAAGCATCCGGCAAGCGGAAAACGGGCAAAAATCGTCAAAGGTGAAGCAATTACCGGAAGCAACACTATCAGGAGATGTCGCTGTATCCGGGATATCGGGACAATGTACTGAATCTCACAGCGGAATCCGCCGTAGCTCAGCGCCAAGCGATCCAGAGCGAAGGCGGATGAAATCTTCCCAGAAATACGAGCGGTTCGGGGAGACAATACGGTACTTGACCCTGGATGAATGGCAACAACTTCTCGATTCGATTGATGACTACCGCCACAAACTGATGATCCGGCTGATCTATCACCTGGGTTGTCGTGTGGGTGAGTTTGTCAGGATTCAACTCAAACATCTGGACTTCGGCAGAAGCAGTGTTTTCTTCCCTGCCGAGAACACCAAGACAGGCCACCGGCGAAGCAGTCACGTTCCGGTCGGCCTCATGAATGAACTCAAAAGCATGTTGAAGCGTGAAGACCGGATGCTCAAACGATCTGACGGCGGGCTGAACCCGGATGAATACCTGTTCAAGAAGTCCAAGAGGTCTCACTTTCGGTACACGGAGAACAGAGTTCGGCAGATATTTCAGCGCTATGTGCACAAATCGGGCTTGTCACGAGAATACGGCACTGACAGTAAAGGTCGGAAACTGCACCAGATCACGGTTCACAGCCTGCGCCATTCGCACATCATGCATTACATCCATGTCTACAAGCTCCCTCTCTCAATCGTACAGAAACAAGTCGGACACAGAACGCTCAAGGCAACAAGCGCGTATCTCAACCCGAGTGACGAAGCGGTTGGAGATGCGTATGATGCTGTTTCCAATTCATCGGGAAAAAAACGATTTATCTCTTGACGCTAAAATAGTGTTTGTTAAGGTGCGTGTAGTTCTTTGAGAAATAAGTGTTATGGAAAGAGTACGGAAGCCTGTGAGAATCAGGCACGGTCGCGCCGCTGTGACCGGCTACGAAACCTCGATGCCAACCTGTTAAACCGGGTGAAGGCGGGGAAGTAGGATTGAAGCCGGGAAGTCAGAAGACGTTTCTTTTCTTGCTCGTCTGAGCTTGAACTCGCTCCTTCGCAGGAAAGGAGGATGAGGTATTGGTTCTTGTATCAAAACCTTCAGATCCCTTTCCGGGAGCCTGGAGGTTTTTTTATGTCTCTTCGCGGAAAAGAGAAAAATAGTCTTGCTGTGTGTCTCGCCAAACCACGTTTCAGGCGACCTTTTTATCTCGCCAAAGCACTCGATGCCGAAATGCCTGAGTGCATCAGGCTATATAAAACAATCCTCGGTTTCCACTGGCACTACGTTGGGAAACCGCTCGCCATCACCCGCACCCTCGCTCATCCACCAAAGGAATGGCGATCGACACCTATGGTAATGTCTCGTATATTTAAGATTCTCATAAGCACTTTTACTTCTTTGATCCTCTGCTCGCATGTGATCGGAGTGGCCGGAGACGTTACGATACCGAAAAGGGTCATTTCCCTTGCGCCCAGCTATGACGAGACCCTGATCGAACTGGGATTAAAAGACAAGATCGTGGGCGTGACTACTTCTTCCGATTATCTCGAGGAGTTGAAGTCTGTTGAGCGAGTTGGTTTGTATATGAAGCCCAACATCGAGAAAATTGTGTCCCTCCATCCGGATCTCGTCTTTGCTACCAGTTTCATAGGAGAGAAATCTGCCGTCGAGAAATTGACGGCACTGGGCATCAAGGTGATAGTCATTGAAATGGAAAAAACGGATGACATCTTTACCTTGATAAAACAGCTTGGGGATATCTTTGGAATCAAGAAACGATCCGAAGAAACTCTCGCCAAAATGAATGATATGATTGGGCAGACCAAGCGCAAGACAGAACGACTTTCACGCCCGAGGGTATATGTGGAGACGGGATATGATCCCCTGTTTACGTGCGGCAAGGGCTCGTTTATCCACGACCTGATAGAAATAGCGGGTGGAATAAATATTGCCGGAGAAATTAACCAGCCTTTCCCGCGGATATCCTCGGAATTCATTTTGAGTAAAGACCCCGAGGTTATCATTCTTCCCTATATGGGGAGAGATTTTGGCAAAGAAACTTTGAAGAAAAGGAGCGGGTGGAAAAACATCTCCGCTGTTAAAGCTGGTCGTATCTACGACGACCTAGATTCTCATGTCATCACTATTCCTACGCCAAGATTGATTTTATATGGGCTTCCCGAACTACTGAAAAGAATACATCCGGAAATCATAAAGGAGAGCGAATGAAAGAATCGATAAACAACAAAACGGTGTTGGTAATCGGTGGTGGAAAGTATGGGACACAGGCTTGCAGGTACTTCAAGGAGCAAATGGCGCGGGTAATTCTTGTGGACAACAATCCGGAGTGCCGAGCACGAAAATTCGTTTCCAGCGAGGATTTTGTCGTGAAGGATGCGAAGGATGCATGGGAATTGGCTTTGAGGATCAAACCTGATTTCACGGTTCCTACCCACCCGGGCCATACATT
>MHBM01000098.1 GCA_001804885.1 Lentisphaerae bacterium RIFOXYA12_FULL_48_11
TGTCGAGTATCCGGCCGCCACCCTGTTTCATCGGTTTCGCTTTGATCCATGCTTCAAGCGTTACTTCATCTTTAAGATTGAGCGACTTATGCGGTCCAGCCTTGAAAAACTCGCCCTTGCCAGTCAGCGCAAACCCTTCCTCCACGGCATTCAGAACGCCAAAAGATACAAACAGCAAGGCTATCGCAAAAAATATTCTTCTCATAATCTCCTCCCGCATGGATAAACCAGCATACATTCGATCAACTTGGACCTGCAAATTACCGTGCACCTAGTTTTCCTCTGCAGAAAACCTGGCAGGGTTGGGTGATTTTGCCCCCGGAACACAAACCAGGTCCATAATCAGTGCAGAATCTCACCCTTCGTCACATCACCAGGCACATCCAGCAGCTGAATACTGGAAATCGTCTTCATCGTCTTGTGATCCGCAAAGGTCCACACAACCTTCTTGTCACGTGTCACTTCAATCACGTGAGGAGCTTTACCGAACTGCCCGTGGCCCAGCCAGTTGGACATGACAGTATTGCCATTCGGCAGTCTCTGCAGACCAGTCATGAGCTTCAAGCTTATCCCTGGTAAATCATCACTCGTCACCTGCCAGACAATCTTACCGTCTTTATCAACCTCAACAATTTTGGACCCACCCGGCCGATCACCACAGGCAATAAGCGTATTGCCGTCGGGCAGTCTGATACAACTGTGTACACCGCCAGGTGCAGGGATCTCCCTGACAACCTTACCCTGTGGATCATACTCTCTCACCATCTGCTCCCCGTAATGGGAAACAAGGTAATTGCCATTTGGGAGAACACGGGCATTACGTATATAGCCGTGCCCGCCATCCTTGCCTTCCGGAAGCAATCGGACTTCCTTGATTATGGTTTTGGCATCCGGGGCAACCTCGAGAAGCCTTCCGGAGTTACACTCACCAATGAATGTATTACCATTGGCCAGGCGCTGACAGGCGTATATTTCCGACGGACCCTCAACTTCTTTTGTCGTGCCGTTCTTCTCCTTTACTGTCTTCTTGACCAGTGATCCGGTATAATCAAAAACCAGCTTCTTGTCGCGGGTTACCTCCTGTACGCCATGCCCGGTATTGAACAGAAGATTGCCGTTCGGCAACACCCAGATATCGTTGCACGATCCGGCTTTGTATTCCCACTCCGCCTTGCCATCAGCCGAAACAATAAACACCTTTCCCTGCGTATAATCCGTACAGACGAAAGGATGACCTTTCCCGGCTTGAATCGGCTGCTCCGCAACAGGCTCAGCCGCAGAAACAATCATTCCTGCCACACCAAGAACCGCCAGTAACCCGATTATTCTCTTCTTCATATCTTCAACTTTCCTTTCGGTATGATTTGATTTCCAATTCATAAACAATGCCATTTTCTGCACGTCTTTGCACCTACTGAATATCGCATTATCACATACTTACTTTGCACGGCCTTTTGTTCTGCAGACAAGAACAAGTGTATCAGCTTCGAAGATTACCTTTCCCCTCCTGGCCTTGAGCTCAAGAACCAATTCGACTTCGCGGCGATCTTCGACAACCTTAAAACCGAATGCAAGCAACGTCGAGGTGGCCGTACCGAGCAATTTGGAATTCCTCTCGGAATGAGAAACGCGAATTCCTGCCGCACTGTTATCGTTACTATCAAGAGGGACTACCCCCTTTGTCTGACAACGCGCATTCAGCTGATACACGCCGGGACCCAGCAGAACTTTACGGCGCCACGATGCCACGCATTGCCCGTTTGTTCCGGCATCGATCGAATAGCCCTTTTTGTTTCCAGGCAAGTCGACTTCCTCATGCTTGACGCCATCTGATTCACTGGCAGTATACCAGTCGGTCAGGCCGGCAATTCCCTTATCGTCGAATGCAAGGAATTCCGGATCCGATTGCTGATCCTGTTCCTTCAGGTTGTCGGCTCTTTGCGCAATGTGCTCCTTAAGCTCCTTGATCCGTTCCAAGTAAGACTTGGCTGCTTCTTCGCTAATTTCTTTAATTACCGGCTGCAGTCGTTTTGCGACATCATCCACACGCGAGAGCCACCTGTCTGCGGGCGAGAAGATCGGCAGCAGGTCGTGCACACGTTTTCGATATGCCTTCCAGCCTTCATTGCTCTGAAGTACTACCGACGAAATAAGCGGATTTTGCTGATCAAACAGCCCCATGCCAGGATCACCAAACATCTGGTCCATACCATGCGGAAGAAAAACCACTTTGCCGCCACGGGCGGGATCAAAGTAAACACGATAGTTATTCATGTTCATACTGTATCCATCCCAATGGCAGGTCATCCGCTCCAGCGCCATGAACGTGACAAATGTATCGATGTCCACGTATTCATTGACCAAGGCCCAGCGCTTTTCCGGGTCAGGATCGCGAGCTGCGAGGGCAAGCGCGTACAGATCTGCGCGATCATCCGAACCTTTGCCTTCATCCTTTTCCAAGCTGGCATCAATATCCTGCACGAATCCACCATCGTAAAGATTACCGTCATGCCTGGGAAAGTGTCGTTTCAGGAATTTCGAATCAAAACCCTCCTTGAGCACATATAATCCGACGTCGCGTCCATTCAGCCATACCCTGGCATGAGTTACCCGAGGAGCAGGATACCCGGCAGTACGAAAGATCTCTGCGCAAATCAATTCATTGAGATAAGATTCATCCTGTACCGAATTGTTGAGATGAAACTTATCAAGGCCATGAAACGATTGCTTCTTGCTGAACTTGTCCGAGTTCAGCGTCAGCGCAGGTCGATCGTCGAACTCACGAAAACTGCCTGCCGCACCTTTTAATTTAACGCCTACGTTGTTGTACGTAACCTTGTCATTCTCGATAACCGTACATCGAACATAAGGTCTATTATCGGCCTTGATGCGCGTGACTTCTTCTGGCGTGATCTCTATCTTCAGCCGCAAGATCTTGCCACCGTCGAACAGCGCGGAACTTTCATCCTGCACATTCTTAGCAGCCAGCGGTCCAGCAATAAAAGCAGCGATTACCAGCATTAGACATGCACTGTGACGCCGACTTATTGACATCTCTCGCAGAAGATGTTGATCCACGGCTACCTTCCTTTTCGGGCGTCTTATTTGAGAAGTTGAAGAATAGACTCAGCCACTTTCTTCCCAAGCAATTCATAACCTTCGGCGTTGAAATGAACATCATTCGGATTTTGCACCCTGGCAAGATGTGGCGTGATAGATGTAAAAAGATCATCTACAGCAACGCCTTGTTTTTTCATGATTTCCGCGGCAATCTGGTTATGTTCGACAATTGATACGGCCGTCTGTTTCTTCGCCGGATCATCAGGAATAGGAGTTGTACTGGCCCATACAAGCTTCGCACCGGTCCTTTGCATTCGCTCAATGAGTTGATCCAGGCGCTGAGCATAGTCGGCAGCCGGCGTGGAACGATCATGAATACCAAAATTGAAATGAATAACATCCCATTTTCCATCTCCGAGCCATATGTCGATCTTCTTAATTCCAGCGGCAGTCGGCCCGCAGTTCGCCGGGGCACGATGGACATTGGCCTTACCAGCCATAGCCTTGCGCACAGACTGAGTGTAGCCACGCGATACGGAATCACCGATCAACAGCACACGCGGCAGTTTCGGATCATCCTGAACAAAATCCCACGCATTGGATCTGCCTGCCACCTTGTCACGCTTGTGAAGGGGCAGGTAGAACCCCCCAAGGTTCTCCTGCAAAACGCGTTCCCAGGCCTGCTGGCCAGGTGGCATCCCGGCCACAATTGACTGGTAATCATCGTCGAGCTTCTTGTCCGCAGCCGCCTTCTGTGCGGCGGCCTCTTTGGCATTGGTCGGCTCACCCTTCGGCGGCTGTACAGATTGCTGCGCATGTAATGAAGACACAGACAACAGAAACAGAGCTAAAAACCATCTTAATAAATCTATCCTCATTCCTATTCTCCTTTAACAGCACAAACGAAGACACAAAGTTACAGTCTGCTGGAAATTAGAAACCGCCTCAAATGTTGAAATAAACCATGATTTCGAATGATTGCTGCTCAGGCAAAGGTTCCGATCAGGTTTTGCTTTTCTCTGTCTCCAACAACGCATTAATCTCGCTGATACGTGAACACTGGAGCATTGCCATTGCATTTGCCCTGGCCTGCGTTATGTCTATAGACGCAACAATCTGCTGTACCTGGGCCAGTCGACGTATATCAACACTCAGCGTCTTGATTCCAATTCCCAGCAGAAACGGCAACATGACCTTCGATGATGCAATGTCACCACATATTGAAAGATGTTTTTTGAACTTCTGGGCTGCATCAGCAATTTTCTTCAGGGAACGCAACACTGCCGGATGATGAGGCATGTAAAGATCTGCGATCTTCTCGTTGGTACGGTCCACCGCAAGGATGTACTGAACAAGGTCGTTGCTTCCAATGCTCATAAAATCCACTTCATAGGCAAGTTCCTCTATGATCTCAACTGCGGCAGGCAGTTCGACCATTATGCCGAACAGCGGGGTGTTATTGTGCGGTATATTCTCATGGCCCAGCTGTACAATGCATTCCCGTACAAAATCCCTGGCCTCAATAAAGTCGTCTACTGACGATACAAAAGGAAACATTATGCGCAATTCACCGCCGACACCTGCTCGAAGCAGCGCACGTATCTGAGGCGCAAAAATATTGCGGTAACGCAGGGAAAGCCTTATCGCCCTGAGACCAAGAAAAGGGTTGGCCTCGTTACCTGTCTGGAAATAGGAGAGCATCTTATCCCCTCCTATATCCAGCGTGCGAAAAACCACCTCACGACCCGGCATCCCGTCCGCCAGTTTCTTATATACCCTGTATTGCTCCTCCTCCGACGGAAAATCATTCCGCACCACAAACGGAAACTCTGAACGGTAAAGCCCTATGCCCTCAGCCTTAAGTCGTTTTGCAACATCGAGATCACTGAGCAGATTGATATTAGCCAGCAGCCTGATAACCGTACCATCGCTTGTGCATGTCTCAGGATTTATTGTCGACTCAATCTCCGCCGCCTTTTTCTTGGTTTCCTGTAACAACTCAAAGTTTCTCACAACCTCCGCATCCGGCCTGATAAACAAAGCACCCTGTTCAGAATCAACAATCAATGGCGTATTTGCCGGCAACTTAAGAAGACGCTTGTCATGGACTATAATCATCGGCAAGTCCAGAGAACGCGCAAGGATCGAAAGATGAGCCGTAGCCCCTCCACTGACAAGCACAATACCCCCCACCTTCTGGGCAGACATCCTGACAAGATCGGAAGGAAGCAACGATTCAGCAATGATTATGCTCCCGCTGAAATCAGGCATTGCCCGGTCCACCCGGGTCAGATTCCTCAATATACGGCTTCCAAGATCACGAACATCATGAACTTTCTCCTGCAAACGCGTATTCTCACTGTTTGCAAACATCCTGCAGAAATCTTCAACAACCCGGCTGACAGCCACTGCAGGATGAACTCCCTGCTCAACAAGCTTCAACATCGCCCCGGAAAATTCCGTATCCCTGAGAATCAACAGATGGGCGCTGAATATCAGTGACGCTATATCAGCGAGACGCTCCTCCATATCCAGCTGGAACTTCTTCAACTGTTCCTCAGTAGTATCCAAAGCCTTGTTGAAATCATCGATCGAGACTGCTGGAAGATTCTCCTCAACTGAAACATCAAGCAGTTCATCATCAAATACTATTGAGCCGCCCAATGCTGTACCTGAAGAACCTGGAGTACCATGCAGGAATTTAATATCCACAGGCATGGATTCGGGAACAACATGCGAATGCTCCTCCCTGCCATGAAGGCTCATCAGCAATTTCGCACTTTCAATTGTTCCTGCAAGTTGTGTGGCAATGGCACGAAGCGCCTTCGCGTCGTTATCGTCAAAGTAATCAAACGCAGGATCCTGGACCGCCAGCACGCCTACACGCGTAAGGCCACGCAGGATTGGAACCGCAAGAAAAGCCTGGTAGTTTTCCTCGCCAATTCCGGGAATATACTTGAAATAAGGGTTATTCCGGGACGTACCTTCCATTATCGGACGCAACTCGAGAAGCGAACGCCCGACAATACCTTCGCCAAGCTTGAGCCTCAGTTTCCCTATCGCCCCTGGATTGAGTCCCTGGTTGGCCGTAAGAACTACCTCCTGCTTCTCCTCATCAAACATGTAAACTGAACAGACAGCGGCCTTCATATGCCATGCGATAACGCTGACAACCTTCTGCAGAAAGCTCTCAAGGCCGTGCCCTTTCTCAAAAAGCCCTGCAAGCTCTGCCACACTACAGATAAGATCTACACTGCTTTTTGCCATGTTTAGCTTTCCTAACCGTGGGTAATTGTACAACCAAGTCGCCTTCAATGGCAAGAACAGCCAAGCATTTGATATGCATTATTCTGCACCTTATCCGGCGCCCCTGGCTTCTGAAGTCTAATTCTTCTCACAAACAATATTCTAACGAACTAGTTTCTTGAAATTCGCCCAGTCCGGCACGCCAAATCTTGGCTCCACAACCTCTCCGCGCGCCTGTTTCTCCACGTCGTGGTACGCCCCATAGAAATTACTATTGCAGTCTATCCACAATGTAATCCTGCGCATCTCTTCCGGTGTTAGATTCACATCGCCATGCCCCTTCCTGAGCATGTTATAAAGCTTTGAAACCCGCGCACCATCCTTACCAGGTATCGAATACTGCCCCTCCCTTAAAGCTACACCATTGCCGCCACTTTTACCCCAGGCATATTTGCTGAGCGTTATAAATGCTTTGGACCAGCCGTTCACACCAAACTCATCGCCATGAAGGCTTGGCGCTTTCTTACTACGATCGTGACAGGAAACACAGTGCTTGTTAAGGACCGGTTGAACCAGCCGCGGAAATGTTAACGGGTATGACCCTTCAGCTTCCGGCCTGAGCTTTGCAGGAGCACGTGTCATGGCAATCGGCATCTTGCGCTGCCTGTTGTCCATAATATTGTGCTTGGCCTCGTGACAGCCAATGCATGACAAGGTTTCGCCGGGATGTACATAAGTATCAGACCTCATGTTCTGAACCATCATTCCGTTCTCATCCAAAGCCTGGAAATATATGCCGGCACCGGCCGGCACCTCGCAGTATACGCTGCCATCCTCTTCTACAGGAACCGTACCCAATACTCCGCGACAAAGCGACTGTGCCGCCAGCCCAATATGTGGATCATCAGCAATCGAATTATTCTTGGGAAAGATATTTACCACCCGCAATTCCCTGACCTTGACACCCCCAGGCCATGCCAGCTCACTCTCGTAAACGTTCATTATCGCCACCCTTCCAACAGACAGATCAACCTGCCCATCTGCACGGTCAGCCTTCGCCTGCATGGTCTTGACAGGAATCACAGGCGGTCGGATTCTGGGTTTCAGAGGAATCGGGTCGAGACATGCAATTTCCGGGTCACGATAGATCAATTCGCGATTGCCGAAGCTGTCCACCAGGTAAATGCCGTACGCAGAACACTCGGAATCATAAACGCAAAGACAGTAATCCTCCCCCAGGGGCCATGGCGAACCGTATCGTTCCGCCGGTACAGCAGGAACGCCCTTATTCTTGCGTTTCTTCCCGCCAACCTCATCCGCAATTCCCGGCACCGACTCAGACTCACCAAACGGGGTCTCAGGAGTAATTCTCTTAACTTGTGATGTTGCGCGATTATCCTTTTCCTTCAAATCTATCATGACAAGAGAACCATAGGCCTGGCCGTGATGCCGCGCCGTTACGGCCATGTATTTTTCCGAATCAGGTACAGCCCTGACAGACATTTCCATCCAGGGGCGTAATTCACGTATATCAGGGTAATTGCCATGCATGGACCGCGGGTCACGGCCGTCCGGAAAGCAGTGCCAGATATGATGAGCAATGTCTGAATCCCTGTCCACGTAATCCCAGCGGGTATAAACAATCATCCCATGGTTATCCACGCTTGGATGCCATTCATTCGTATCATGCCAGCTCAGCTGGATAATATCGCTACCGTCCGGCATCATGGAAAACAGTGTAGCCGATGGTAAAGGCCTTGCGCCACAGCGGCAGGCTCCGCCGGCACGCTCCGATATAAAAACAATCCGCCCATTAGGCAGAAATACCGGATCAAACTCATTCCATTTACCATCAGTCAATTGCTTAAGACCTGAGCCGTCTACACGTGCCCTGAAAATGTGATACGTTCTTTCCGGAGAATAATAATAACTCCTGTATCTGGGCATGCGCTTCAACAGTTCGTTTTCATCATACATCTGCGTACTGTAGTCCGGCTTCTCAGGAATGTCTTTCTCGGCTTCGGTAAAACCAAAAAGAATAGACTTACCGTCATAATCAAGATCAAGCGAGATGAAAGACCCGTTGTCCTGAAGTTTCCATCCCTTTAGCCTGCCGTCCTCCACAGAAGAATCACCAAGCAGACTCTTTACTGTCGGCTGTCCTGAAAAAGCATTTTCAAGTATATAGACTCCACCCTTTTCCTCGGCATTGAAACCAAGATACTGATCAATCATGTGAATATCGCCACGCGACTGCTTGTTGTGCTTGAGGAAAATGATATCGCTGAAATCAAGAAGCGGATTCTTGAAAGCAACCCTGCGCCTGAGTGCCGTAATTTTCTCAAACAACGCAATCTGCAAAATTTCCGGGGCATCTTTTTGCTTTCTAATGTTCTCCATCTCCGGCCTCAAAGTCTCAAGGGCCGTAGCTTCACTGGAAAGATCTGGGGCATTCTTCATAGCCTTGATATCGGCCAGAAGTGCTGTTGTTCGGCGCCAGACAATGTCAACCGGAGTATGATCAGAATCGAGAATCAGCGCTTCTTTTCGCAACGTCTCCCTCTGAAGCCGTTTCATATCCCAGTCCCGGCTGGACACAATTTCCGCCTTTAAAACCACAAATTCACTGGCAGCAGGCATCACCCGGCCAGGAACCTGCGCGGCAGGGCACCAACCCGCCACGATAATTGACAAGATCATACCTGTGATTAAATTTCCAAACATAGCATTCATCCCCCCCCTTTAAGACATTCCCTGTCGGAACATGATGAACAAAATATAGCCAACCGCAACAAAACATATATAGGATTATTCACCCCTGTAAAGAGATTGTTCGCACCGAACACTTAATAAGTAGGAAACATTGACTGAAATTATTCAGTTTTATACAATAAGCACAAAGTCGGTTTTTTAGCATGAAATCAGGATACCAGTTTAATGTTAAGCATGACCACATACAAATTGTCTGTGATCCAGACTTTGAAATAACAAAAGAATCGGTCATGGAACAGTGGAAACGTCTAGCAGAAACCTGCAAGAAAACAAATCTTCGAAAAGTTCTTGTAGAAGCATGTGCCCCAAAACGCAGCATGACTGTCGCAGGTGCACAGGAGTCCGGTTCATTTTTCGAGAAAGAAGGTATTTCAGCCCTCAGTATGGCTTTTTGCTTTACCAACTACGAAACAGACAAGCTTTCCGACTTCTTTGAAACCGTTGGATACAACAGAGGCATCCAAATCAAGTTCTTTAATGATCCCAAGAAAGCCTTAAAATGGCTTGAAATCAGCGAAGAACAGCCCATGGCCTGATACAGGAAAACCATCCCGTATCGATGAGGCCACCTACAGGCTCTTTACAGTGTCGATGAACGTTTTAATGTTTTCGGTTGGGGTATTTTGCGACATTCCCCCACCACATGAGGCAATGATCATTCTTTTGTCATCAACACCTTCAAACATTGCCTTCACGCCTTTTCTCACATCTTCCGGATTGCCGCCAGCCAACACATCACGTGGTGGCAAATTGCCAAGAAGACATACTTTTCCGCCAGTCTTCTCAAGCATTTCATTCAATCCATGCTGAAAGCTGAAATTGAACAGGTTAACGCCAATGTCAGGTAGATGCGGGGCACACACCAACCCTCCCGCATCATTGTGGAAGAATCGTACACTTGACTCAAATGCATTGAACGATCGCTTCAGGTACGGCGAAGCGAATTCAGCAAAATCCTCCTCACCAAGAAATCCCGCAAGATCATCCAGCAGGAATATACCATCTATTGTTGGAATTGATTCCTTCTGCAGACGCAGCCAGTCACACAGAAAATCCGTTATGGTATTGAGCATCGAATGACTTTCCTGCGGTGACTCTTTCAGCGCGATCATGAACTCCGTTGTACCCATCAGGAACGAGGCGATATTCAAGGGGCCACGCGCCACAGCAAATTTAATTAAGTGCCCTTCCTTCTCTATCGATTCACGCAAATGCTGAAGACGTCTGAGGGTAAAGGGAAGGAGCCCATCTGTCTTTACATCAGGCTTTCGCAAGGACGTCATCTGCTCCGGCGTTTCGACCATCTTGTCCGCAAACGGGAGATCTTTTTCATGGAACACGCATTTGGCACCAAAGGCCGAAGGCTCCGTACACATCCCATATTCCGACCAAAAACCAGGCAAAAATATCGCATCAGGAAAATTTCGTATAGCCTTGAGATTTGCTTCAAGCCATATCCGTTCAGAAGCAAAATAATCCATTATGGAATAGCCAGCCCAACCCGGCAGCCATGGACTGTCGATTATGAACCCGGACGGTACAGGTTTGACAATTCCACCCTGAACAACCTTCACCAACTGTTTCCACTGATTTTCAGTCATTGTATATCTCCAAAGACAAATTACGTAATTCCTGCTCTTTGGCCTTGTATTAGTCAGATTTTTTCAGCACATTTCAAGTCTCAAACAGGAAAAAATAACTCATGAGCATTACGGTAAATGGCGAAAAGATTGACCAGGCACTGATTGAACAGGAATTGTCCGTTCTTAGACAGCGTTATGGCGAAAGAATGTCTCCGGAAGAACTCAAGGATCACGAAACACAGATAGCATCGGATGCCAGAGAAAATGCCATAGAACGCCAGCTTCTTGCTCAGGAAGCTCGCAAAACCATCCCCGCCATTTCCCAGGCCGAGATCGACCGCAACTTCTCCAACCTGATCAAGCAATACGGAAGTGAAGAATCCGCGGCAAGTATGCCAGCTGAAGAGGTCGCCAGGCTTAAATCCGGCATATCCGACAGCATCAAACTGGAAAAGCTGTTTGATCAGATCTGCAAAGATGTTCCTGTACCGGCAGAAGAAGAGTGCCGTGCCTTCTACAACGAACATCAGAACGAATTTCAGTCACCCGAGATGGTTCATGCCTCCCATATTCTTCGCCAACCCTCCCGCGACGATGATTTCGGCCTTTTCCAGGCAGCAATGATGAACATCAGGGAACAGGCAGTTAAAGGTGCCGACTTCGCGCAGCTGGCTAAACAAAACTCCAGCTGTAATGATAACGGAGGAGATCTCGGCTGGTTCCCGCGCGGCGCCATGGTCGACTCTTTCGAGAAAGTCATTTTCGCCCTCGAACCCGGCCAGGTAAGCGACGTATTCCGAACCGAGTTCGGTTATCACATCGCAAAGCTGCACGATAAACGTCCCGCAGCGCCGCTCCAGTTCGAGAAAGTCAGCAAGGATATAAAGAAGACAATTCACGATCAGCGCAAGAACGATGAAATCGGACGTTTTGTCGACAAGCTCCGCGAAACCGCCCAGATTTCAGAAACACCGGATCCGCCTGCGGAAAGTCAGAACAAAGCCTAGCATTGGCAGAAAACAGTTCTGTATTCTGATCAGATCTTATTATTACCCACAGCACATGGACTACGCAAATCGCCTGTAACCCATTTTATGAGCAGGTCTGGCCAACTGGTTGGAGGAAAACCGGCGACGAATTACTGTTGAACATGAACAGCGATGGAAGGAATTGAAAGCCTGCTTATCTGCTCGTGCTCATTCTGCAGCTCGGAAGGGACATTTTCAACAAACCTCGACGGCTGTCCCGGCCAGAGAGGCACCACCATGGCTTCATCCTTTTCAGAAGTTATCTGCCTGCGCAGCCATTCTCTGAGCAAGTCCCGCTCCCTGATATCACGAAGAACCCACGTTTCCGTATGATTGAAATAAGGAAGGGTTACAAATGTAAACCGCCCCTGCGGGCAAATCCTCCTGAGATATTCTTCAATGCGCTCTTTCTCAACAACAGGCACTTCATTGCTGATGAACTGAGGTTTCCGACCGAGCCGTTTAATCCGCTCTACAGCCCCGGCAGCATCCGTTCCGCTCCATCTGCCATCATCGTAGTGGCTGTGACAGATGAAACCCTTCCATAGCCCGGCAATCTCATCGTCGTGCATACCAATTACATTACACGCAATGGAACCACGCGAGAATCCCGAAATAAAAACATTCCCGGCATCACCGCCCCATTCCCTGCAGACCAGCCGTACGGTTTCCTTGCAGTACGCGACAGTCGCATTAACATCGCCCCACCAGTTCTTCATGTCACTTTTGCGATCCTGGCTGACATAAGGCAGACAAACCCAGATAAACCCCGTTCCTCCGCTGATTCCGTAACCGAGACATGGAGTCCCGTCCGCAATCACCCGTCCATTGCCCGCATATTCCATTATTACGGGATAAGTTTTCCCCTTCTTCCAATCCGTCGGAAGATACATCGCATGGCGAACATTGGAGTCGCTGTATTGCGGCAAAGCCTGCAAGACCCTTTTACCTGGTACCGGCTCGCCATAAACGACCGGCGGCACCGTTAAATCCATGGATACAAGCGAAATGTCGGCTCGATCCGAAGCACCATCGGCAACCTCTACAATCCAAAGACAAAACAAGAGCCTGAATACTAATATTCCGGTCAAACGCAACATGACTTTCCGGTCAACCTCCTTTATTTCCAACATCACGCAAATGATACTCTTTGAAAAATTTTACAATAAGAGGCGGAGCCTCTGATGGAAACTCGTGACCGCCGTGATATATGAAAGTTACAAACGGAACATCAAGCTTCGACGGATAAATTATGCAACCGGGAGCCCACTCCTGTCCCTCCGCTTCACAACCGTTAAGCTTTCGCAACGTTTCCATCATCTTTTTCTGCCACTCGAATTTCACAAGAGGATCCTTGTCGCCGGCAATGTGCATGGCGGGTTTAGGCTTCAGAATGTCAAAGAAAGTACCAACGGCACCTGATGGCGCTACTGCCGCAATCTGACTATCACGCATTGCCCAGAGCAGATAACTGAACTGACCTCCATTCGAATGACCGGTTACGTAAACACTTTTCTCATCCACCCGGTAATCCTGTTTCAACTGTGCGAAAAGCATGTCAAAGAATTTAATGTCGCGGTCACCTTCTTTGCCAGGCCCCGACTGCCAGCCGGGCTTTTTACCTTCAGGATCCGTCAAGCGTCCGGGCGTATTCAACCCCTGCATATAAACCGAGATAGCCTCAGGCCAATGCCTGTGCATGCCGAAACTACGGATCGCATTTCGAGACGATCCGCCATGTCCATGAAAAACAAAAACCACAGAGGTACTGTTGGTTTTCGCGCCGGACGGAACATAAACAAGCGCTTCGCGAACCACTCCATCCACTGTCAACTCAAGCCTGGAAAAACCTTTTTCATCAGTTCCTCCAGTCTTCGATGCAACCTGGTCCAGCGCTTCTCTAATGCGTTGCGCCTGGCCTTCCGAGGGCTGTATTAAACATAGCAATGCAACAATACCGACAACTCCTCTTCTGATATCGCAGATAATCATGATTTACCCTTTGATTATGACAAATTCATTCTGTTATTATTATCACTACTGTCCGGTTTAAAAATGGCTGATCTTAAGTTCAGCCTTATATAATCGATGTA
>MHBM01000099.1:0-18374 GCA_001804885.1 Lentisphaerae bacterium RIFOXYA12_FULL_48_11
CCATTTTACAGGCCTTTGCCAAACATCGGTTGCAAATCAAGAAGATGGACGTTCGAAATCAGTTGATTCTAAAGGGTTTTTAACCGGACAGTAGTGTTATGAAGTATTGGATCATTTAATTACGGGACATGATGAGAACATTATATCGGATAATTTGATGAATCGAGGGCGAAGCCTTGTTGATTGTTGAGTTGTTGGAGGAATATGAGTTCTTTTGTGTCATTTGAAGAAATTGAAGCCTATAAGTTGGCCAGGGATTTTCGTAAACAGATTTCCGAGTTTTGTCATGGCTTGCCGAAAAGGGAATCTCATCGTTTAACTGATCAAATGATAAGGGCTTCGCGGTCTGTGCCTGCCAATATTGCCGAAGGTTTTGGAAGGCATCATCACCAGGAGAATCTCCAATTCTGCAGACAAGCACGTGGTTCACTTGTAGAGTCTCTGGAACATTTGAATTGTGCGCTGGATGAAGGATATCTTACTCAGGAGCGATATAATGATTTACGTGACTTACAGGCGAAGACATGGAAGGTTCTGAACGGTTATATAGCGTATTTACAGAAATGTGCAAAAGCAGGAGTTCCGGGAAAGGAGGGTTGTTAGTTGTTGAGTTGATGGTTGCCAGGTATACTGACAAACCAAAGAACTTGACAACTTTCCTGATCTCTGGCCAACAACCTAACAATTTTCTTTCTTGTCTGAACCCTAACAACTCGACAACATAACAATTAGCAACATTATTTCCATGAGCGACACAATCATATCAGTGGAGCGAATTTCCAAGCGTTACAAGCTTGGTGAGATCGGCGTGGATTCTCTCCGTGAGGCGGCGGAGCGGCTGTGGCATCGGGTGAGGGGGCGTGATCCGGAGTCTGAAATGGGAATAGTAGGAGAAGCCCGCCATGAGGCAGTTATCGGTCGGCAGTTATCAGTTAATAATAAAGATACGGTCAACAGTCCGCAGGGTACAGATCTCACGTCGGCAACCAATAACCATGATCTAATAACCGATAACATCACAACTCGCGATGAGTTGTGGGCTTTGAAGGACATTTCATTCGAGGTCAAGCGCGGTGAGGTGCTGGGGATAATCGGACGGAACGGTGCAGGAAAGAGCACATTGCTCAAAATCTTGTCCAGGATAACTGAGCCGACGAGTGGGCGGGCGGTGATGCGGGGCAGGGTTGGCAGCCTGCTGGAGGTTGGGACTGGGTTTCATCCTGAGCTGACCGGTCGTGAGAACATATTTCTTAATGGCGCCATTCTCGGGATGAGGAAGAAGGAGATAGAATCAAAGTTTGACGAGATTGTTGCCTTCGCCGAGGTAGAGAGATTTATTGATACGCCTGTGAAACGGTATTCATCCGGCATGTATGTTCGCCTGGCATTTGCTGTTGCCGCACATCTTGATCCCGAGATTCTGATTGTTGATGAAGTCCTTGCCGTCGGTGATGCCGCCTTCCAGAAGAAATGTCTTGGGAAGATGAGCGACGTCGCCACCAGAGAAGGACGGACAGTATTATTTGTGAGTCACAATATGGCGGCAATTCAGCAGTTGTGTCAAAAAGGAATTCTTCTTTCAAAAGGACAATTGACTTATAATGGCACGTCCAATGACGCTGTAAATCAATACATCAACATGTCGGATAGAGTTGTTAACTATTTGGAAGATGGTTTTATGGACCTTGGACAGGTGCACGACAAAGTACATCAAGCCAAGATTTTTAAGAAAATCAGAATACTTGATAAGGATGATAAACCACGGGAAACATTTCTTTTGTTGAGTCCAATCAAGATTGAAGTTGAACTTGAGAATACGGAAAACTATCCCGGTTCGGACTATTGCGTGGCAATCCTTACGCCTGCAGGCCAGTGGGTGACATCATCTGCCACGTGGATGTATCCCGGGGAGAAGAAGAAAACACCCAGGCGAATTGTTCTGGAAATACCTGCGATTAAATTTGCGCCCGGAATGTACAAGATATACCTGAGTATGGCGCAGTATGCTGCAGGAGTTTATATTGATAAAATAGAAAACGCGGCGACGTTTTATGTTGAATCAATAGACCTTTTTAACTCGGGACGTGAGTTTACTTCGAGCTGTGGATTGGTAATACCTGACGGAGAACTTTCGCTGTCCTGATTAACAAAATGCCCGCCAGTAATAGTGAATATTCAGAATATAGCGAGAAATTTTTATATTGGCGTCAAGAATGACGGTGTTTGTGCTGCTGTCCTTTCTTTCTGGAGATATCTTTATTGTAAATATATTTACACGCCAGAATTTCAAGCCTTGGCTTTGGATCATGACCTGAAAAGACGGCTTTCCCATCGAGTTTACGAGATACGTGACAGCTTGAAAATGACTGATGTCAGGGCGCAAACATTGCGGTTTGTTGAGAGTATGCGTTTTTGGGATCAGCCTTATGGACGGTACAGGTATGCTCCATGCCAGAAAAGTGCGGTATTGTATGCCTCTACGTATGCAGTACTGACCCGGCATTTGTATGGGGATCTTTTCAGCCTGACAGCACGTCAAAGGGAAGAGTGGATCGCATATATCAAATCTTTTCAGTCGGATGATGGATTGTTCAGAGATCCGGCAGTTGAATGTGAGCTTGCTGATACCGCAGACTGGTGGGGTTGGAGACATCTTACTCTTCATGCTGTCATGGCGTTGACTTGCCTTGGTGCGGTTCCTGATAAACCGTTTGGCATTCTGGAATCATTCAAAAATGAGGCATTTATAGAATCATGGTTCAAGGATTTACATATAACGCAAAATCCATCCGATCAGATGAATGCCCACCTGCCTCTCTCTGTTGTTACTTTTCTACAATATGCGAGAGACTTTCAAAATGCAGTATGGGCTGATACAGCCATTAAGAAAATTATCAGTCTTTTGGATGAGCAGATAGACCAGGAAACGGGTTGCTGGTGCACTGGATATGGGAGGAAAGATTTGGTTAATAATGGGGTTAAAATCGCTTATCACCTCTGGATATTTTATTTTTACGATAAACTGTCAATTAAGTGCCCGGACAAGGCCATTGACAGTCTTTTATCGACCCAGAATGCATTTGGCGGGTTTGATTATTCGATAAATTCATCGGCCTGCGATGATATAGACAGCATAGACCCCCTCTGTCGACTGACAGCCATGACAGATTACCGGAAATCAGAGATAAATAATGCGCTTTATCGTGCTGTTCCATGGGTTCTTGTAAATATGAATCCAGATGGCGGATTTGTTTTCAAAAGGGGGCAGAGTTTTCAGTATGGCCACGAGAAAATGTATTCAGGTGTAAATGAGAGTAATATGTTCGCAACCTGGTTTAGAACCCTTTCCATTGCCTACATTGGCAAAGTATTGCCCGATTCCTGGCCAGGTAAGTTCGGTTGGCATTTCGAATCGATTCCAGGTCTTCAATTCTGGCACAAAAAGGATTCAACAGGATAGGGATAGCTTATGGAAAATACATATTCGGAAGAATTTTATTCCACGCGTGATAGTCACACGCGACAATCTGCCGAGAAAATAGTGCCGTTGATAATGGATGTATTTCGGCCCAGGAATGTCGTTGATATCGGATGTGGTGTGGGAACGTGGCTAAAGGTTTTTAAGGAATATGGATGTCGGGATGTTTTGGGCATTGATCAAAAGGAAGTGCCTCGTGAATTCCTGCAGATGGATGTTAATGAATTCATGACACATGATTTTGAGAAACCCTTGTCAATGGATAGAAGTTTTGATCTTGTTATGTCATTGGAGGTGGCTGAACATCTTTCTCCTGAATATGCTGACAGATTTGTCGAGTCTTTGACCAGGCTTGGTCCAGTCGTTATTTTTTCGGCTGCGATTCCCAGGCAAGGAGGGGTTTGTCATCAAAATGAACAATGGCAGGATTATTGGAAAGAAATGTTTGCGCAACATGGATTTGTCGGTCTGGATCTGATCAGACCGCGTATCTGGAATGAATCATGCGTTGCATACTGGTACAGACAAAATATATTGGTTTATCTTTCTTCGGAGAAGTATGAGGAAGTGTCGGCGAGAAAGGACCTCTGGCCTGAGGCTCGCAGTGAGATGATTTCTGTGGTTCATCCTTTGGCTTATTCGGCAAAATGCATGGAAATAGAGGGCTTGTCTCATCCGCCGGCCATACGACAGACTGTGCGATTACTTGTACGACTGATTGTGGAAAAGTTCCTGAGATTTGTCAGGGTGAGCAGGCAGTCCTGAATATGATGACATTTATTAACTGTATGGTTGAGTCATTGTAGGGTGTGCAGTGCTGGTGTACCCAATATGGATGAATGGACCAAAAGAATAGATACGCTCGACATCAGTCTCTTTGATGCAATTCCTTCGCAGACAAGCCCTGGAGATCGTCGTTCTCTGCTTGCCGTGCAAAGGGCGGTTGCGAGAAAGCATAAAGAGTATGTATATCTTGAAATTGGATCTCATCTTGGCGGTTCGATTCAAACCCACCTTGCTGACAATCGTTGCAACAAAATCTACTCAATAGATCCCAGGCCTTCTCAGCAGCCGGATGATCGTTCTCCAGGGTATGTTGCGCATTATGAGAATAATTCTACCAAAAGAATGCTTGATCTGCTCGATGGTGAAGGGCTCGGTGACGTTGGGAAAATCGAATGCTTCGACTCAGATGCATCAAAAGTAGGTCCTGAAAGAATAATAAGCAGTCCCTTGATAGCTTTCATTGATGGAGAGCACACGAGGACGGCTGCTATCTCGGATTTTCAATTCTGCAGTAAAGTTATCAGCAGGTATGGAGTTATACTGTTTCATGATTTCTTCCTGATTCGCCCTACTCTTCATGAGATTTGTACGCAGCTGATCAATAAAAATGTTACCTGTCAGCCTTTGAAGCTCGAAGATAATGTTTTTGCTATATTTTATGATCCGGACTTGTTGAAGTCGGACCCATATCTGGCCGCACTGTATGAAAAAGACAAGTATTCCTGGTTTATGTTTCGTGTAAAAGCGAAGTTGAGGCAATCGTTGCCTGATCCGTTGCTCGCATTTCTCAAGAAGTTGCGTAATATGCTGAGAAAGAAAACTATCTAGTCGTGCCATGAATGTTGCGCTTATAATATATAAACGCCCTGAGCTCACGGAAAAAGTGTTTGCCCGCATAGCGCAGGCAAGACCTCAAAAGCTATTTCTCATAGCCGATGGAGCCAAAGATGAGAAAGAGGTGGAGCTTTGTATGCGGACAAGAGCGATGGTTGAGAAAGTCGATTGGCCGTGTGAAGTTTTTAAGAATTATGCCGACAAAAACATGGGTTGCCGGCGACGAACGTCATCCGGGGTATCTTGGGTTTTTGATCACGTTGAAGAAGCGATTATTTTTGACGATGACTGTGTTCCTGATTTGTCTTTCTTTCCTTTTTGCTCGGAATTGCTGGAACGCTATCGAAGCGATACGCGTGTCATGCATATCAGCGGGAATAATTTTCAAAAAGGCATCCGGCGCAGTTCGTACAGTTACTATTTTTCGGCATATGCACATTCGTGGGGCTGGGCCACATGGCGCCGCGCGTGGAAGTTGTACGATGCCGAGATGACATTCTGGCCTGCGTTCAAGCGCATGCGCGGATTGGAACAGATATTCCGGAGAAAGAAAGAAATAGTTTTCTGGGAACGCTGGATGGAGAGTGTCTATCGCAAACAGATGGACTCCTGGTCTTCTGTGTGGACTTTTTCTGTTTGGGTTCATTCCGGGCTGGCAATTCTTCCTGAAATAAATCTCGTTAGTAACATAGGTTATGGGCGGGACAGTACGCATACCGTAGATGCGAAGAGTCCGTTGGCGAATATGGCGACAGGAGAAATTGGAACAATAGAACATCCCCTGTTCATGGTTCGTGATCTGGGTGCGGATGAGTTTACTTTCTTAAACGCATTTTACAACGCAAAGTATCATTCGCCATGGCAACAGGTGAAGGGGTGTCTTTGTAATCGGTATTGGTACGGTAGCGTTTTGCGTCGAATTCCGGTTCTTCATGGTTTGTTGGCAAGTTGCGACAATACTGAGGTCCCTCGAGAAGAGGATAGTGGTAAGTGAATACATTTTGTAAGCACTTCATGGCCTCGCAAGGGTGGCGATTGAGATGGTGGAGAAATTATTTCCTGAGCCGGTCAGCCATTCTGCTTGCCACGCTCTGCGGGTTGCCGGGCATACGTTTTGCGTGGTTTGGTATACATTGCGCACGTGTGTGTCGTAAGAAAGGAAAAACTGACATAGCAGAGTATCTGAATGTCACTCCTGTGAACTGTTGGCGCTATTTTGAGTTTGATTTTGCTCGTCGTGTTTTGATTAACAACCCTCCTGTTGGCCGTGCCCTGGATATTTCTTCGCCGAATTTGTTCGGGCTTTACCTTCTGAATAAGCGCCGTATATCACATCTTGATGTTGTAAACCCTGATACCCTTGATTTGGCGACTACTAGAGCATTATATGAAGCTTGTATTGGTGATGCTGAAGGACGAGTGGAATACCATAAGAAGTATGTAAACGAACTTCAATGGGGGGATAATACATTTGATGTCATCTGGTCTATCTGTGTCATAGAACATATACCCGGGTCAGGTGACGAGGAGGCGATTTCTAAAATTGAGCGGCTATTGAAACCGGGAGGTCTTTTGGTGCTGACAACTACAGTGTCTGCTGTAGGGTGGGATGAATATCGTGACCAAGATATGTACAGCCTTCCGGAGCAGAATGTACAATCATCATCAGGCGTATTCTTCGAAAGATGGTACGACGAATCTTCGGTAAAAGGACGTCTTTTCGACAAAATGCCCAAAATGCAGTTGGAACAAATGACAATCTGGGGGGAAACCAAGGCGGGTTGGTTTGATGCGTATCAACGGAGATGGGCCAGAATGGGAGCCTCTGAGACCTGCAAGGATGCACTCAACATGTTGACACGTTTCAGGAAATATTCTTTTGCAGGTGAGCTTCCTGGTGCGGGCGTGGTGTGCATGTGTTTGAGGAAAAAGATGGAATGATTGGTCAAGCCATGCATGTGTGTTTTGATGGCAATTATTTTGCATGGCAAGGGATGAAGCCTCGTATCTATAATTGAGATCCTTCCCGTGGTTGTCCGCTTGAAGCATAGTCTTCACATGACTATGGCTGTTCGTGGAATTTAAACATGTTTGACTTATTTTTGCTGCTAGTATTTATAAGTGTATAAAATTCGTTGTTAACTGAAAAGATTATGATGAAGCCTAGGATTGATGTGTTCTGTCATAAATGGCATTTGAATCAAAGTCCAGCGTTTGATGACATGCTGATAAGTCCTTTGTCTGAAGTAGCGAGCATAGAAACAAAAGCAATAGATGATACGGCGGTGAATTGGTTGAGGGTTGGGCTGGATAGGCCAGCAGTATTTTGTCAATGGTTGCCGCCCCGTGAAGTTCTTGTTGACTCAAGAAGACGTTTGGTGTGGTTGCCGATGTGGGATAGCGTTTGGTTTTATTCTTCTTCCTGGTGGGCACGCCTTCCAAGGCATTTGCGAATTATTGTGTTTTCTGATGCTATTGCCGAGAAAGTCGTAAATATTTCGGCGAATACCTGCAAGGTTAAATACTTCAAGAATCCAAGCATGTTTGAAAGAGTAAATAATACATTTTCGACAATGTTTTATTGGAATCGGACAAATATGTTTGCTGCCTCATCCTTGTGTGCGATATGCAGACATGCATGTGTCGATAAGCTCATACTTCTTGATGTCCCTGATCCTGGATATATGCGGTATGATCAGCAAGAATTGGTTGCGATAAGTAGAAACGTCAGGCTTGAGTTACATCAACGATTTATGAGTCGCCCAGAATATTTTCATGTTTCAGAGGAGGCTACTCTTCTCTTGTCGCCGCGTTTAAGAGAAGGTGTTGGAATGGCATTTCTGGAGGCGCTTGCTCGCGGGAATGGCGTTGTTGCTGTTGATGGGGCGACAATGAATGAGTACATTGTGGATGGTTTTAACGGCAGACTGATTCCAGGCAACGCTATTAAATTAAGAAAAATGACACATATTGCATTTACGCTGGAAGCGATTTGCAGGAGTATTCCACGTCTGCGTTGGAGGGCGGAAGCTTTTCTGCTTGGTCAGGCTAGCCGGCCGGATATTCCGTTAAGGGGCGATACTGATTGGAGCTTTCTTGCTGATACTGATTGGGCTCGCATTGGCAGGAAAGCGAAAGAATCTCACTGTTGTGGGTTTGTATCATGGACTCAAGACATAGATCGTCTTCGTGATTTTGTATTGAATTGGTAGGAAATGGAAAATAGAAATAATATCCAAGGAGGAGATGGACATGAAAGCTCTTGTAACAGGATGCGCAGGTTTTATAGGTTCGCATACTGTGGAGCGTCTTATACAGTATGGCATGTCGGTTATAGGTTTCGATAATTTAAGTCGTTCTGGCACTCAACTGACGTTGGATTACTTGAAAGAGAAGTATGAAGGTAGTTTTATTTTCAGGCATGGCGACGTTCGGAATGTTGAAGGTGTTGCTGCGCTTTTCAAGGACTTTGGTCCGTTCGATCTTATAGTGCATGAAGCAGGGCAAGTAGCTGTAACATCTAGTATTGTTAATCCCCGCCTAGATTTTGAGACAAATGCATGGGGGACTCTCAATTTGCTGGATACATACAGGATTTGCAGTCCGTCGGCTACTTTCATCTTTGCCTCCACAAACAAAGTTTATGGATGTATGGAGAATCTTGGGGTTGTGCTCAGTGAATCACGTTATATTTATTCAGCATGCAGGGAGGGAGTTTCTGAGGCACAGCCACTTGATTTTCATTCTCCTTATGGCTGTTCAAAAGGCGCAGCAGACCAATATGTAAGAGATTTTGGACGCATTTATGGATTGCGAACATTTGTTTTCAGACAATCATGCATTTACGGTACACGTCAGTATGGAATGGAGGACCAGGGGTGGGTGGCTTGGTTTGTAATAGCAGCGCTACTGGATAAGCCGATTACTATCTACGGTGATGGTTTTCAAAGCAGGGATTTACTTTGGATAGAGGATCTTGTGGATCTCTACATTCGCGTGTTCGAGTTAAAATCCGCTACAAGGCATCGAGTTTTCAATGTGGGTGGTGGCTGCAAGAATGTTCTTTCTTTACGGGAGTTGTTGTCCATGCTTGAGAGTATGAACATTCTCAAGCAAACGCCACAGTATGCTGAGGCTCGGGAAGGGGATCAGAAGACTTTTGTAGCGGATATAAGCCTGGTTCGGCAGGTTACTGGATGGTACCCCATAGTCGCTCCCAATGTCGGAGTAGACAAACTTGCGCAATGGGTAAGAGATCATATTGGCGATCTTCGTAAATTATGTAACAGAAAATGACGATAATGCGTGTGTGATAATATTATTAATGAATTTGCAGATCGTATTTTGATAAGAAAGATGGAAGATGTGAGTGTTGAATTGAGAAGGTTGCGCTTGGGGGTGGATATGATTCCTATGCTTTCAAGGGGTTGAGTTCGAAGAGGCTGCAAATGCTTCGCCGGTCTTTCATCGTGTCAGGGAGCGCATTGCGCATGCAGACAGGTTATGTGCTTCTGGGCTCAGTCAAGCATGCTATGGACGGTTGGTGGCGTTGATTTTTAAACAACCTGTTCCACCACATGCTGTCGCTGGGTTACAGAAAGCTGGCTTTGATTTCCGAAAACTGACTCGTGATGAGCGATCACGTGGGATGTGTGATGAGGCTGGAGAGAACAGGGAGATAAAGAAAAGATGAGACATGTCTGTCCTGTGTCTTGTCCGCCATAGCCTTCGCGACGGAGGGAAACCTGAGACCTGAAGTAAAGAGTTTACCACCCTTCTTCGCCGAGGTTTCTCAGGGCAAGCCAAGTGCACTAAGATCACGAAGGACGCAAGGGAAGTGTGTGAGTGATTACGAGTAAGATTACGATTAGGAATAAGATTAAGAATAAGAATGCGAACCAACCGGTGCACTAAGATTGAGAAGAGATGTTTTTAACTTGGTGCCTTTGTGGTGAATCTGTTCAAGAACAAGAATCTGAAAATAAGTATATACGTACGCGAAGACGCTTGCAAATATGCATTAAGAATGCATAATTGCAGATAAATATGAAAAACTACCTGTCACGAAGGATAGAGCCTGTTCTGGGGAAATGTCTTAGGGAATTCCCATGCGTGGTTCTAACCGGCCCCAGGCAATCTGGCAAGACCACGCTGGTTCGGCATTTTCTCAGGGAGACTCATGCCTTGATATCGCTTGATGAGCCGGATGTGAGAGAGGTTGCCAGGAGAGATCCGAGGACATTTCTCAGTACTAATAAACCTCCGGTGATTTTTGACGAGATCCAATATGCGCCAGAACTTCTTAACTATATAAAGCATCACATTGATAAAAACAGAAACATGAAGGGACAATATGTCCTGACGGGTTCACAAATGTTTCCTCTGATGTCAAACGTCAGCGAGTCATTGGCAGGCAGGGCATCTGTTCTGACCCTGCATCCTCTGTCGTGGGGAGAACGCCTTGGAACATTGCCATCTTCCTCTCCGGTCGAATATCCGGTTAATGGTATTCCTGGTGGGCCAGGTCCGGACGGAATAGCTGAAGGGATGTTGCGGGGAGGTTTTCCGGAGTTGACGGTAGAAAAGGACCGTGACAGTCGGAGGTGGTATTCGTCTTATGTCCAGACTTACCTCGAAAGAGACGTGAGGAATTTGAGGAATGTGGGTGACATAGAGGAGTTTCTGAGGTTTATCAAGGCCCTCGCGGCTCGCAATGGGCAGCTGATTAATATGGCTGATATTGGTCGGGATATTGGACTGGCGTTGAACACCGTTAAGGCCTGGATTTCTATTTTAGTGGCGAGTCATCAGGTAGTTCTTCTCCGGCCATATTTCCGGAACATGGGCAAACGCCTAGTCAAGAGTCCAAGGGTATATTTCATGGATAGCGGACTTGTCTGTTATCTTTCGGGTATACAAACGGCAAAACACCTCCTGAATGGACCGATGGGCGGTGCATTATTCGAGTCGGAGTTTATTGCTGAATTGATTAAATGGAATTGCAACAAGGGATATCAACCGGCGCTGTATTCCTGGCGGACATCCGACGGGAAAGAAGTGGACTGCGTCATGGAAGAGGAGGGGCGGTTGTGGCCGTTTGAAGTGAAGAGTTCTTCTACATTCAAGGTTGATTTTGCCGGTGCCGTTGCTGACTTTATGGAAACATTCCCAGAGGCGAAGCATGGAAGAGTTGTCTATGCTGGCGAGAAAGTCTGGAGTCTTGCTGATGACCGGATAACCGCGGTTCCTTTCTCCTGGGTATCAATGTGGTAAGAGAATCTGGAAGCAAAGAGAAAGAGATTTACCACAACGAAGAGGAAGAGAAGATTGATTTCTGACCTTAGTTACCTTTTGTTCAAGAATCTGAAAAAACTCTTAACTTAGTGCACTTCGTGTCTTTGTGGTGAAAGAATCAGGAAGATGAGAATGTTTAAACAAAAGGTCGCGAAGGACGCAAAGGGGGATCTGAACTTAGTTACCTTTGTTTGCTTTTGTTCAAATTCTTGATGGGGGGAAGAGTTTTACACAGAAGGCAACGAAGTCAACAAAGGAGTGGAGAAGGGGTCTTGTGCATATTAAATTTCCGAAAGCAGATATGTTCAGCAAACAGGTCATAGGTGCTGCAATAGAAGTACACAGGCTTAAAGGTCCTGGTCTTCTTGAAGAGATTTACCAGAAGTGTATGATGCGTGAGTTTGAGTTGAGGAGTATACCTGCGGAAAGCCAAGTTATTGTGCCGGTTGAATACAAAGGATTGATTTTCGATCAACCTTTAAGGTTGGATATTTATGTTGGTCAATGTCTTATCGTTGAGTTAAAGGCTGTTGAGTCCGTATTGCCTGTTCACAAGGCGCAGTTGTTGTCCTACATGAAGCTTATGGATGCTCCTCTGGGATTGTTAATCAATTTTCATGAAGTGACATTAAAGCGAGGAATTCACAGGATGATATTGCCTGGGGCGAATGAAGAGAAGATTGATTTTTGAGCTTCGTTACCTTTTGTTCAAAATCCGAGATGGGGAAGAGGGGGATTATTTACACAGAAGGAAACGAAGTTAACGAAGGTGAAGAGATTGATTTCTGACCTTAGTTACCTTTGCCTGCCCTGCGTAGCTATCTGAGCGAAGAAGGGTTATCTTTTGTTCAAATTCTGGATGGGGAGAAGAGTTTTGCACAGCCGCCTTCGCTGAGAGGCTACGGCGAGCCAAGGAAGGATGCGAAGGGACGGAGATTATTGATTTTTGATGTACGGCGCTTAGCGATCTTTGCGAACTTCTGTTGAAGGACTTCGTAAGGTAAAGCTGGAATTTTCGCTTAACTTGGTGATCTTTGTGACTTGGTGGTGAGGCTGTTTCCTCCCCGTCTTGGGTTATCCGGGAAAAAGGCCTTATTTTCGTGAATAATACCCCGATTTTTTACAATTTCCTGACAACGAATTGCTGGGACTTTTCTGGGGCGAATGATACACTGATTTCAGTGTGGGAGGCTTGGGGAAATAGTGAGCAGTAAGCGGTGAGTAGTGAACAGTCTTAATGCGAAGCTGAAACCTGAGACCTAAAGTAAGGAATTTAACCACGAAGGACGCAAAGGTAAGAGGAAGAGTTGTTTAACCACAGACTTGTCCGCCGAAGCTTCTGAGCGAAGGCTGGATGAACTACAGATAAACAGAGATGGCTGATGAGGAGCTGTGAGCAGTAGGAAACCAATGAAAGTGGAAAAGAACAAAAGTGGAAGAATTGCCAGGTTACTATTAACTGTTAACTTTCTTTTGCTGATAACTGCGGCGAATTTTGCCGCTGCCGACGTCACAAATTCGTGGCACTTTACCAATTATACTTACAATCTTTCCAGTCCGCTGTTTATTGAGATTAATACAAACAGTCCCGGGTATGCCCAGCTTGTGCTCCAGGCGCAGAATAAATATCACACTACGTTGTCCGATTATGCCGCTGCTTACTCGAATGTAAACCTTGCCTACGGCTATGCCGCGAGCCTGTTCCTGTCCGGTCCTGTGGGCGCCTACAATAATCCCGGCTCGTTCACTTCCCGAGTTCTTGACGGCGGCATTGGCAATACATGGCAGATGATACATGCAAAGGTGTCGAACCGGACGTTTGATAATATCATGGCGGAGATGTCCAGCGCCGATGCTGGTATGATCGGGCTCTGGCATATGAACAACAACTGGCTGGATGCTACGCCGAATGCGAATAATGGAACTGCTGTTAGTGGGGCGACGTTTACGAATACAGCAAAGTTTGGAGCCGCATGTGGCCGATTTTCAGGAACTTCCTATGTCAGGACTACCAATACCTTGTCCTGTGGGTCGGCGTTTTCAGTTTCATTCTGGGTCAAGGCAGATCCGTCGATAGACACTCACTTGTCTGCTTATCCTATAGGACTTGTTGCGCCATATGGTGCTATAGAAGTAGGCGGATATTATTCGACTGCAAGATTTCAGTCGCGCTCTATACATTTTCAGAATGCAGACCAGAGCTTGGTCACGGCTGCGGTAAGTAATTCATTCTCGCTGGCGAATGATGTTGGAGTCTGGAGACACATAGTTGTTACTTATGATGCGAGCGCGGCTATACCTACGCATATCTACAAGGATGCAGTTGATCTCCCAATGTTTTCGCAATCCGTGATCGGCGCTTTTCCTGATATTAACATGAGGTTTGGATTACGGCATGATGGATTCTGGGGTTTTCCTGGTTTGATTGATGAGGTTGCGATTTATAACCGGGTGCTTTCGCCTGATGATGTTATGCGTATTTATAACTCCGGGTCGGCCCTGCGTTTTCGCGTCCGTTCCGGAACCACTTCCGACCTTACGGGGAAGAACTTTGTCGGTTGGGATGGTACGACCAATACATATTATATGGCGGTTCATCAGGATCTGATGTCCGTCGGGGACTTTAATGTTGCCGAGCAGTTCGCCCAGTACAAGGTTGATTTCTTCTCTACCGCAACAGGTAGTCAGACTCCTTATCTGGAATCTGTGGGGCTTTTTGGCGTAAACGGGGTTCAGTTTGATAATACTATCTATGATTTCAATAGAGGTGTTTATTCTTCTATTACCAATCAGCCGTCAACCAATACGGCATCACTCGGGTTGGCAAAGAATCTCAATGGAGGCTATTGTGCAAATGGAACGTATACTTCACGTTCTCTGGATGCCGGCGGATCTGTGACTTGGAATACAATTTCGTGGAAAGTGCCGTCGGAACTTTCGTCGACGCTCTCAGGGCTTGTGGGTTTGTGGCATATGAACCTGGGCTGGGGTTCGGACAAGGGTGGTTTTGTCGCAACGCCACAGGGAGGTGCGAGTTTTATCAATGTTGCCAAATTCGGATCTGGGGCTGGATTGTTTAATGGGTCAAGTGCCAGGGTTGATATCAATATTGGTGGAGCGACCAATCAGTCCCTGGAATTCTGGCTTAAGGATGCAAATGTACATGATGGGGTAATGGAAATTGTTACTACGGGTGGGACTGCGTACGTGTCCATTTCAAACCATGCTGTAATTGTGACGGGTAGTTACGGTTCAACCAGTAAAGTGTACGTGAATGGCGGCTCCTCCTGTCTGGGACTCCTTAACGGGTGGAATCATGTGGCTATAGTGCTTGGGAGTCCGATGGGTATTAACACGTTAAGCCTTGGCGTGGTTGGTAGTGATTTCATGGAAGGGGCAATAGACGAATTGGTGTCTTATAATAATGAACTGCTTCCTGCGGTGGTGAATTCGCGTTTTACGGCTGGTCGGCGTTTTGCCGGTGGATCTGCCCAGGCACAGGTAAGGTATGGGGACAGCCTTCCGCTGACGAATAGTTTTGCCGGGCCTGGCGGTTTCCCGTCTGCGTATTATGTGAGCGGAAATTCTCTTGCGCTCCCGGGTAATGCCAGGTATCTGCAATACAGACTTTTTCTTGCCGGTGATGGTGATGTTACGCCTAATGTTGATTCTGTAACGCTTAATTATGGTGCCAGTTCCACAATAGTGGATGATGAGCATTCCGAATTTGTGCAGGGGACATTCGATTCGTCGCTGACGACCTGGTATGGCGATGATGTCAGACTTCTTTATCCTGCAAGCATAGGTCCGGAGAACTTGAACCTTTCTGCTGATGCGTTTGGAATGAACTTGTGGCATCTGGATGAAACTACTTGGGAGGGCGGGGGTAGTATCGTTATTGATTCAAGAGGTGGAATGAATGCTGCTCCGTATGGGAATGCCAATGCCATTCCTGGTTCAGCTGTTGGATCCCACTGCGGGCGTTTCGGTGGAGTTGGGGATTACCTGGATCTGACAACTATAAATCTGCCGGGAGATTTCTCTATCAATCTCTGGTTCAGTACGTCTGATAAGAGTAGTCGGATGGTGTTGTTGTCGTCCGACAATGGCGGTGGTACATACTTTACAGTAGAAGTTAATGGGGATGGCTCATCTTTTTCCGCAGGTAAAGTGGCTCTTACTGTTTTCGACGGCAGTACGCCGTTCACGGTGGTTGCAAACAGACAGGCGTTGAATGACGGGCAATGGCATCATCTCGTGGCTGTACGGGGCGGAGCCCAGGTTCATCTATATATAGATGGAGAGCGGGAAGGGTCTGCAAACATAGGAACAGGGTATGGAGCGCTTGGCAGTAAGACTGTTTATGCTGCAGCAAGGCCAATGTTTGTTCCTGATCTTTTCTATAATGGAATGATGGATGAAATTGCAATATGGAGCAGGCCATTATCAGAGGCTGAGATAGGTAATAATTATGCGGGCGGATATCGGACGCAGGGAACAGGTGAATACATTTCCGAGGTTGTTGATGCCAATGATCAGGCTATATGGCAAACGCTTTATTGGACCACTGATGGAACTTACAGCAAGCCGTTATCAGTGGGAGATGCAGACCTTGTCGGCCTGTGGCACATGGAGGAAGCCGCAAGTCCAATAACCAATTCCGTGGCCGTTAATAATGGTACATTTGGAGGAGGAGTTACGGCCGGTGTCAGTGGCCGTTCGGGTAATGGTCTTGATTTTAACGGAACGTTTGGCGCTGTTACAATAGCTGGTCCGGCGATAAGCCTTGAGCCGCCCAACCTGACGGTTGAGGCATGGATAAACCCTGACAATGCTGTCGATGGTCCAATTGTCGATAAAAGCAGTGGTTCTTCTGATGGTTATGCTATAGGGCTTAATTCTTCAGGTTTTCCCTATTTTCGTGTTGCAGGTACAAACTGTACCGGCAATTTGCCGGTGCGTGTAGGTAAATGGACGCATATTGCCGGCAGTTATGATTCGTTCGAAAGCCGGTTGAGATTATATGTTGATGGGGCACTGGCTGCTATTACCGATCCTGTGGCCGTCAGTACTGTTTCTGGTCGTGAGGTAAGTATAGGTCGTGACGGTGCGGCCGCATTTTATTTCGACGGACGAATTGACGAAGTTGCGATTCATAAGCGTGCTCTCAATGGGGAGGAGATTCTCGATCACTACAGGGCTGGTGCTGTTACTTTGAAATTCCAGGCAAGGTCGTCAACCACAGACCCCGCTTTCACAGGTATAAACTTTGTGGGGCCTGACAAGACAACGAACACGTTCTTTGTGGAGCCGCTGGGTTCTTCGCTGACCAGCAGTATGGATCTCGGGCAGTATTTCCAGTACAAGGTTTACTTTGCCAGTGAGAACTACAGGTTGACGCCTAAGTTGAGCGGAGTCAGGGTCTACGTTGCAAATTATCCGACTGCCAATCCTACGGCTGAACCTGATGCCGGTCATGCAATTTATTTCCCGGGCAGATTACGTGGTTTCACGGAAGTGGCAATTCCAGGCGGTGCGTCTGCAAATGTCAGGTACCAGATATCCGGCGACAGTGGCGCAACTCCTTCCTGGTACTGGTGGAACGGGACGGCGTGGGCGAGTAATACCGTGTCTGATTATAATTTTGCCAACCCGGTAAGTGTCATTAATGCCAATATCACAAACTTCTTTGATCTGTTCTATCCGAAAAGTGGTGGTAACTTCAGGTTCAGGGCATTTCTGCATTCGCAGGGCGATTACCAGATACAGCTTGACCGAGTCAATTTTGTGGCGTCTGCGGGTCGAATTATCGTAACTGTGCCTAACGGGGAAGAGATTGGAAGCAAGGCGTGGGTAGTGGGTACGCCTCAGACCATAAGATGGACGACGGATGGTGTTGTAAGCGGTAATCTGGTTGTCGAGCTTTGGAATCAGAGTGGATCGAATTTTGTGGCCACTCTTGGATCCGGATTGCCGAATACCAGCAACTTTACGGTCAAAATATCCGACAACCTTGGTTCTCAGTATCGGATCAAGATCAGGGATGCGAATGATTCGACGATTTATGATGTTTCAGACAACGATTTCTGGTTGATCCAGGATTTCCATCTTACTTCGCCGGATGGTGGTGAACTCTGGTATGCAGGGCAGACCAATATTGTACGCTGGGATTCGCCAGGCCCGGCCGGCGTATTTGATTTAGGTTCGCCGGCGTCAATGTGGTTCAGTGGTGATGCCGGGACAAACTGGGTACAGGTTGCAACCCCTCCGAATGCCGTAGGAAATAATCAGTATGTGTGGAATGTGCCTTCAAATGATGCCAGGTTGGTTTCTGAGCATGCGAAGATGGGTATTGCTCTTGACGGCGTTTCTGACCCTGTTACATCCCTGTTTGGTGATATTTCTGATTCCAATTTTGTAATGGCAGGGATTGCCGTTACTTATCCAACTGCAGGTATAGGAATAAAGATGGGTGGGCCGGTTGATGTTTCGTGGGCTGCTGCGGGGGCTGGGACGCTGGGTGTTACAATCGATTTGTATAATGGAGTGGCGTGGACAAATCTGACGATGAATGCCCCATGTGTGCCGGGGTCGAACAGCTTCAGTACGGTGTTTCTTGCACCTAACCCTACGGAAGGGGCAAAGGTAAGAATTACTGCCAATCAGTTCCCTGCTGTCTGGGGTATGTCCAGCGATTTCACACTTGCAGATATCAATATTATTTCGCCCAAGGGTGGACCTCCCGCGGTACGCGATCATTGGCAGATAGGAACCACGAACACCATCCTGTGGACATCGGGAGGAGCAGGTAATTTCGTGGACATTGAATATTCGCCGGATGGTAGTAACTGGGTGACGATAGCCGCAGGGTATACCAATATTAACAGCGGTGGGACCGTGGTAACCAACTCCGCTCCTCCGTGGATTGTGCCGGGACCTCCGTCATCCAATTCTTATATAAGGATAAGATCGGTTTCGCAGC
>MHBM01000099.1:18391-50539 GCA_001804885.1 Lentisphaerae bacterium RIFOXYA12_FULL_48_11
ACCGAGCCTTTCGATATGGCGGGTGTACAGGTGACATCGCCTAACGGCGGCGAGTTCTGGGAATTTGCAAATACGAACATGGTGAAATGGCTGTTCCAGGGGGCTGGTGCCAATATTGATGTAAAAATAGCTTACATAGATAATCCGACTACAAATGATTACGAGATGGTTGATCCGAACATAAACATCCTGAGCGGGCAGCGTCTTATTGCGGCAAACAAGGTGAGGCGCCCCTCAAACTTCGGCCGAGTGCGGGTAGTTTCAACCACCATGCCGATGTTTGATATTTCGGACAATGTATTTACGATAAGAGGTCTATCCATGACCTTCCCGCAGAGTAATGTGGTTTACACTATGGGCATGAATGTGGTTACAGGACTCCAGTGGTTCTCGGCGGCAACCGAAGATACCAGTGCGGATATTTATTATTCAACGGATGGTTCTAACTTCAATGATCTGGTTCTGTCTCCTTTAAATATTGACGGTGGTGCCGGTGAGAACAAACAGGACTGGATGGTGCCCAGGAATGTGATTCCTTCAGAGACGGCCATGCTGAAAGTTGTGGCAGGTTCTTACTCGACGTTGTCACCGCAGTTTGTCCTGCGTGGAATAAGGATTACACAACCGGTAGCGAATGAGATGTATGATATCGGGACAAACAGGTTTGTAACATGGCGAGCTGCAGGATTGCAGTTTGCGGCCAGGGTGGCCGGCTCGCTTTCTGTAAGCGGGCTCGCCGGTACTTACAGCACCGCCGGACTGAATACAAATGTACCTTCAATGAATGGAAGCATGGCCTGGACAATTGATCCGGATCTGGTTGAACCTACGACTAATGCGATTGTCAGATTGAGTGTATGGACTCCGACAAACGATACTGATGTTGTGATGTATTCAGATCCCTTTGTCCTGCGTGGACTTAAATTTGTTACTCCTTCGACCGGAACGGTTTGGGCTCTTGGAAATTCCGTCAATGTATCATTCCTCTCCGCAGGTATGGGGGGAGGTTCACGCGCAACGGTCTATTATTCGCCAGATGGTGTTACGTTCGACATGCTTAAGCCTGTCACGAATAACATGCTTATTGCGGACGGGCTCAATACGTTTACATGGAATGTGGAAAACTCATCAACGCTTACCCGAATGCCTTCCACAAATGCGGCTCTGAAAATTGTGAGCGGAACATGGTCGACCGTTTCAAAGCCGTTCAGGCTTTCGGGTATCAAGGTCACATCGCCGTCAGGGTCTGATATCTGGGCTGTTTCCGATGGAACAAACACCATTAAATGGGTCAGTGTTGATACCGTTAATTCGTATAACATCAGTTTCACTGTCTGGGCCGGAACTTTCCCTCTGACGACCCAGCAGATTGTTGCCGGGGCGGGAGGTAATTCTTATGACTGGACGATGACTCCTGCTGCCATAGGCAGTAATGTGACTATCACCATAACTGACGGTACCGCAACCGGGCAGTCTGAGAAATTCGAAGTTGTGGCAGCCCCTTCTGTAAGGATAATTAACCCGGCAGCCGGTGACTTCTGGAAGGTGTCCGAGTCAAATGAAATTCAATGGATCCAGGGCGGCAGGATGAGCAATGCCTTTGTCCTGTCATATTCAACATATCCATTCATGATAACAAATTTGCTGAGGGTGGGTGCGTTCCCGGTGACCAACAATATATTCAGCTATACCTGGGATCCGATTCCAAATGCGCTGGGTCAGACGAGGATTATTGTCACCAATATACCGAACTCCAGCATTGCTGATCAGTTCGAGAACTTCAATGTTGCTGCAAAGTTTGAAATCACTCCATTCAGCGGCGATATTTACGCGCTTTCGCCTGTTGGCGTTAACTGGGTGACGCGTGGTGATGTATCTTCTGTAGATCTCTACTATTCCACCGATCCTCTACGTTCAGCCTCAAGCTGGCAGAAGGTCAATACGGAAGGGCCCTACAGTGCCAATGTCGGTCACAACCTTCCGGCTACACCATATTCCTGGACTGCGGCGAATTACAAGACAAACACGATGTGGTTAAGGGTTCAGGATCATACGTATTCCAACCAGGCTTTCGATGTGTCAAAACCCGGTCCATATGATGATACAGGCCCGTTTGAGGTGAAATACTACAGGATAACCTGGCGAGTGTTCGATGCCTCGAATACACAACAACTCGATAATATCAGCATGCAGGACAATCTTGGCTGGTCTGCGTCAGACATGGCCTCACCAATTGTGCATGAATATCCTTTCGGTACCTGGACTGCTGTGTTCTACAGGGAATTCTTCCATGATACACCTATCTTGAACTGGGAGGCCAAGCCTTCACGGACAAATGACGTATTCATGACAAGGTCGGAGATTGAGCCTGAACCCCATGTGCTCGCAAACTTTGCATATGACATAACAGGTCGGAAGTTTACCATTCATTCATGGCTCGAAAGAAACGGGCAGATCATGAAGACGCCCACCCTGTGTACAATCGGGATATATTCATCTTCGGGTGTGCTGCTTGAAACCATGACTGCAACGGTACCGGACCAGAATGGTGTATTCTGGTCGGAATGGAATGTTGGTGCGACGGAATCAAGGCTTGGTGTGGTTTTTGCAAGTACCGATGTTTTCTTCGCAAAGGTTGAGGTCAAGTATTCTGGTGCAACTTATTCCGCAGGTCTGACTCTCCAGCTTCGTCTTGCCGCAGGTGAAGATACGGTGGCGGCAATGGATGCAATTGTCAGGCAGGCAACTTCCAATATTCTGGACGGAGTCAACGTGGTTGGTTCAAATGTTGTTGCATTCCGCGGCGATACCGGCACAACGCTTTCAAACCTTACTGCCATTGCCCAGGCAACCAGGGCGGACATATCGGGAATGGCAACCAATATAGCCGCTATGACAAATGCCCTGATACCTGCGATTACATCCCTGACCAATGAAATGATCGGGGTGCTGGAACCTGCCATCACGAACCTCAATGCGCAGGTGACCAACATGGCGCCTGACCTTGTCAGCGATCTTGCCCGCATACTTGAACGCTCAACAACCGTGGCGTATGGTTCGACGAACCGTATTCTCTACAAGTCCAGGAAGGGTTATGATTCCAGCCAGGTCCAGATATCAGTGTCCAGTCCTGCCCAGGGTGTGACATACAGCGGGAATATGAGTGAAGTAGTGCCTGGTATCTACGAAAATGAACTGATTGCAAACTGGGGCGTAGACAGTTACACCGTGACCTGTTCCGATCCGCTGGCCCTGGACAGTATAGTTCTGACTGTAACAGCGAGCGGCAGTATGGAGGATGTGCCTCCAATGCTCTCGTCAATGACCAACAAGCTTTTCGACATTGAGAATCAGATTACCAACATTGTGGCGTTGGTCAGTGGAATAAAGGCCGCCGACCTTTCGGGTGTAATGACTTCCATTGATGAGGTGAAGACGGCTGTCCAGAATATTGAGGGTGTGGACATGTCGAGCGTTGAGTCCAAGCTTGAGACACTGGCGAGTCAGATAGGTTCGATGAACGACGCATCTTCGGTTAACAGTTTCTTCGGGCAGATTGCCAGAGTGAACGAACAGCTGAATACAATCGGCTACAGTTCTTCAGAGGCGTTTAAGAAGGCCAGGGCAGCGCAGACGGAAGCGGGAAGCGCGGTCGGCGCAATCGGCAGTCTCAAGACTCTTCTGGAACAGGGTAAGACAGATAATGTTCAGACGATACTGGAGAGTGTCAGAAAATCAATGGAAGCGGCACGGGAGAATATGAAAGGCATGTCAAGTCTGTTAAGGGTTGGAGAGCTTTATGATGCGCTTAACGACATGGCCAATCAGATGAAGAAGCTTGCTGATAGTAAGCAGTATAAACTCTGGACAGAGCCGATCGTGGAAAAACCCGTTGAGGCAGCGCCTGGTGTTCCTGTGCCTGAATCACCGGAAGAGTCGATGAAGAAACTTTCAAAGGGAATGGATGATATTAAGGGGACGATTCTGCTTATGCAGAAACTTATTGAAGCCAAGAGCTTTGAGCCCCTGGTTACCGAAGAATTACAGGGTGTGGTGGATTAGGATGTCCCGTGCTAAAACTTGATGGAAGTTTTGTGATGGGTGTATTGTTGTGATTACTTTTTTCATGAAAATACTGCAAAGATGCCTGGCTGGAAGCAATCTGAAAACCTGCATAATAGTTTTTGCAGTCCTGCTGTTTTCTGAGCTTGGCGTTTTAGCCGACAGGGTGATCCTCAAAATACAGGTGGGTAATCCAGCGCCGCGTTCTCAGTCCAAGGAAATCAAGGTCAATCTACCCGCCGGTATCGGTACTAACGAGATCATAAGCCTGGACGGGCTGGATCTTGGCTATGACATAAAGAATGATCTTTATTATGTGTACAAGAAGATTGATCTCGAACCCCAGCAGATTCTCCAGCCATTTAATGTTGAATTCAAGGATATCTGGGTTGTTCCGGAAGAGACTCTTAATGGTTTACAGAAACATATTGATGGAATGATTGAGAAGCTCAAGGGGAAGGAGCAGGAAAAGACTGCGCAAGAGCTTAAATCCGAAATTACAAAACTACTGGCCAATATAAAAATCCTTCAGGAACAGAACTCAATAAAGTCTGGTGTGAAAACTATTCAGCATATCAGGGCTTATGAGTCAAATCTTGCAGAAATGGAGACTGCTCGTAAATTCATAGGGCGCATGGAGAATCTTGTTCTGGCAACAGGCCAGGACCCGGGAAGGCTGGAAGGAGACCCCAAGGGTGCTCCGACTCCCAAACGGGATATCGAAATGAAGCCTCAGGATTACAAGACCGTGATTGTGCGGATTACCATGAAGAATGTGTCCGCGGTTGAAAGAAAAGACCCCCTTAGCAGGGACCTTCCTTCTGAAATAAAAGCCAATGATGTTCTGGATTCTGCGGGGCTTGATGTTCGAACTGACATGAAACCAGGGATCTGCTGTATCTATAGTCCCAGCGTGGTACTGGCGCCGAACGAGACAAAGGTGTTTGATGTTAAGATAAGAGACAAATGGAATGTTAATTTCCCGCGATTCCAGTATCTCCGCGCAACTGCAAGTAATGTGCTTGAGAGGGCTACGGCAAAGTCTAAATTTAAGTCCATAGAGGATATGCTTAAAGGTTTAATAACTGAACTCGACGTGCTTGAGAAAGATGTGGCTCCTGTAGAGCTTAACGACAAATACGTGGCTTTTTTTCGTCACCAGGCATCTAAGCTGGATGTCATCGAGCAGAAAATAAACCGCGTAGAGACGGCGCTTAAACCTTTTGAACCTAAAGTCGGGTTCAATGCTCCGCCGCCAAATCCCAAAACGACCTGGATGATCATATGGATTATCCTTGGCTTTCTTGCCTTTCTGAGTTTAGTATTCTTCTTCCGCTGGTATGGTAAGACCAAGGCGGAAAAAATTACTGACGAGAATACTTGAACCCAGGGGTTTGTACTTAGATGGCGGCACTCAAAATCAATCTTCTTCAACTCAAGGAACACGGCAAAGTAGCTGAAGTCCGTCAGGATGTTGTTCATGTTACGGGGTTAACCAACTGCATGAATGGTCAGCTGGTTAATATCGGCCAGTCTGCACAGGGGGTAATTGTAGGATTTGATCCTGATTATGTGCTTGTGCTCCTGGTTCATGAAGGGGCTCCGATCAAGCCGGGAGATAATGTGATTACCACCCTGGATGAGTTCCGGGTGCCCGTTGGTGAAAATTTCATAGGACGCCGTGTTAATGCGCTTGGCAGACCGATAGATGGCGGGGCTATGGTCAAAGAATCTGCACGATTTCCGATATTCGGACGGGCCCCTGGTGTGCTCGAAAGAATCCCGCTTGTGAAGGTTATGCAGACCGGCACAAAGATTATTGATATGATGCGCCCCGTTGGCAAGGGCCAGAGAATGCTTATAATCGGTGACCGTATGACCGGGAAAACTACGGTTTGCATGGATGCGATCCTTAACCAGCGTGGCAAAAATGTTTTTTGTATATATTGCATGGTCGGGAAGTCAGAAGCGGCGCTTAACAAGATAATAGACACATTTACGGAAGGCCATGTATGGAGTTATGGAATGATTGTGGCTTCCACGGCTTCCGACCCGATGGGGCAGCAGTACCTGACGCCTTATGTGGCAGCGAGCATGGGTGAGTATTTCATGCACAAGGGACAGGATGTGCTGGTTGTTTTTGATGATTTTACCAAGCATGCATGGGCATATCGGCAAATCTCGCTCCTGCTGGAGCGTGCTCCCGGCCGTGATGCCTATCCTGGAGATATTTTCTACATACATTCCCAGCTCGTCGAGCGCGCCGGGAAGCTGAATGCCGAAAATGGAGGCGGTTCCATGACACATCTGCCCGTTGTGGAAACCCAGCAGGGCGATGTTGCCGGCTATATTCCTTCAAACATCATTTCAATGACGGATGGTCAGATTTACATGAGTACGCCGCTCTTCAGCGAGGGGTTCAAGCCGGCCATTGACATGGGTCTGTCTGTTTCCCGTATTGGTAACAGGGTTCAGTGGCCTGCCATGAAAAAACTCACGGGAATGCTCCAGTTGGAATTTGTCAGGTTCAAGGAACTGGAACGACTTACGCGAATAAAAGCCGGAGTTTCGGCTGATGTCGAAAAACGTTTGAAGCGCGGAAAAGTGCTCGAGGAAGTTCTGAAACAGGATCCAAATAAGCCGGTGGCCATGGAAGAGCAGGTGGTTATTCTATTTGCGCTGCAAAACGGGTTTCTTGCCGAAGCTGAGCCTGTTGAGGTCAAGGGGATTCTTGCGCGGCTCGTAAAACAGGTGCGGGCAAATAGGCCGGAAATTATCGAGGACCTTATTACAAACAATCAGTTAACGGACAAGATCAAGGAGGGCTTGCATGAAGAGCTCACCAGGTTCTCACGTTCCGCTGTTTAAGATGAAGGTCCAGGAGAAGGGCCGGATCAAGGACATAAAGGAAATTATTGTCCGTATCGACGGTTTGCCCGGATGTATGAACGGCCAGATCGTGGAAATGGGCGATGGCGTAAAAGGCATAATCATGGGTTTCGACGAGACGGATGTGCTCGCCCTTGTACTTGGCGATCCGTCAAAACTCAGGCTAGGCAAGGAAATTATTGGCGAGAGCGAACCTTTCAAAATTCCGGTTGGAGATAGTTTCCTGGGTAGAATGGTTACTGCCATGGGGGATCCCTGTGATTCAGGGGAACCCATCGTTGCGGAGAACCATTTTCCGATATTCAAGGATTCACCACCGATTATCGCACGGGCTCCCGTAGACAAGTTCTTCTCGACAGGTACCAAGATTGTTGATGTGATGGTGCCGCTGGCCAAGGGGCAACGGCAGCTAATTCTCGGCGACAGAATGACCGGCAAGACGGTCATCGCAGTTGATGCTATCATCAATCAGAAGGGCCGCGATGTGGTTTGCATCTATTGCTGTGTCGGAAAGTCCATGTCTTCTCTTGAGAAGGTGATAACCATTCTGCATGACAATGCGGCTCTGGAGTATACCGTTCTCGTGGTGGCTACAGATAATTCCCCTGTGGGTGAACAGTATCTTGTACCGTTTTCTGCCGCTTCTCTTGGCGATCATTTTGCTTTCAAGGGCAGGGATGTGCTTGTTGTATTTGACGATCTGACCAAGCATGCCTGGGCGTACCGGCAGCTTTCGCTGCTTCTTGACAGGCCGCCCGGACGCGAGGCGTATCCCGGCGATATTTTCTATGTGCAGACTCAATTGATGGAACGGGCGGGCCGCTTTAATGAACAGTACGGCGGCGGTTCAATGACGTTCCTTGGTATAGCGGAAACGCTGCAAGGGGATCTTACCGGATATATTCCTTCAAATCTTGCCTCAATGTGTGATGGCCAGATTTATCTTAACAATGCGCTGTTTGCGGAAGGCTTCAGGCCTGCCATTGACTTCACGCTTTCGCTTTCAATTATCGGGGGTCGATGTCAGCCTCCGATCCTCAAGGACCTCAGTCGACGTCTTCGTGCCGAGTATGCTCAGTACATGGAAATCATGCGGCTGAGCAAGCTTCAATCAGGTCTTACCGGCGAAGCTGAGAAGACGGTGAAGAAAGGTGAGGCGATGATGACAGTTCTTCAGCAGGGACAGTATGCTCCTGTATCATTGGGCGAAGAAGTTCTTCTTCTTTATGCCCTCCAGAAGAATCTGCTCCTGAATATTGCTGACGATGAGAGGAAGAAGTTCAGGCATGAGATCCTTGCTTTTGCGAAAGATATGAATGCCTCTTTGTTGAGAGAGATCGAGGCTAGCGGACAGATGACCGTCGAGGTGGACAGGGGGCTGGATCAGGTCATGCAGGCATATTTTGGCGGACAGAAATGATGATGAGCGGTAAAATGGAAAATTCAATGCCGGAAGTATTTTTTCAGGGATGAAGGTTCTGATATTAAATCCTAAGCATGTTGTGTTTGAGGGAGAAGCGAAAAATGTTTTTTTGCCAGGCGATATGGCGGAATTTGAGCTTATGGATTATCATGTTCCGATAGTCAGTCTTTTAAGGCCTGGCAAGGTAATAATTAACTGGGATAAGGTGATTCCTATAAAAAAGGGGATGGTTAAGTTCGATAATAACGAATGCGTTATCCTGGTTGAGGAATAATATTGCAGAGTTTTGTCATATTTCTGGTAATGTTTGTCACGATCATAGGTCCTTCGACTGTGATTGCGGCTATAGGCTATGCAAGTATCAAGGCGCTGGGACGGAATCCGTCTGCAGCTCCGAAAATACTGCAGGCAATGATAATTGCGCTTATTTTCGCCGAGTCGATAGCTGTTATTGCGCTGTTGATTCTGTTTCAGCTTTTTGGGCGTGGTTGAGGTTGCATAAGGATTGAGTACATAAATATTGAATGAATTTGTGTGACGACAACGAGAACGGGGAAATTGAGACATGGATATATTGAGAATACTCTTGCCGATAGTCATATCACATGTGGTTATCCTGGTTGTGATAATTATTGTTATCAGGCGATTGCTTTTGAGCGATACCATGAGTGCTGTGGAGCGCATAAGGCAGGTAGAGGCGGATGTCCGAAAGAAGGAAGAAGCCATCCGCCGCGATATTGAGGAGCACGAAAAGGATTTTGCCAAGAAGAAAACAGAGGCGGAACAGGAGTTGCAGAAGCATCGAGAGGCGTCAGAGAAGGAAGTCTCCAAGATGCGGGAACAGGTCTTGTCTGATGCAAAGAAAGAAGGCGAACGGGTAATTGATCAGGCTAAGAAGAATGAGGAGAAAATCCGGCAGCAGATAGTCCAGGATATGGAGGAAAAGGCCGTCAATTACGGTGGTGAAGTATTCAAGCTTGTGTTTAGTGATGAACTTGCAGAACAGATAGACGGTAAATTCATTGACGAACTGCTTGATGCACTGGAACAGATAGATTCTTCCAGTATTACGGTGGATGCTTCCACGGCCGATTTCAAGTCCAGCAGGCCTATTGCGCCGGAGCAAAAAGTCAGACTTGAGAAACTTTTGGATGAGAAATTCGGGGCCAAGGTAAAAATCCAGGAGAAGATTGATGAGAACCTTCTTGCCGGTGTCGTTTTGAAGCTTGGCAGTCTTGAAATTGATGGAAGTCTGCTGAATAGATTTAATGAAGCCGCAGTCGAGGTGAAGAAGAATATCAAATTTTAAGTTGTTTGTACCCGGGAACAGTTTGCAACTATGCAACTCAATGAATTGAGAAGAGAATTGAAGTTCAACTGGGAACTTCTGAACATGGTGGAGACGTTAAAGAACGTCGCCGGGTCTCAGTATCACATCATGGAGAAAGAAAAGGAACGATTTGGTCCTTTTATGGAGGCTTTTTCCGGATTCTTCAGGGTGATTAATCTTGTTGATGTTGACGACCCTCTTGTGAGGGTCGCTACGGACAGGCTTGGTATAGTAATTATCACTTCAGACTCAGGATTCATGGGCGGCTTGAACCAGGGTGTTATGAGGGCGGCTTTTGCCGCACAGGGAGACCTGCCGAATGAGAAAGTTTCTCTTGTAGTAATTGGCGAGAAGGGTGCTAATGTTATAACCGACATGAAGAGGCCTTTTAAATATTTCGCTGGTATCAACCAGACTACGATCTATGAGCAGTCTCTTGAGATCAAGGAATACCTGGTAGGTGAGGTTCTTGCAAAGCGGATGGGGAAGGTGTTGATTGCCTATCCTAAACCGGTTTCATTTACTTCCCAGACCATCGAAGTCATCAGCATCCTTCCGTGTGATGAGTTATTCAACAAGAATTCACAGAGCGAGATTGCAAAGAAGATCAATGAGAAGGGGATGATAGCAGAGGCCGGGAAGGTTGTGGTGGAGTCCTCCTTTTCTGACATGATCGAATACCTTGCCGGAGTGTGGGTTACTACGAAACTTTACGAGGTTTTCGAGGACAGCAAGCTGGCGGAGTTTTCTGCCAGAGCTATGCATCTTGAAGGAAGTCATCAGAAGGTGTCCAAGGAATATAAAAAGATTAAGCAGAAATGCTCGAAGGCCACCCATGAATTAATCGACAAGGGCATGCGAGAAACTTTTGCAGCAAAGGGTGGAAAAGAGAAGAAGAAACGGAAAAAGGCAAAACATGATGCAGCTGTGCTTGCAGAGTCCGCTGCATGATTTACTCGCCTTCGCCAAAATGCCCCGTGCCTTGGCACGCGGGATGAGCCGCCTTCGTCCGTCAGTTGACGGACTTCGGCGGGCCAAGATGGCGCGGCAAACAAGGTATAGTATGGATGAAGACGGGTCAAGGCTTCCGCCTTCGTCCGTAGATGGACTACGGCGGACAAGACGGCGGAGTTCCGCTGATCCCGCTTTTGTTGGCGGGATGTCCCGCGGCTTGCCGCTGGGAGCTTCACTTTTTCCGCCTGAATCATTGTGTTGGGACTTATTGACTGCGTGAGAAATACAATCCCGGAGAGGGGGATTTATGACTGAAGAAGTTGCGGTACAACCCAGAGAGAAAAAAGGTAAAGTCATTGGCGTACAGGGGCCTGTTGTGGATATTAAATTCGAGTGTGTAGAAGACATGCCGGATATGCACGAGACTATCTATACCAGGACTTTTGATAAGCGTGACGTTATCCTTCTTGTCGCTGAACATCTCGAAGGAAATATTGGCAGGTGTGTGTCTTTGACATCAACACTGAACCTGCAGCGTAATGCGGTTGCCACGGCAACCGGAACTCCGTTGACTATTCCTGTTGGGGATGAGTTGTTCGGGCGGATTATAAATGTGATGGGCTACCCTATTGATGGTAAAGGTCCTATCAATGCAACGATGAGGTCGCCCATCCACAAGGATGTTACCAGGATGGCGGTCAATGTTGGTGATATTGCGGGGAATAAGGCTGACATCGTCGAAACCGGGATAAAGATAGTTGATCTACTCTTTCCCGTTGTTAGAGGCAGCAAGACTGGCGTCATAGGGGGTGCAGGTTGTGGTAAAACCGTTCTTATCTCGGAATTGATACACAACATTGTTGAAGAGCATGACGGTGCATGCGTGTTCTGCGGTATTGGTGAACGTATCCGTGAGGGTAACGAACTGTATTTTGAATTTGAGCAGGTTGGCATTCTCAATAAGATCATGATGGCGTTCGGACAGATGGATGAACCGCCCGGTGCGCGTTTTAATATAATCCTTACCGGTATAACACTGGCTGAATACCTGCAGTCCAAAGGCAAGGAAGTGCTTCTGTTTATGGATAATGTTTTCAGGTTTGTCCAGGCTGGGTCGGAAATTTCTACCCTGCTTGGTAGAACACCGTCTGAAACAGGATACCAGCCGACATTGAGTTCAGAAGTGGGAGATGTCCATGAAAGAATAAAGGGGTCAATCTCAGCCTTTGAGGCGGTATATGTTCCTGCTGATGATACGACTGACCCTGCTGTGGTGGCAATATTCAGCTACCTTGATGCGGTCATGGTGCTCTCCCGTGAAAGAACTCAGTTGGGTCTTTATCCAGCAATAGATCCGCTGGCATCGTCCTGTTCAAATCTTGATCCTGCGATTGTTGGACAGCGTCATTTCAGCCTGGCCCAGGAACTTCTTAGGATTCTTACCAAGTACGAGGAACTCAGGCGTATAGTTGCAGTTATTGGTATTGATGAGTTGTCGAAGGCTGATAGAACACTCTATGAAAGAGCTCGAAAACTTCAGTCTTTCATGACGCAACCGATGTTCGTGGCCGAATCCTACATCGGGAAGAAGGGTCAGTATGTAACGACGGCAGAGACTCTGGATTGCGTTGAAAAAATCATGGACGGGAAAACTGATGATCGTCCGGAAGAAGAGTTTTACATGATTGGAAAGTTTGAATAAGTAAGATTCTATTTACGGCTGGATGTTTTACTGCCGTAGTTTTCGTGAAAAACGGTGTATTATGCAAAAGCTTGAACAGATAATTCTTGAAAAAAAGCTTCTTTCAGATGGAAGGCTGACAGAAGCAATCGAGATATCCATGACTACATTCAAGCCTCTACAGGATGTTCTCGTTGAGCGGGGGTTTATCAGGGAGCCGGAACTTCTTAAAGTACTGGCCGAACAGCATGGACTGGATTTTGTCGATCTTAAGAAGGTTCCGATTGATATGTCTGCAGTTAAGGCTGTTTCTGCCAAGCTGGCGTCACATTACCGCATAATGCCGGTCAAGCTGGTGTCTGGTATTTTGACCATGGCTGTGTCCAGTCCACTTGATATGTCGGCGGCGGAAGATATCCAGGCTAATCTTGGCTATAATGTGGAACGTGTACTGGCATGCCGTGGTGAAATACTCGAGGCGTTGAGAAAGTATTACGGTGTGGGTGCGGATACCGTTGAAAAGATTCTTACCGGCAACCCCGATCGCGATGAATCCGAAGCGCAGGATGTATCGCATGACCTTGAAACAATGGCGGAAGACGCATCGGTTGTCAGGCTGGTAAATCAGATATTTCAGGAGGCTATAAACGATCGTGCAACTGATATTCATTTTGAGGTGCAGCGCGATGATATCGTTGTCAGGCGCAGGATAGACGGCATTCTTTATGATACGCATCTTCCAAAGAACATAAGGCTTCTTTATCCAGCGATAGTTTCTCGTATCAAGTTGATGTCAGCGATGGATATTGTTGAACGGCGTCTTCCCCAGGATGGGCGGTGCAGGGTTAACATTGGTCGCCGGGAATATGATATGCGTATTTCTATTATTCCGGCGATGCACGGGGAGGATATTGTAGTAAGGATATTGCCGACATCCATGCTTTTTGACCTGAAGGAACTCGGGCTTTCCGTCGATCATCGCGAAATGTTTGAAAAGCTCATAACGCATCCGCATGGAATAATTTTTGTCACCGGTCCTACCGGCAGTGGCAAGAGTACAACACTTTATGCGTGTCTCAGCCGTTTGAATACCAGGGATAGAAAGATCATTACAATAGAAGATCCGGTGGAATATGAGTTGAAGGGTATTACTCAGACGCAGGTTAACCATAAGATTGGTCTGACTTTTGGCCTCTCTCTCAGGAGTATGCTCAGGCATGACCCGGATGTTATGATGGTAGGCGAAGTTCGCGACAGGGAAACCGCAGAGATTGCTGTTCAAACGGCAATGACGGGACATCTCGTGCTCAGTACACTCCACACCAACGATGCCGCAGGAGGAGCCGTACGGCTGATTGACATGGGGATTGATCCTTACCTGATAGCGTCGACGGTTCTTGCATTTACGGCGCAGAGGTTGGTCAGGGTGATCTGTGTTGATTGTCGCGAGAGTTATGAATCTGAGGGACGGCAGTTGTATCATGGCCGGGGATGTGCAAGTTGTAGAAACAGCGGCTATCATGGTCGGGTGGCAATAAGCGAGATAATGCCGCTCGAATCAGGAATTCAACCACTTATTCTTTTAAGATCTTCTGCCAAGCTTATCCGCGAAAAGGCTGACTCACTCGGCATGAGAACGCTTTATCAGGATGGTTGGGATAAGGTTGCGCAAGGCATAACCACCGCCGAGGAAGTTCTGCGTGTCACGAGTTTGTAGATATTGACCTTGCTCTTGTTATTTATCCGTTTGTGATGATGCGATTCGGTAGCAATGACAAAATTCATATATAAAGCCAAAGATGGACCTTCTAAAACTCTTGAAGGTGAACTGGATGCAGGGTCTCATTCTGAAGCTGTGACACGCTTGGATGCAATGGGATACAGCCCGATATGGGTTCGTGAAAAGGGTATCTCGGCTGATCGTTCCGGATTCTGGAGACAGCGCATTGGCCTTCGTGAAGTGACTATGTTTACAAGACAGCTTGCCAGTCTTATCAAGTCAGGCGTTCCGATCCTTAGAGCTTTGTCTACAATTGCGGATCAAACTGAGAACAGATCTTTTCAAAAAGTTGTCAAGGAACTCGAACTTACCATCAGGGATGGAGGTATGCTTTCAGATGCGTTGTTGAAGTATCCTTCTCTTTTTCCTGAATTGTACGTTAACATGGTGCGTTCCGGCGAGTCTGGAGGAGTTCTGGATGTCATTCTTGTGCGTCTTGCAGAGAGCAGGGAGAAGGAGGAGGAGGTAATGCGCAAGGTTCAATCTGCGGTTGCATATCCAATTCTGGTGATTATCGTTGGTATAGCAACTGTACTTGTCCTCCTGGTTTTCTTTCTGCCGCGCGTGGCGAGTATCTTCCAGGATTACGGTTATGATAAGCTTCCCGTCCCGACGAAAATAATCATAGGTCTAAGTAACTTCTTCCATGAATCATGGTACTGGCTGGTTCTTGGTGTCGGGCTGTTTGTGGCGGTATTTAAAAGACTGGCGGCTTTTGAAAAAGGGCGTACGATGATTGACCGGATGAAGCTGGGATTTCCTCTGTTGGGTCGTTTTATACGACAGTCGGAGATTGCACGTTTTGCAAGAACTCTTTCACTCCTGATACAGGCGGGCATTTCCATTGAGAAAGCGTTGTCCCTGAGTGGAAGTGTGTTGAATAATTCAATTCTCAGGGAAGAGGTTGAGGATATCCGTAAAAGGACTGTTACTCAGGGAATGTCGGTTTCGGCGGGACTCAGGAAGGCTGTTTATTTTCCAGCTTTTGTGGCTAATATGGCGGCTGTAGGGGAAGAGGGGGGCAAGCTTGATGAGTCCATGATGGAGATTGCTTCTTTTTACGAGAAAGAGGTGGAGCAACAAAGCAGGCTGGCCACCAGTCTGCTTGAGCCCATACTTATACTGATAGTTGGTCTGGTTGTAGGTTTCATAGTTGCCGCAATGCTGCTTCCGATTTTTGAATTAAGTACAATTGTTCGCTGATCAAATGTTACATCGGAATTATCATTTCTCTCTTTTCTCTGCTGTTTTTCTTTTTGCCGCTGCAGAATATCTTTCTGCTGCAACTCCGGAATGGCAGGTGATCAAAGGTAAGCATTTTCTTGTACATTATCGCAGCGATTTATCCTTTGCCGAAAAAGTGGCCAGCAAAGCCGAAGAATATTACAACAGTATTACGGAAGATCTGGGGTTTACCCGTTATGACAATTTCTGGTTATGGGAAAACAGGACAAGGATTTTTATTTATGCCTCGAAAAATGAATTTATCAAAGCAACGGGTGCGCCAGAATGGGCTATTGGTAAGGCTGAATTCAGTAAGAGAGCGATATCAACATTTCCGGGTGATGAGGCATTCATGGATTCGGTATTACCCCATGAAATGACGCATCTGATATTCAGAGACTTTATAGGCTTTAAGGGTGATATACCTCTCTGGCTAAATGAAGGTGTCGCTCAATGGGAAGAGCCTGTAAAACGCAAAAACTGGGAGAGATATGCCGGAAAACTTGCCGTAAATAATCAGTATATCCCTTTCAGTAAGATTATGGTGATGGATGTGAAGCAGGTTATTGCATCGGGGCAGGCGATAAACTTTTATCGGCAGGCGATGAGTATGGTTGGTTTCCTCGTAAAAATGTATGGTTCCGGTAAATTCAGGACTTTCTGCGGAGAGATTCGTGATGGGCGGGGTATGGATGATTCTTTAAGATTTGCTTATCCTGAATCGTTGCGTAATATTAATGAATTAGAAAAGGCTTGGAAGCAATATGTGATGGAACAGCAGGAGGCAGGTAAATGATCATGAAACGTCAGAATGCAGGTTTTACACTGATAGAATTGATGGTTGTGGTTATTATAATAGCTGCTTTGGCTGGTATGGTTCTGCCCAGGCTCCTTCCCAGGGCCGAGGAGGCCAAAAAAGACATAGCCAGGGGTGGCATGGCCGGCATTACTACAGCTCTTAAACTTTATAAGCTGGATAATGATCGATATCCATCAACGGAAGAGGGCTTGGATGCCCTTATGACCAAGCCGGCATCGGCGCGGAACTGGAAAGGTCCGTACCTTGAGAACAAGCCATTTGATCCCTGGAAACGCAAATATGAATACAAGTATCCAGGCCAAAGGAATGCTGGTGAGTTTGATATATGGTCCAAGGGTTCTGATGAAGCAAGTGCTGAAGATGATGTTACCAACTGGGAACAACAGAAATAACAGCAGGTGAAAAAAAGAAAAGACAATCCTGCTTTTGTTAATGTGAAATCATCGTGTCGTGGTTTCACTCTCCCTGAAGTTTTGATTGCAGTTGTAATTCTTGCCGTTGGTATTATTTCCGTCCTGGAGGCTTTTAATGTTTCCTTAGCTGCTCTAGGGGCGGCAAGGGATGCACTACGGTCCAGCATGCTGGTTATACAGAAAATGACGGATATAGAGCTCTCGGCGGTAACGTCCGGCAGGCTGGAAGAGGATTATTCTGCAGGTGGGTTTGATGGCGACAATGTCGGTTACAGGTGGGACAGCAAGGTTATTGATGTTTCTTCTTTGTCTGTGCCGGGCCTGGATTCTGCAATGCTCAACCAGATTGACCTGGCTGTCTGGCGGGAAGGTGCATCAAGAAGGTATTCAATTTCCACATACCTCAGAATCGAGAAACCGAAACAATAAATTATTTAATGCTGATGGCGTTTGCAGGACAAGATATGCAGGTGATAAATCATTTTTTTGGCCAGGAAAAGAAGTGTCAGGTATTCTGTCGCGTCGCTCGAAATGCATTTACTCTTGTTGAGCTCCTTGTTGTGTCCGTAATCCTCGGTGTTGTTATTACTGCGGTTACATCGTGTTTGATTGCGGGGGTAAGGACTTGGGATTATGCCAGGAAATATGGCAGCGTAGAGTCTGACGCCATGATTAAACTCGAGACTGTTCACAGGGACATAGCAAATACATTTCGTTTGTACTCCATCCCTTTTTATGGTGGTGAAAGAGAGGTTGCTTTTCCTGGTTTGGTTAACCCTGTCAGTGATGATGAGGAAATGCCAGGGATAGGTACCATTAAGTACTTTTATGATGCACAGAAAAAGATGCTTTTTCGCAAGTCATGGATATTTCCGGCAAGCGAACCGCTTGATGGCGAGGCGGAACGAGTGCTGACAGGTGTGAGTGATATGAGTTTTAGTTATTTCGAGCTGCCGGGTAAAGGTGACGGTATAGGGATATGGAAAGAAGATTGGAACAATGTTACTAACTTTCCGGGAGCTGTGACCATGGATTTGGCATTTGATACGGATGATAAACGTCCTTTGGTAATAAAAAGAACGATCATGGTTCCAGCTGCCAGAGTTCCTTTGCCAGAGCAGGTTCAGCAATCGAATTCTGTTACTTCAGTAAAATCGGGTCCTTAGCAGGATGGTTATGTATATTAGATGGCGAGAAACGGCAAATATCCGCGGCAGCATACTGGTTATGACTGTGTGGGTTCTTTTCTTTCTTGCTACGCTCGCTGTTGCGGTAGGAGGGCTTGTCGCTTCTAATGTAAGGGCTGCAGCCGGTATAAAGAACAGGGTAAAGGCATATTACCTGGCCAGGGCCGGTATTGAGATGGCAATCACTGAAACAAAGAGTGATTCCAATGCTTGGGACAGTATAAATGAGCCATGGGGCTCAAGTGAAGAGTTGTTCCGTGAAGTTTCCATTGGCGAGGACAAGGGAAATTTTTCTGTATATTATGATTCTGTTTCTACCCTTGGAGGATCGGTTACAAATTATGGCATGTATGACGAAGAGCGGAAAATAAATATAAATAAGGCATCGCTCGCCATGCTTAAGGCGATGATGGAGAATATCGCGCAAGTCGATTCAATGACAGCTTCAGATGTTGCTTCAGCCATAGTTGACTGGCGTGATGTCGATGACGTGGTGTTGACAGGCGGAGCGGAGAACAGCTACTATGCGGCGTTAAGTGAGCCGTATTCATGTCATAATGGTGATTTTCAGTCACTGCATGAGTTGCGTCTTATAAAGGGGTTAACAGCGGTTATTTTTGAGAAAATTAAGCCCTATATAACGATGTTTGGAACGGGTAAAATAAACATTAATACGGCTGATTTAATGGTTCTGGTTTGTGCGGCCGAAGCTGGTGGGGGTGGAGATCGTACAGCTTGCAGGTTGTTGGTTGATAAGATAGGCAGGTTCAGGGCGAGTGGTAATGCATTTGTAGATCCATCCATTTTGAGTCGCTTGAATGCCTTTGTTGAAACTACGCCTATAGAAAAAACAATCCTTGCCCGTATGATGGGTAATCTTACAATAAGATCCTCGTGTTTCGGGGGGATTGCCGGCGGTAGGGTTCCAGGAAGTATTATGGATGACAGGCGTATTGAATTTGTTTTTGATCGGCAACAGGGAGTAAAGTTGTATTGGCATGAGTTCTAATAGTACCAGGAAACATTCAGGTCCGTCGGTTATTGTTGAAATTGGAAACGACTGGCTCAAGATGATGCAATCGGCTCCATCCAGGGGAGGCGTTGCGGTTTCAAAATTGTGCGTGGAGAATTTCGGTTCTTCCGGTGCTGATCTTGCCAAACTGATATCACGTTCCATCAAGCAGTACAAATTCTCGAGGATGCCCGTAATTGCCTGCCTGCCCCGGCAGGCGGTGAATCTCAGAATGCTGGAACTTCCGTCCACGGATCCTCACGAAATTGCTGATATGGTCGATCTTCAGGTTGGAAAACAGACGCCTTATTCCAAGGATGAGATTGTTTCTGATTACAAAATCCTCGGTTCCGGCAGAAGTGGATACAGTCGGGTTATGCTGGTCATTGTCCAGAGGGGAGTGCTCCGTCAGCGGTTTAGTGTGCTTGAAGAGGCTGGGGTGGAAGTTCAGAGAATGTCTGTTTCATCCGAGGGATTGCTGAACTGGTGCCGGCATTCAATGGGAGGCTCTGACAAAGTTACTGCAGTCCTGGATATAGATGCTTTATATTCCGATTTTGCAGTCGTAAGTAGAGGAGTACTTGTGTTTACAAGGAGTATCCTGATCGGCGCAAGTCAGTTGCTTGAAGATTATGGGACATGGAAAGACAAGCTGGCGAGGGAATTAAGGCAGTCTTTGGAAATGTGCCAGAACGAGTCACATGGTCAGTCGCCGGTAAGGCTTGTGATATCCGGGGCCGGAATAAATATACCGGAGCTCAAGGATTATCTTGGGGGGCAGCTTGGTTTATCAGCGGAGGCCCTAGATTCCCTGAAGGCAATGACAAAAGTTCCGGTTGAACCAACTATGAGTTCTGGAGAATACAGGACAGTTTCTCTTACGACTATGATTGGCGCTGCGCTTGCTCCAGAGAATCTGGAATTTAACCTGGTACCCGATTCCATACTGCTCAGGCGGAGTCTGATCCAGAAGGCAAAAGTGCTGACGGCATTTGGTATTCTCGTAATGACTTTGCTTGTGACAGTGTCGTTCTATGGAACCACGAAGCTGTATTTCAAAAGAGATACGCTTGCCAAGATAGATAACGAATTGAAGGATCGTGATCCAGTAGTGAAAAAGGTTGGTAAAATGCTGGAAACGATCAGAGTCAGTCGTGAGCGCCATGACGCAAAGTTCACCATGGTTAATCTGATATCGGAAATCCATAAGCTGGTCCCTCCTTCTGTCACCCTTGAATTGCTGGGGCTTGATCTTGAGAAGGAGAAATCACAGGTCTTGATTAATGGTGAAGGTGGATCAATAGAGGATGTTCAGATGTTTGTTGGCAGTCTTGAGAAATCTCAGTTGTTCAAGGATGTTAAGGATACAACAAAAAAAGGTGAGGGAGGGGCGATATTCAAGTTTCAGATTGAATGTGCTCTCGATAAATGAAATCGCTTCTTGATAAACTTGATAAGTTATCGCCGCGGGAAAAAATGATGCTGGCGTTGATGACTATTTTTGTTTTCAGCGCGCTGATGGACCGGTTTGTTGTCAGTTCCATTATGTCCAGGCTGGCAAAAATGGACTCAGCAATTGAACAGTCAAAAGATGATCGCGACTATGCCCTGCGCCTTCTCTCCAGGGAAAAAGAAGCTCAGGTTGAGTACGAAAGGATAGGCAGTACGATTGTCAAAGCGGCATCACCTGCCGAAGCCATAGCTGAGATGAAGTCTGAACTGTATGATGCAGCTAAAAAGTCAGGGGTTGTTATAAATGCCATGGATCAGCGTGAGGCACGCCCGAAATCATTCTGCGATGAATACGTTGTGGAAATTACAAAATTTGATGCTGAAATGAAGGACTTAATAGGCTTTATTTATAGAATAGACTCATCGCCGGGAATGGCCAAAGTTGTCAGATTGAATATTATTCCGGGGAAAACAAGGAATTCTGTAACTGGTTCCATGTTGCTGACCAAGGTGATGGTTGTGGATGAGGGTACCACATCCAAAGTGCCGGTATCTTCTGGACCTCCTCAGGCTTCTTCACCACCGAAGCTTTAAGCAGTAATCCGTCTTGTCCGCGAATCTCAATTTGACAACTGGCAGCCAACAAGTATTGTTAACAGAACGATGAATGAGCAGGATAACAGTTTTAAAGGCAACTATGCCGAAGAAGGTGAATTAACAACTCCGGCTGGGCAGCATCTGCCAAGGGTTCTTGATCCCGTTGTGACCATGGGTGTGGTTCAGAAGTATATAGAAACAGAGCAGCAGCGCAGCCGCAGGGTCTTGTTCTGGATGAGTACAGTGTTTGTGTTTGCGGCTTTAATCATTCTTGTCCTGTTTATTCTTGTTGGAACCTTCCTTTATCAGAATTCACGGAAAGCCGTGGATATCAGTGATTCTATAAGAGCACAGGTTGCTTCATATAGTGCCGAGGTGATCGGTATATCCAACAAGCTGAGCACGCTTGAAGCAAAAGATAGCCAGCTCAATGAATTGGTCAAAAGTGTAGATAATAACCGTACCGAAGAAAACAGGTTGTTTAAGACTGATCTTCAACGTTTCAGCAGGTGGGTGGAGTCTCTTAATGCAAGGGATGTAAAAGTGCTTTCAGAACTTGAGACTAGAATGCGGGAAATGCAGAGGATGCTTGAGGCGAAGGACAAGGAGTTGGAGGAAATGAAAAAGCAGTACTCTGCGCTGCTGACATCGGCAGGTCCAACAAGGAGTTATATAAATGCTCCAACACTGGTGGATAATGAGTCGGTATCGAAACCTGAGAAGGTCGATGCGCCGGACATTGATATCACATCTATCTCAACGGTCGGTGTTTTTGATGCAGTTGTATCTCTCAAGGAAACAAATATTCTTGCCGGTGTTCAGTCGAAAGGTGAAGTGTCTGTTGTGACTTTTCCCGGTGGTGACAAGTACGAGGGGGAATTCAAAGGGGGGTTGCTTAACGGCAGGGGGATTTACTATTACCGGAACGGAGATAGGTATGAAGGCGAGTTTCGTAACGACATGAAGAGCGGGTTGGGTGTTTACTATTACAGCAATGGCGACAGGTATACGGGCGAGTTTGGGAATGATATGAAAGACGGCAAAGGCAGTTTTGTCTTCCGGAATGGCGAGAAGTATGTTGGTGATTTCAGAAACGATGTGATGATTGGCAAAGGAACAATGTTGTACCAGAATGGAAATAAATATGCCGGGGATTTTAAAAATGGATTAAAAAATGGGAATGGTATTCTCTCCTTTCATAATGGCGATATATACAAGGGTGATTTCAAGGAAGACTTAAGGAATGGTAAGGGGATATATTTCTTTGTTGATGGAGCCAAGTATATTGGCGATTTTAAAAATGATAAAAGGCATGGTCAGGGCCGATATATTTATCCCGGCGGCGAGGAATATGTCGGCGCTTTCAAGGAAGGCAAGAAAAGCGGAGAAGGTGTTTGTGTATATCCTAACGGCCGTCAGTTCAAAGGGTTGTGGAAGGATGACAAGCTTGTTGAAGTGATACAGACTGTCCAGTGATTAGGGTCTTCTGTTTTTGTCTGTTTCCTCTGTTACTATGTTGAATCAGATTTCATTTTCATGCATAATAACTTAATGATTGTACAGGCTAAATGTGTTTTGCTGATGTGCCTGCTGTTTTATTTACGTCCAGTGTATGGTGTTCCAGTGATTGGAACTACTGAAACATGGGATTCAGGTACGTTTGCAGCCAGTGGTTGGGCAAATCAGCCAGGTTCGCCTCCTTCAGGAGGGGCGCAAGCTGTGACTACGGATTCAATTGGGCCGGAAACGGCTGTGAGGATAATGTTTGGTGATCAGGGGGCTGGTCCGTATGATTTTGAAGATGAAAAAATCTATGCTACGGCTTCTGCTCAGGGTGGGAATTTCCTGGGAGATTTTAACGCGGTAGATTCGGATATTCAGGTAAACTTTAGTTTTTATGCGGACGATTATACAACGGCCAATAATACCCTTGCCATGTTCTTTTACAGTTCAACCGGCAATCGCACATGGAAGTATTCTCTATCAGGGCCGGCCCTGATAGATACCTGGTATGATTATGCCGTGCCCATGGTATGGTCTGGCGGCTGGACATCTCCTGGTGCCGGTCAAACGGAATTCTTGGCAGATCTTTCTGATGTAGACCAGCTTGGCATATGGGTTTACCGTTCCGCGGATCTTCCAGCCCAGAATTATTGGCTGGATGATTTTTCGTTTGGCTTGTTGGTTCCCGAACCATCGACGTATGCGATGCTGGCCTTTACTTTCCTGACCATGGCGCTGACATTGCGTCGCAAGCAATTCTTGTCACTTGTAAGAGTTCGCATTTCGAGGCAGAGTTAGGTTATTGTTGGAATCGGTTGTTGATGTTTTGGCCCTGCTAGGACAGGGCCGTTTTTGTTATGTAATCAAAGGGATGTTTTATGAAAGTTGCACTTCTTGGTCTTTCTCAAGCGGGTAAACGTACTTTGTTCACGTTGCTTACAGGCCGGCATGTTCCTGAATCTAGAAAAGAGGATGAATGTGTGGAAGGTCATGCGCCTGTACGTGATCCGAGGGTTGATACGATTTCCGCGATGGTAAAGCCGCAGAAAACAAAATATGCCGATACGGTGTTTTCGCTGTGTCCGGATATAAGTGAGGGGAGTAATGAGCGTTTCTGGCTGGAGACTGCCCGCCGTTGTGAGTTGATTTGCATGGTTGTGCGTTCTTTCAGCTCTGATGTTGTTTATCATGCCAGGGGTACTGTTGATCCTGCACGTGACAGGGCAAATCTTGAAACTGAATTAATGCTCGCCGACCTGGAGCTGGTGGAAAAAAGGCTCGAGAGAATAGGAAAGGAAAAAAGAGCAGGTCAGAACCATTTGCAGGTTGTTGAAGAACGGACTCTCCAGAAATGCAAGCAGGCAATAGAGTCTGAACAAAAGCCTGGCACTTTGAAGCTTGATCAGGAGGAAAACGCCTCCTTGCGTAGTTTGGGGCTTTTAACATTGAAGCCTGTGATATGGGCTTACAATGTCGATGAGAAGGATGTGAAAGATGATGGTGTAGATCCTGTTACCATATCCTGCAAGATAGAACAGGAAATAATGGCCATAGAGGATGCAGAAGAGAGAAAACAGTTTCTTGAAGGGTTAGGGCTCTCTTCGCCGGGAATAGATAGGATGAACAGGGCTGTTTACGATACCCTTGGACTGATGTCATTCTACACGATGGGAGCAGATGAGGTAAGGGCCTGGACCATTCGTAAAGGTTCTGTTGCCCCTGTGGCGGCAGGTAAGATACACACAGATATTGAACGGGGATTTATCCGAGTTGAGATCATCAAGTACGATGATCTCATCTCTGCTGGCAGTGAATCTGCAGTAAAAGCACAGGGCAAAATCCAACTGAAGGGCAAAGATTACGTCATTGAAGACGGTGATATCTGCAACTTCAGGTTCAATGTTTAACATCTGGCGCTGGCGCCGGGACTGGAGCTGGTGCCGATCCGGGGCCTGGCATACCCATGGGAGGTGCCATTCGCTGTGGCATATAATTTTTGATCTGGGCTGCCTGTGCCAGTGAAGCTACATATTTTCGAAGAGCTTCGTCATATTTCTGGGCTTTAAGATTGTTGCTGACCTCTTCTTTTGTTGGCATGCCTGCAGCCTGATGCTCAAGTACCTGAATGACGTGATAACCAAAATCTGTTTCTACTACTGAACCGATTACATTGGTAGCCTGTCCGAATGCAGCATCTTCAAACGGTTTCAGCATCTGTCCCTTTCTGAATTTTCCGAGATCACCCCCCATTTCCTTGCTTGGACAATCCGAGTTTGCTTTTGCAAGAGTGGCGAAGTCGGCTCCTTTATCCAGTTGTTCCTTCAGCTTGTCGGCCTTGGCTTTTTTGTCAGCTTTTGTTTTCTCGTCATCAGTCTTTGCCGTGCCAATAAGAATATGCCGGGCATGTACGCTTTCCGGGAAAGCCAGAGCTTCCTTGTTCTTTTCTGTATACTCTGTAATTTCTGCGTCTGTAATGGTTATATTGTTGGTAACGGGAGCAAACAGCTTGCTGACCTTGATGTCCGCCCCAATGTCATCGCGGACTTTTTCTTCAGTAATATTATTTTTCTTCATGATTTCTTCAAAGGTTGTACCTTTTGGCAGATTTTCCTTAACTTTGGCCAGTCTCTGTTCAACTTCTTCCGATGTTGCTGTGATATTTGCCTTTTTGACTTCAGCCATTAGCAGGGTTTTTACAACAAATCGTTCGATCAGTTGATCAATCATCCGCAATTTGATTTCCTGAATACGTTCCGGAGGTATCTGTGACATGGCGCCCGATAATCTCTGGTTAAGTTCGGTATCAGCCATCTCGCGGGTGAACTTTTCCCCGTTTACTTCAGCAATGACCTCGGGGATTTCCACTGGTGGAGGGGTGGTGGTGGGGCTGGCATTAAAAACAGGAGAGGAAGGCTCAACCTTGTCCGGTGTCTTCTTCGAAGATGGAACATCTTTCTTTCCACATCCTGATGCAATAATCAGTACTGCGCAAATGGATAAACATCCTGATAAAACGACAAATCTAGACTTCATTAACTGTCTCCTGTATTTGTTTATTATGCTTTGCCTGAGGCTTTTCTTGGATAGTGTCCATCACAATACTTCGGCTGAGAGGTACAAAGTCCAAGTGATAATCGAGGAATGTACCAAGTATCTTTCCCAAAGCAACCAATTGTTTTTCGCTAATTCTCGTGTTTCCTGTCAGCTTGGCTGAGTCACTGGCTTGCCAGACCATGAGCATTGCGAGGATATCGGGTGTCACTGGAATGGCCGATTCTCCTGTTTTTGCTGAGCATCCCGGACAAAGTATGATGCCTTGGGATGGATAAAACGATACGTGCCGGAATGTGGTGGAGGATATTTCATTACGACAGGAATGACATCGCGCAATTTGGGGGGCCATTCCCAGAATATCCATAAGCTTTAATTCAAACCATGCGATGAATTGAGGCTTAATATTGCCTTTGCTTAGGTAGTTAATTGACGATTGTATCAATTCATAAAGTTCAGGCTGGCTGTGATTTTCCTGGCTTACCCGCCATGCAAGATCACAAACATAAGAAGCGCACATCATTGCCCTCCAGTTCCCTCTGAATGTTTCCCTGCTCTGCAATGGGGTACATTCTTTCATAATGTGTACGGTATGCCTGTCATTCTTGTAAAAAATGACTTCGCAGGTATAGAAGAGATCATATTGTCCTAGAAAAGCACTTTTGGGCCTACAGGCTCCCTTGACTAATGTCGTCAGCCTTCCATGATCCGGGGTTATCCAGCTGACAATTTGTGATGTTTTGGAGTATGGTGTTATCCTCAAAACAATGGCTTTTGTTTTCTCCATCATAAACTAATTGCTCTGGTGACACATGCGAGTATTCGAGTTACAGAAGGTTCGTTGATAGTTTCGCAATTTCAAGATCCTTCAACCAGTTTAATTCCCGCCTTCTCATGCGTAGATATCCTTGCTTGTCATAATCTGTTGAATCCATTAAGTGGTCACAACCATGGGCCAGATAAAGCGAGAGTTCTTTTGATGCGGTCCATCTCTGTTTTATTTTGGCTGAGTGAGTAATTGCGCGCTGAATATTTACAAAAATCTCTCCGGAATAGAGGTTATTTTCGCCTGGCATCGGATTGTAGCGGAGGCTGATTACGTCTGTAATTTCGCGTATATCGAAAAGCTTTGTCTTACATTCTCTTATCTGTTCGTCGTTCATCAGGACGACTGATATTTCGCTCCACTTTAGTTTTGGGGAAAGTGGCATTGCTTTATACATCAACTTGCGAATCAGTTTCTTGATGTTGTTAATTCTTGGATGCCAACTCTTTTGGCGGTTGTTTATCTCAATCTTCATCTTTGGGATAGGGGATCCGGCCATGAAACATGTTCATCAAGGTGAAGACAAAAGATCTTCTGACTTCGGCCAGTTCTGACAAGGAGAGGTCGCATTCGTCAAGCTGGCCGTCTTCGAGGCGGGTGTTGATTATTTCATTAACCAGATCTTCCATGCTTGCCGGATTCTTTTTTTCCATGGTTCTGGACGCGGCTTCCACGGCATCGGCGAGACACAATATGCCGGATTCGCGCGATGACGGCTTGGGCCCTGGATACCTGAAGCCACTTTCGTCAATTTCATGCTGGTCGGTTTTGTGAATGGCATCTACCTGGTTTAGTTCGAGCAGGAGCTGTGATTTTGCCTTGTAGTGGAAATATGACAACAGGCTTGTACCATGATGTTCCTGTATCGTCCTGATTATGGGAGGTGGCAGTTTGTGGATTTGTCCCAGGCTGACACCCTCCTTTACGTGCGAAATAATTACAAGGGTGCTCATGCTTGGAGCAAGGTCATCGTGAGGGTTGTTACTCAATCTGATGTTTTCCACAAAGAATTCTGGTTTGACAAGTTTGCCTATGTCGTGAAAGTAGGCCGACACTCTTGCCAGCAGGGAATTAGCACCAATTTCATCAGCCGCAGCCTGTGCAAGATTTGCCACCAGCAGGCTGTGATGATAAGTGCCGGGAGCTTCCATTGAGAGTCGCTGAAGCAGGGGATGGGCTGGATCGGAGATTTCAAGGAGCTTGATATCTGTTGTTATTCCAAAAAACGACTCGAATAAAGGCAATATAATGAGTGAAAGAACGGCTGAGAAAAAGCCGCTAACCAGGCATGCAGCGGATTGTTTGAGAACCAGGGTAACATCGGGGACATTCCAGTTCAGGGCCGTCAGTCCGGAGACACACAGAATCTCTGCCAGCCCTATTACCAGTCCGGTGGTAAATACTCTGCGTCTGGTTCTGACGTTTGTTGCCATTTGGGCTGTTATAACTGTGGCAATCATTCCGGTGACGAGGACTGAAAAACTGTTATTGGCCATTATTGCCATCACGAAACTGGTCCAGACTCCAACTGCAATACCAACAACACCGTCTATGAGAAGAGTGGCTAAAAGCGGGGCGAGAGCAAGGGGGAGAAGGAAGTCGGCGACGGGAAGTGGAATCATTGATGCATCCCTTGCCAGTGACAATAATGCCCTCGCGGGAATTATGGCAAAGAGTGATATAAGTGATAACATGAAGATCATTGAATTCCTGTGCAGCATTCCCGGTCGCATGATATTCAGGAAAAGGCCGGCGGCAAACATGCTGATCAGTACAAATATGCTTTTCCCTGCCAGAGGCAGAAATAGCTCCGGTTTGGACAGGCTTTCCAGTGCTTCGTCGGAGCCAAGCAGGAATACAGATGCAATCAGGAGCGCTGAAGCAATAAGTAACCCCACGAAAGGGTGATCGTTGAAAGAAGTTCTCGAAACTGGTATTTTCCCAGAGTGTTTCTCGCGTTCCTTTGTTTTCTGCGCTCTTAGCCTTGAGATAGACAGTTCTTTCATGACTATCTTGAAAATACCCCCGTTTCTTTCTGTTGTCACTCTAAAATCCGCTTGTAGGAAAGGGGTGTAACGTTTATTTTGAAGGACATGGCTGCAACAGTATATTTAATTTTTGGTGATGAATACCTTGTTTCCGTAAAAGCTAAGGCATTAATCGAATCCCTTGTTCCTGCAGAGAAGAGAACGTTCGGGCTGGAAATCATTGATGGAGCTTCTGAAAACGTTGAATCTGGGGTCAAGATCGTGGACTTGTGCATGGAGGCGATTCAGACTGTTGGTTTTATGGGTGACGGCAAGGTTATCTGGTTCCGTGATGCAAATTTTCTCCATGATAATGTTGTCGGCAAGAATGCCGATGTTAAGGAACGCTTAGAGAATCTGGCTGGGCTGATTGAGAAAGGGTTACCAGAGGGGCAGGTCCTTGTCGTCACCGCGGCCAAGGTTGATAAAAGATATGCTTTCTATAAGGCGTGTAAAGGTGCTGGAAATGTTCAGGAATTTGCCGTGGCAGATAAGGCGTACATGGCGGATAAACAGGCGGCGCAAGTGGCAATGGACTTCTTCCGTAATGCCGGGTTGAAAGTGAATGAGCAGGTTCTTGACATGTTTCTTTCCAAAGTTGGTACAGATACCAGGCAGATTCTAAATGAAATAGAAAAACTTTCTGTTTATATGGGGATACAGAAAGAAGTGACAATAAATGATATCAAGGAAATCGTGTCGGCGGGACGTGAGGCGATTGTATGGGATCTGGCTGATGCTTTCGGTAGGCGTGACCTCAAGCTGGCTATTGCGGTTTCACGGCAGCTTCTTTTCCAGAAAGAGAATGTAATCGGATTGATCATAACACTGGAAAACAGGGTGAAGGAACTGATGATTTACCGGGAAGGGTTGGATAATGGCTGGCTCTCTGCGGGACATGGGCCGCGTGGTGGGGCACAATGGCGGTCAGTTCCCCCCGAGATTGAAGACGTATTCTCTCGGAATTTTGAAAAAGATCCGAGAGGCGGGCATCCATTCCGGATAGGGGTTTTGGCGGAACAGGCCAGGCAATTCAGTCCCAGGCAGTTGCAGAAATGCAGGAAAGCTGTTCTTGATGCCCATGAAAAGTTAGTTTCTCGTGGTATTCCTGATGAAATGGTTTTGGAGCCTTTACTTATCCAGATGCTCTCTTGACATCGTGTGGTGGGATTATAAAGTAGCGCCCGTTCTTTTCTCAGGCCAACGTAGCTCAGCTGGTAGAGCAGCTCATTCGTAATGAGCAGGTCGTCGGTTCGATCCCGACCGTTGGCTCCATGTAATTTTCGAATAAAAAAATATGTGCCCAAAATTCCCCCCTGAGTATTATACAAATTGTCGAAAATCCCTGGAGACTGCGATCAGTCGTGTCGCGGCATACAAGAGTTGGCGAGTGCTTGATCCGGGGTCGGAATGCTCAATAGATGAACGTTATGCAGCAATGCCCATGCTGACGAAAGCGGATATCAGACACCATGGTTATGCCGGTTTTGTTCCTTCAGGAAGGGATTGTCGCAACGGGATCAAGAAAAACCATATCGAGTTGGTCAAAACCAGTGGGACTACCGATGAACAGGTAACTCTCATCTGGAATCAGGACTGGTGGGATGCATCTGAAAGGGCTTCATGGAAACTGCATTCTTATGTTCGCAGGATATCGACAGGCCGTCAAAGGGAGGCTCTCCTGGCGAGTCCAATCTCTGTTGGAGTCATTTCCTGGTCGGGTAGAATGCTCTCAATGAAGAAACGCCGGCTCTGGCATTATCTCTTTTTAAACGAATTTATTGATGCTGCAGATTGGACAGATGCTCTGTTTGATAGAATGATCCATGAATTGGCTTTGTTCTGTCCGGTTGTCCTGGAGGCTAATCCAGCGCTTCTTGCCCGGCTTGCGTGGTATATAAACAGGAATGGCAGGAAAGTATTTAACCCTAAGCTCATTGTTCTTACTTATGAATTTCCATCTCGTGTTCATTTGAGGCAGATCAGAAAAGCATTTAGTTCGCCTATAGCCAGCTCTTATGGCTCTACAGAATCAGGTTATGTTTTCATGCAGTGTGAGAAAGGTAACTTTCATCAGAATGTCGATTTCTGTCGCGTTGATATTCAGCAATTTCGAAATGAATATACAGGGAAACGGAATGTTGGTCGGCTGCTTGTAACAACGTTTCGTAATAAGTGGTTCTCGATAGTCCGTTTTAATGTGGGAGATGTGGCTCGTATCCTGAAACCTGGGAGTTGCCCGTGTGGGCGCAGCAGCGGTTATACCGCAGTTATAGAGGGCAGGGTTTGTGATATTACTTTTAAGCTAAATGGACAAGCAGTTACGGTGGATCAGCTGGATAAAGTCGTAAATAAACTTACATGGGTGCTGGAGTATCAGCTTGAACAGAACTCTGCTTCCACCTATCTGTTAAGGGTGGTTTCCTGTATGTCTTCGTGCGTGGGCCTGGCAGAGGAAGCCATTCGGGTGTTGAAGCGTCTTTATGGCCGGGGGGCTGGAATAAAGGTCAAATTTGAGCGGATAATCATACCCGAAGTATCCGGAAAACACAGACTTGCAAAGACATCTTTTCCTGTTGATTCTGATTCGATGTTTGAATGAAAAGAGTGATGAAAAGAATAATAGCAAAACCTGTATGTCTGATTGCTGGTGGACCTGGAATAAGTTTTTCCAAATTGCGGATCCTTTTCAGGAAGGTATTCAAAGTCTATGGCCTTGTTTCTCCGAAAATTGCCTATATCGGGGCGGCTAGTGCTGATAATCCGCGTTTCTTCAAATGGCTTAAGGATATGTTAATTGGCGCAGGTGCAAGAGATGTCGTTCTTGTGCCTGTTGTACGCACAAGAACCGATTTTGGACAAACCAAGGATGTACTATGTGATGTGGATGTCGTGTTTATCAGTGGCGGTGATGTTGAGAAGGGGATGCAACTTTTGAAAGCGAGAAGGTTGGTTCCCGTCTTGAAGAAGTTGTTTGCAAAAGGCGTTCCATTTTTCGGTTTGTCAGCTGGAAGCATAATGCTTTCAAAGTCCTGGGTAAAATGGTCGGATTCGGATGATGATTCAACGGCTGAACGCTTTCCGTGTCTTGGCTTTGCGCCTGTATTCTGTGATACTCACGGTGAAGATGAGGATTGGGAAGAGCTTCGTGTGTTACTGAAATTGGCGAAGAGGACGGCAGTTGGTTACGGTATTACAACTTCAGCTGGCTTGATCGTAATGTCGGAAAGCAGGGTAAAGGCATTTGGTGGTCCTGTACACCGATTAAAAATCAATTAAGATTTCTTCAGGCTGTTAAGCCAGCATTTCCAGGCCTTACGTACTGAAGGGAATGCGAGTTGCGGGGCTTTGACTTGGCCAGGTTTTAACCAGATGATACTTGCCACCTCATCCATTGCGGAAGCTTTGCCGGATGTTGATCTTGCCTTGTAAAATATGTCCAAGGTCTGATATGTCAGGCCCATGTAGTGATACCTGTTCGGGAACGTACAAAGATATTCAATATCGGATATTCTCATATTCACTTCTTCTTGAATTTCGCGGCGAAGAGCCTCTTCTGCGGTTTCTTTGAAATCCACGAAACCTCCTGGTGGGGCCAATTTACCCTTCGATGGTTCCTTTGCTCTTCGAATGAACAGCACTTGTCCGTTACTGCGACTGACAAAACAGGCGACTGCTGTTGCTGTATTGAAGAAAAGGGAGTAGCCGCAGCTGTTACAGTGAAAAAATATGTGGTTTTGTGCGGACGGGTATTTCACGCCACATCTTGGGCAAAAAAGAAAAGAGTGTTTTGGTTCCATAATTATTTCAAACAAGTTAATCATAACTCTGACACACTACTGTCCGATTAAAAACCCTTTAGAATCAACTGATTTCGAACGTCCATCTTCTTGATTTGCAACCGATGTTTGGCAAAG
>MHBM01000100.1 GCA_001804885.1 Lentisphaerae bacterium RIFOXYA12_FULL_48_11
TCAGGTTAGCATTGGCAAGGATACCAGATGTATACCATTTAAAAAATTGCCCGGAACCTCCAACCCAGCTTGAAAGCACCCATGCAGGTTCGCCATTGTCGCCGAGAGCCGGCACATAGGCAATAACGGTAGTCTTGGATGCAAATTTATCAAGCATCATCGTCAGGTCAGGTTCAATAACCGCTTCACCAAGATTCTTCTGCTTGAAGCCTGCCGTTGCGAGAACGCACAAAGTTAAAGGATTACGGGCAATTGACTTCCATCTCGCAGCAAGATCGGCATGCTCGCTGACAAACAAAGCATTTTGAGGAATGGCCCTATAAAGCTTTTCCCGCGAGAAAGGGAAATAAAAAATCCACCAGATAGTCAACCAGGAAAAGGTCAAAAGAATTAGCCAGAAGAATAACCTCTTTAACTTCATGTATGAACAGTTCCGATCAATTCCTTGATTGAGTTCAATGCATGTCGTTTCAGGTATTCTTCAATGCCATTTATCACGTGCAGCGATGTCAATGGGTCCGTAAAATTGGCCGTTCCTACGGCCACAGCTGTAGCACCTGCAATTATGAATTCAAGTGCTTCCCTCGCATTGTTGATTCCACCCATTCCAATAACCGGTATCTTCACTGCGTTTGCAGTTTCCCAAACCATTTTTACGGCAACAGGATGAATTGCCGGACCAGTAAGTCCCCCGACAACATTTGCAAGAACAGGTTTCCTCGTCTCGACATTGATCACCATCGCCGGCAAAGAGTTTATCAGCGATACCGCGTCTGCACCGCAATCCTCTGCAATCCTGGCGAACATGGAAACATTCGAAACATTTGGAGAGAGTTTTGGAATCAAGGGCAATCGAGTCCGCTTTCGGACAGATGAAATAACTTTCTTAGCCATCCTCGGATCTGTCCCAAAAGCAATTCCGCCATGTTTTATGTTCGGGCACGAGATGTTGAGCTCCAGAGCGCTTACCCCCTTTACTGAATCGAATCTTTCAGCAACTTCCACGTATTCTTCTACGCTCCGTCCCCAGATATTTACAATTACTGGCAGATCATATTTCCTGAGGAATGGCATGTATTCTTTGATGAATTTTTCTGCGCCAGGATTTTGAAGACCAATGGCATTTACCAAGCCACCCGGCACCTCAACAAGGCGCGGAAGATTATTCCCATTCCAGGGGTTGAGACTGATCCCCTTGACCACGATTGCCCCCAACTTGTTCAAATCAACCAGATCTGCATATTCAGGGCCATATCCGAAAGTTCCGGATGCGACCATTACCGCATTCTTCATCTTGATTCCCGCGATTGTAACACCCATTTCCGGCCATTTCTTTGATCTGGTCATCTTCACTCCCAAACAATCTCAGATGCTTCAAAAACAGGGCCTTCCCGACAGACCCGCAACAAAGATACAACGCCATTTCTCTTTATCTTCTGGACACATGCCAGGCAGGCCCCCACACCACACCCCATATGCTTATCCAACGAAAGCCAGGCAGTGTGATCAAGCCGCTTCGCTCTCTCAGCAACAGCCTTGAGCATGCCGTCAGGACCACATACAAAGAATTCCAGCAATTCAACAGGATTCAGCACGGACAACCACTCATCTAAAATCTTTGTAACCAGCCCCTTTTCCCCTGCAGATCCATCATCCGTAGCAATACGTACTTCCCAACCAAGCTTTTTGAAATCCTTAACGCAAAGCACGTCGGAAGCTTTTGCGCCTCCAATAAAAACAATGCCCTTCTTTTTAATCCGAGATGCAAGAAAAGCAAGAGGTGCAACTCCGTATCCTCCGGCAACCAGAACAGGGACCTTAAGGGATTGTAGCATGGGGAATCCATTGCCAAGAGGGCCAATCATGCTTAAAATCTCCCCCTTACCGATCGATTTCATCGAATGAGTACCACGACCGACCAGCTTGTAAAGAACCGCCATTTCCTTGCCATGTGCCATGTAGACACTGAAAGGTCTGCGTAAAACTGCGCCATCCATCCGCGGTATACGCAGATGAATAAACTGCCCGGGTTTAACAGTTTTTGCCAGCGAAGGAACTTCAACAGTCAATATCCTGTAACCGCCTGAGGCTTCAACATGATCAACAACTTCTGCCTGATGCATATTCATAGAGTTATTCCGATACGTTATTAAAACTCTACGATTTCAAGACAGGAATCACAAACCAAAAATCTTCTTCTGTTTTATCCTCGAGAATATTTAATAACCCTGCCCACAGAATGGAAATCTTTAAAAAAACCTGAACCCACGGCTGCTGTCAAGGCCGCACCGACTGAAGCCTCTTCGCAATACATCGGAACAGATATCTTATGACCAAAACGCCCGCTGATGATTGATCGTAACAAATTGTTTCTTCGTATACCATTGCCAGATCCAACAAAAGAACGCATCCTGTTCCGTATTAATTCCGGCATCATTGCATAAAAATCATGTAACTCGTTTGCCATGCCGTTGAGAAACCCGGCAACCAGGTACTCAGGCCTGAAATTGTTCATGGAAATTGAATTTATCGCACCCCTTATTGATGGATCCTGCCGCGTTCCTGCAAAGCGAGTATCAATATTGAGATCCTCAACCAGTTTATTGTATTTGATGCTATTCATCCGTTCATAAAAATCTGTTTTTCCTGACGGCAATGAAAAGAACTCAGCCGTGTTCCTGAAAAAATTCTCAAGTAGTGAATACGCCTTCCCTCCACACAGCAATGCCCCAACCACAAGATAACCACCACCCGGAAAGGGTCTGACATCGAGTCCGTCAATTTTTACGTATTTCCGTGTATAGGCAGACACCTGCCCTCCCGTACCTATATTTAATAAAACCGTATTATCAATATTTCTGACCGAACCCAGAAAACTCGCTTGGTTATCGCCCAATGCTGAATAAACAGGAAGGTTCTTGTGCTTACCTGCAATCGTTCCAGAAGAGACAACTTCTGGCAATTCTTTCTGCTTAATCCCTGTGCTCGACAGCGCCTTGATATCAAAAATGTTTTCCCTGAGATTGAAAGCTCCAAGGCTTGCTGCATTCGTAGTATCCATCATCGGTTCGGCACGACCGGCAAGGCGCATAACGACATAATCCTGTATCGTACAGAATTTAACAGCATCTGCCGGGACAAGCCCATTCACACGGTTGTACCAGTGCGTCAGCATTCCAAACCCTGGAGCAATCATGTATCCCGTCTGTTGAGACATGACCCGCGAATACGTTTTCTTAGTGCTCTTGTATAGCAGGCTGCCCCGCGCATCCTGCCAGGTATACAGAGGACTTACGGCTGCGCCATGCTTGTTTATATACGTAATTCCGTGCATCTGCCCGGTAACGCCAATACCGGCCACATCCTTGTTCCGCCTGTGTAATTCACTGATTACATCCTGTGCAATACCTAAAATTTTATTGGGATCCTGAATTCTTTCCCATTTGTTTTTTGTTCGAACCCAGGAGTTATTGTCCCTGTTAATCGGCTGAAGCCGTCCACTCCGCGTGTCCAACACAATGCCACAGATCGATGTCGTACCGATATCAAGACCAATAAACTTCACAGAGTTATCTCCTTATCAAGGCACCTTTAATGTAAATAGTTTTAGCATTCCAGTTTTCGCCCTGTTTTCCCTGAAGCAAAAGCCTCGTATACACCTCACTCGCCAGTTTCGCCATTGGCTGGGCATACGTAGTCAACGACAAGGTGTCGGCGCCGGGCAGGTTATCAATGCAAGCGACAGTTAGATTCTTCCTGCGTGAAAGACAGTATTTCTTCACGCCAATACCGATTATCCCATTACCACAAATGATGCCTTTTATACCGTGAGGCATCTTTTCCATAACTGCAGATATATCGGGATCAACATCATCCTCCCTCTTCCATGGCAGGCGATAAATGAGATTTTTGTCTCCCATCCCGGCAAAAGCAGACTCGCGTGCCATGTTGCTCGTAATAACGTGATTCTCCCATCCGAGATAAGCAACTTCGCTGGAACATGTTTTGTGCAAATATTTATACAGCATGATGACCGCATCCTCATTATCAACGCTCACGCAATCCACAACACCTGAGTCAGTAACCCTGTCAAACAAAACGATATTCATGCCTAATCCACGTAAACGTCTAAAGGCATCATTGCAAAATGGCGCATCATAAGGCCAGACAACAGCGTTACGTATACCCCTCTGGTAGAACTTGAAAAGAATATCTTCCATCGTATTCTTGCCGATTGCCTTAAAAACCACCATGGTATCATTGGCTTCCGCTGCGGCATCGAAATGATTAATAAAGGAGGAAAAAAAAGGATTTTCTGCTGGAGCAAGGACAACAATGATATCCATGTCACTTTGAAAGCCTGAAGTCCGAAGATGTATACGAGTGCCATCACCTTGACGACGACTGATCAGGCCTTCCTGTTCCATTCTGGCCAGTGTTCCCCTCACTGTAACGCGACTGACTCCATACTTTTTCGCCATCTCCCTTTCCGCTGGCAGAAAGGCTCCGTCTGGATACTTCCCAGTGTAAATATCCTTACAAAGAATATCCCTCAGTTTACGATGCAGGTGGTTACCTGTTTTTGGTTTTACGTTACTCATATCCTGGTTGAATCCAAATCTAAACGTTTGATGATATCATCCTGTATGGCCGGAGACAGATCGAGAAAATTGACAAATGTTCCGTGTATACGCATGATATAAACACCATTCGGAGCATATTTATTAGGGTCTGCCAAAACCTTTCTTAACGTTTCCGGAGTATTTACATTAACATACAGATAAAATGGATTAACAACATTCTCCCTGGCAAAGAAAAGAGGCTTGATTATCCGCTCACCGAAAGCAGCTCCTTTTTGCTTAAACGATGACTCCTGGAAATATTTTGGATCAACGCCAAAGTGAGAGGCATACCCGCCACACATTTCCAAGAATGGCAGTTTTTGAATGGAGAGCATCCGGAAACCAAGCCCCGATGTAGCTTCCCCGTAAAGCGGGTCGAGTCCGTAGCCAAGCATTTCTCTGGCATACCGCCCATCCGGTGTAGCACCTACCCAGTATCCATAAAGCAAATGCGTCGATGGGGAACTGAAATCTGGACGAAACTTATTACCAAGATAGTTCTTCTGCGACGCAATTATTTGAGCAACATTCTCCGCAATCTCCTTCGCTTCATTATCAACATCTGGAATATTATTCCCGTATTTGGGCGCGGAGACAAGGTATTGTCTGAGATCCTCGGCCCCTGCGAAATTATTCTTTAGTGAAGCCAGGAGGCGACCTGCAGAATCAGGCTTCGATGCCAAGAGCTTTTCTATTGCGACAAATGAATCGGCAACTACCGATAGGCCGTGTATCAGGCATCCGCTGCCATTATATTTTGTCCCCTGCTTCACTGTATCACGCATATCAATTCCAGATTCGAGGCCACCCATTAAGGCTGAAAGAAAAGGAACTTTGAGATTTGAAAGAGCGCACGAACAACCATTTGCGGATGCCACCATGTTCTTTATGAAATAATCCAAGTGCCTGTAAAAAGCCGGCTTGATGTTTTTCAGAATATCGGCAGGATTATTAGAATTTAAACCAAGTTCTTCATATGACAACCCAATCTTCTTGCCTGTCACCGTTGAATACCCACCCGAGAGGCTCAGCTCCAGTATCTTCGCAAGATTAAGCCAGCTATTAGTTGTGTTTGCATTGTCTTTCCCCATTATCAACGGCTCCTGGCAACCAGCTATCGAGTAATCCGGCAAATCCTCTCTAACTACACCGGCCCTCATCAATACAGTAAACATAGAATCATCATTAAAAAACGACGGTGTCAACGTTCCTGGAGTAAACAGGAATCTACCGAGTGCTTCATACAGTGCCTTTGGTGTATTTTTGTGTAATTTTACCGAAAGAATTGGTTGTGGATAATTGCTTCGCAGATACGCATCCAGAATAACATACGTCATTTCATTAGTCAGGTCTTCGCCATCTACTGACTTACCTCCTACCATCAGGTTCTGCGATATGGCCCAGCTTCGATCACCTATATTGAAGAATGTCAGAAGATGGCGAAACAGAGCTGAAGCAGTGACCATGTCACACTCATCTTTTGCACGATAAGGCTCAAAAATACGATCTACATTACCGGCGGAAAAAGCATAAGGGTTAGGCGATTGTTCCAGGCACATAACCTGCCAGAGAATTATAAAAGACTGTATGGCCTCAAATAAATTTCTGGCACCTTCACGCGGAACACGTTTCAGGGTCTCAGCGATAAGGATTAACTCCGCCGATCTCTGGTCCGTCGCCTTTTCCGACATCTCTAAAGCCAGCTTGCTGTATCGTTCCGCAAGTTTTTCAGCGGCAAGGAGACTAATTCGCATCGCCTCATACACCGACTTCTTTCCACTGTCCGACTCCACTTTAGACTTTTCATCAATCCTTGCAATTTCGTTATGGATTCCTTTTTCAAGAATTGGCCGGAAATCAGCAATAGTATGGCCCGTTACCTGTTCAACAAAATAAGCTATTTCCTTTGTGTCGTTCTCGGCACTGCCATAGACATCCTTCAATTGCTTTATATACGCGGTTGTGGAAAAATAAGCGCGAACTTTCTCGATGCGATCCCTGGTGAATTCTTCATTTGGCTCAATATCATTATAAACAGAAAGCGGATCACAGTATCCTTCAAATGTTTCAACCTTGAAAGTCGGATTGATTAAGGCATATGTTCGGGCAAATGCATCATGCTGTGTCCCCGCAAAAACCGCAGCACGGTCAATGGAGATAGGTAATTCTTCAACCACGTGCATGAGCATTTTGGCAAACGCAATTTCCTGGTGAACATCGCGATAACGATCCGCGTATTTCATACGAATCTCCTGCGTTAGAAACCATCCATCAAGCCTTTTTAACGCACGTTCATTCGTAAAAAGGGAATCGGCCCCTGCATTAAGCATTTTGTCATCATAAAGGGTCAACCAGTTCATTATTTACTCCTTATGTCCTTATCACATTCATACCAGCTTGGCGAAATAATGACTCATATTCAGTAATGTCTTCTTTCACGCCACCCGTAATATTCATTTTATATTCCATGCCGCATTCTTCCCATTTAACCCGGCCATATTCATGATAATGGAGGAATTCAATCGCCAGGTGTTCCCGTGGAAGTAATTTCAGTAGCGACAGGAAATGAACAATATCATCACCTGTACTATTGAATCCGGGAATTAAAGTAATACGTATCAGTAAGTTCCCATGCTCCTCGGCAGCTCTGGATATATTACCCAGGACTACATTATTATTTACCCCAACAACAGAAAGCCCTTTACCAACGTCATAATGTTTTAAATCTATTATAAGCATATCTATCAGAGGAAACAGAGCAGACAATTTTGAATGGGACCCGTTGGTTTCAACGACAGTGTTTATTTCGTTCGCTTTCAGGAGTCCAAGAAAATGCCTTACCGCGTCATACTGAAGGCTCGGTTCACCACCCGAAAGTGTAACTCCTCCGCCATTGTGAAACAGATGTTTGGACGATATCACTTCGTGTAGCAACTGCACGCATGAGTACATGCTGTAGCTTAACCTTATTCCCTGGTTTAAATTGACAGTAACACACTCCCTGGAACTGCATTGAGCACATATCCTGCGGTCAATTTTACCATTATAAATTGCACCATGTGGACATACCGATGGGAGAAGTTTGTCTTTTCGAACCAAAAGAGTACCTTCAGGAAGCATTCCCTCTGGATTCGTGCACCACGGGCAATGCAGATTACATCCCTGCAGATGATAGACTAGCCTGTTCCCTGGTCCATCCTGACTGAAATTCCATCCTTTCTGGAATATTTTCAGCTTATCCATATTTGCCAATCCCGATCATTGGTATTATAGTATAATACCAATGATAACGATGTCAATATTTTTTAAATAAATTAAAGCACACCATGAAATTCAACAAGAAAAGTTACTGTGGCTGCGGAGGAATAAAGCGGCAAAGCTCATTCAACACTTCTGCCTGGAGCGTGGAATAACGTTCTGGAGCCTGTCGCTTCCCTATTTCCATCTCCTGCTTTGGGGTCCAGTACATCCCTCCTACAAATAATTCCATATGGAGGTGATTTTCCAACTGCATGTTGCCGGCAACTTCACCACTTGTACCTGAATTTCCGACATATCCAATAATACAATCAGTTGATACTATATCACCTTTGTTTATCGTGTCATTTATGCGCGAGAGATGAGCATACAGCGATATAATCGGTTCATTCTTTTCGTTCTTACCATGATACAGAAGCACCTGACGTCCGCTTAGCTTATCGAGCACATTACCGTATGGTTCATCAGCAGATGGAGTAATAACAGAACCAGGGGTACCATGCCATTTTGTTTTGCAAAGCATTAGCAACTCATCTCTCTGTGTTTTGGTCAAAGGCGCATAGTTTCGATCGATTCGAATGATTACCCCAGGAGCAGCGGCATAAATGGGTTCGTCATATCTGGCTTCATAAAAATCAATCCCCTGATGTATGCCTTCCCGATAATCGCGAGGGTCGCCGGGGACTCTAATCTGTTGAGGTAGCACTTTCTTTCTTAATGGCATTGAAAAGAACCCATGTAAATCCCGAAGTGAGACCTGCGCCCCATCCCGCATCTGCCAGGCGTTCTCGGTAACTTGACGATCAGCATCACGAATAGCATCGGAATAAGCTGCAAAATATTCAGGTATCGTCAGCTTCGCGCCTATTGCTTGCCCGGCTGAGGTGAGTTTGTGTGATGAATCGAAGTACACGCACACCCCCAGTACAGAAGATAGAATCATTGTTACTGTTAATCCAGTTATGACCAATCGGAGGGACTCACTTTTATTGATCTGGGGTTTGCCAAATTCTTCGTCATTCACTGACATATCATTATGCTTTCTAATATTCGAAACTTACTACATTCATCAACACGAACAATTTATCACCAAATACACATATATGCCGATTGATATCCAGACACATTGCATAACTCAATGTGATAATTAGACATTGAAACTGGAGCGGGCGACGGGAATCGAACCCGTGTGACTAATTAATGCTTAACATTATGATATTTCCTAGGAAATGCAACATATAAAAACGTTATTGACACCCCAGGACGTTACCAATAACGTTACCAATAATTGAGGGGGGGGTATCTATGGCTACAATTCACAGAGTTTCCGATTCTCCGTACTGGCATTGTTTTTTCTATTTGCCCGATGGAAGGCGTACGCACAGAAGCACAGGGACACGCGACAAGCGGAAGGCCCTTCCCGTGTGCCTGAAAATGGCAGAGGCGTCAGAATTGGCGCGGGAAGCGCGACTCACAGAGACGCGGGCACGTGAAACGGTCGCGGATATCTACGCCATTGCGAACCGCGAAGCAATGCCGTCTGCAACGGTCAGGGCCTATCTCGCCGGCTGGCTTGACCGCAAGCGTCTTGAAGTTACAGAAGGGAGCGCCGGGGAATATGAACGCGTTGCCGGTGAACTCATGGACTCGCTTGGAGAGAAAGCCGATAAGCCCATTGATGCCGTAACAGTCCGTGATGCTGCAACTTACCGTGACAAACTGGCAAAGCGAGTCACCGGAGCAACGGTAAACAAGGCTTTGAAGATTGTCCGTGGTGCATGGAGTCGCGCTTTGCGTGACGGCCTACTCCATGAAAATGTCTTTGCCCGTCTTGACCTGGTGAAAGCATCCCGCACGGATCGGCGTGCCTTCACTCTTGACGAAGTGAAGCGTATTCTTGCCGCGTGCGGTCCCGAGTGGCGCGGCCTTGTCCTTTTCGGTTTTTACACGGGGCAACGGCTGGGCGACATTGCCCGCCTCACTTGGCAGAATGTTGACCTTTCAACACAGGAAATCCGGTTAATCACGCGCAAGACGGGGCGCACGATGATTCTACCTATGCCCTCGCCTCTCATGCGCTACGCGATAACACTACCGGCTAGCGATAACCCGGCGGCCCCATTGTTCCCGACAGCGGCGGGCGCGGCGATATCAACACTCTCCCGGCAATTCGCGGAACTGCTTGCCAGCATCGGCTTGACGTGCGGGCAGAAGGTACGTCCTGGCACGGGTACGGTGAGTCATGACAGGCGCGGCAAGGGGCGCGATTCCAGGCGCACTACCGGCGGTCTGAGTTTTCACTGTCTGAGGCACACAACCACAAGCGCCTTGAAGAATGCCGGTGTCAACAACGCCGTTACAATGGAACTGATAGGCCATGAGTCAGAAGCCGTGTCCCGCACATACACCCACATTGAAGCACGGGCACTGAAAAACGCAGTGAACCGATTGCCAAACCTTGTACCCGAGACGGCGTTAAAGAGGAAGGCATGAAGGGCTTTTGCAGAGCGATTGAAAGGCTTTCAAACGCGGTTCACGCTTATTCACGCGAAGACACGGTAAACCACGTCAATTCACGCAAAATCACGGTAGAATGATTAGACCTCATGAATCGGGGAAGCCTTACGGGGCGCGATTCTATGTCCGTCCCCGTGAGCATCCGACATAGGAGCGGACAACATGACAACAAAACGTCACACGATTACAATAGCCAAGCGGAAACAAAAAGCATGGCGCGACTTACTCAGTGGTCCAGGGCCGAAACCACGTCCCGCTTTCTGTCCTTTCACGCTGTACGATGAAGACAGAGGCCGCTGGTCGTTTCGCGGTTCGCCGGAAGATTTGGGACCGAATATCTATAATGAACTTGATTTATTATACCGTGACGCCGTTGGGAAACCGGAACGGTGGACAGGTTACGAGAATGAAAAAAAGAAGATTATCTTTCGAGAGAAACACACCGCCCGTCCATCATTGGACGCAACCCGTGCCCTTATCCATTTGACGCTCCAAGCTGCGCGTTTCGTCACAGAAGTATATAAACAAAAACCGGAGTTGTGCATTGAAGTGGCACGCACGTTGATTGAGTGGCCGGTGATCGCCGACTTGACGCAACATCGTTGGGCACGGAATGCCGAGCGGCTTCTTGAAGCCGTGAAACTCGGTAGCGCAATACCTGGATTCGTTGAATCAGCAAAGGCCACGATGGAGGATGTTCCCCGGCAATACGCAAGGGCGATTTATGACACACTCTTTCAAAGTAGATGGCGATACCAGGAAGCAGCGGAGGGCAAGAATAAATATGCTACTTGCGAAGGTTGCCCATCCTGGGCGGTCGAGACTCTTCAACTTCCCAAGTTCACCAAGCAACACGCCCGCGAATGGTACACACTTGGCAGGAAGATGTTGCTTAAGGAATGCCCCGACTTCATTGATCGCAAAGAATGGAATGAGCGTGTGACATGGTACAAGTCGCGTGCCTTGAGGAACCGCAAAGCGAGCGAAGCAAGTCGGACAGCGATCATCGGCGAAGCCTTTGACGACATTCGCCGTGAGATTAGAAACCTTGCCCCTTCCGAAGACCTATGGAAAGGTAAATGGTAAAAGAACTTTTCCGTCTTACGCGCCACGGTAACGGCCCTGCCCATAACGGATTTTCCGATATCGGAAAATCCGTCAACTCTCTTTCCGTCAAGCTGATTTCGCTACGTGTGCCATTATTTCCCCATGCAAAGGCAATGACGCCTTGGCATAAATTGAAAGGGGTCTACATGCCTAAGACTCATACACTGACAGAAGAGGAAATTAAAGGGACCACGAAGGGAACCGGCACGGTCGGGAATTACCCGCCACGATGGATTCGATTGCCCAAACGCGGACACTGTCCGGAAACGGGACTCACGCGGGCGGCTTTCTACCAACTCATTCAAGGCGGCAGGATCAAAACGGCTGTACTGAAACGGCCTGGAACGGTGAGAGGGCAGCGATTCGTTTTTCTGCCGTCTGTCCTACAATTACTTGATAAGGCGGCAGAGGTAGAGGCCCGGCGGAGATGACTCCGCTTCAATTGGCACAAGCCGAATGCACGAACCATAAGCCCGGTGGCGCGTGTCTCGGGGCACATATCAAAGACAGCGGAGAAATCCCGTATTGTGTCCCGAAACCCTGTTGTGTCCTGTCGGCAGGCAAACGTTGCCGATTCTTCCAGGAGTGCGTTTGCGCCGATGGCCCATATTGTAAGAGAACACCGGCGCGCGAAAGGGATTCAAGAAGCCGTCCACGCTTACCACAATGCAGACTGCCACGGAGACGACAGCGGCGAAAGGATAGGTGAACCGTGACAGGTTATTTCAAATTCATGCGGTCTGAGGCTACCCGAGACTTACTCAAAGACCCGAAGGCGCTGGCGCTTTTAGCACTCATTGCCTACCGTGCCAAATGGACCGCCGGGCCTTCTATTCACAAACTGGAACAAGGACAAGCATTTATTGGAGACTTCCACGAATGCGGTTTGAAGACTCAGAAGGAATACCGAATGGCAAAACGGCGTCTTACACGATACGAACTTGTGGCATTCCACGGGACAAACAAGGGGACTGTAGCAACCCTATTGAACACGGATGTTTTTGACATCCTCGGGGATAGGAGGGGCGTACAAGAAGGCAATCTGGGAGCGAGCCAAGGACAAACAAGGGGCAATCAAGGGGCGACTAACGAAGACGGGAGAAGAAGGGAAAAAACAGAAAAACCGAAAGCGAAGATTCGGCGAATTAACATTCAGGACTACGCGGACATTAAGAACCCGGACAATGATCCTGTCTCTCTTGCCTGTTCCCTCGCTCGCGAATATGAAGGCCCTGGTCCAGGCTATTGGCGCAAGGAACTGCGGCGAGTCGGCGACAAACCTTTCCGAGTTGCCTTGGAAGAAGCATGGGGCGAAAATAAGACGGGAGAGATCAAGAACATCGCCGCGATATTGAACACGAAATTAAAGCGGATTGCCACAGGATAAAACTCTGTCACTCTACAAGATTTTCCTGCGTCTATATTTGCAACAGCGTTTTTCGTCTTCTGCGACCATCGCGATAGACCTCCCGCCATTCCCGGCGTGCTTCGTCAACAGATATGCCGTTCCATCGTTCACCGAGTTGTGCCGGCACGACGAATCCACATTGAGCACAGACAATCCTTTCCAGAATGTCAGTCCATACACTTCTCACTGATGGATCAGTTTCGACAAGTTCGACAATTCCAGGCGTTGTCCCGCCGCACTCTGGACAAATGAAAGGACCTTTTTCAATGTGCATAACTTCTGCTCTTGGATTAAATTATTTTGCGGGTCATTGCCCGTCAAATTGAAGTTCCGATATCGCTGCCACTTATTCACCGTGCGCGTTTCATGTCTTTCAATCCCAGAGAACCAAGAGGCAAACACTTAAAGACACAAGATTCAACCTCTGCATCCTTGGTGCTGGGGACAAGCTTACGTGCTCTCTCAATCACTTTTTGTT
>MHBM01000101.1:0-9339 GCA_001804885.1 Lentisphaerae bacterium RIFOXYA12_FULL_48_11
CTGAGCCCCGTCGAAGGGTGAAGCGAATATCGGATGACTTGTAGTTGCCTGTATCGCGTAGCCCCCCATGAGGCCCCTTGCCCAGTTTTGTCGGGCCTTCGCCAAAGACTTTCCAAGGGCGCGTACCGTAGATCGCTTCGCCGTTGACGGCCATCCATGAAGCCATTGCCTCGAGAATTTTCAGTTCGTCCTCGTCGAGTGTGCCGTCTGGCCGCGGCGGGAAATTCAGCAGCAGGTTACCGTTCTTGCTGACAATATCGCACAGCATGTGGATGACCTGTGCGGGCGTTTTGTAGCCGTGTCGTTCCAAAACTTTCTCGTCGTAATACCAGCCGCCAACACACGTGTCGGTCTGCCAAGGTTCCGGATGGATACCCTCCATGACGCCGCGTTCGATATCCCGCACCCAGCGACCCTGCGCCTCCTGTTTGCAGTTATAGACCGCTTCCATCCTGCCGCCGCGCTGCGCGAGATTGTCGTTGTAATAACGCGCCAACAGCTTTCTACCCACCTCATCAGGATAAGGAAGCGGACTGTCAGAATACAACAGGTCGGGATGATACCGGTCAATCATGTCCTTGATCCGGTCGAACCAGGCCTGCTTGAATTCAACTGGCACGTTCGTCCCATAATAATGGAATGTGGGCTTTTCATTTCCAGTCCAGTAGAGGTCCGCAAATTTAGAATCCTTCCCATCATATGGAACACCAGCCATCGGTCCGTTAGTGTCGGCGCCCTTGGTGGCTCCGTAAAACCACCAGCTCGCTGCAAGATGTTCGGTCATACCGAAGCGCAGACCATGTTTGGTCGCGGCCTGCTTCCACTCGCCGGCAATGTCGCGTTTCGGCCCCATGTTGATCGAATTCCAGCGGTTGAACTTGGAATTCCAGCAATCAAAGTTGTCGTGGTGTTCGGCGATCATGCAGAAATATTTTGCGCCTGCCTTCTTGTAAAGCTCCATCAGGCGGTCCGGCTCCCACCTCTCGGCTTTCCAGAGCGGAATGATATCCTTGAAGCCGAACTTCGAAGGATGCCCATAATGCTCTACATGGTACGTATTGTGCCGGCCACCCTGCTCATATAGACGGCGCGCATACCAGTCGCCCTGCATTGGCACCGATTCGGGGCCCCATACTGCCCATATTCCGAGCTTCGCATCCCGGAACCAGTCAGGGCATTTATATTGTTTCAGCGATTCATCGGTCGGCTGGAATGGTCCGGAAACATTACGCCCTTCCTGAGCCATGACAACGGCCGACAGGAAGATCATTACAAGAAACTTGATTACATTTTTGCCATTCATACGGCAGGCCTCCTTTTTATTTGCCCATAGTCTATTTTCCAGTCTATATTTATGTACATGAACAATCACGCCTTTAACATGCACGATCTTAACCAGCAAAGGGACAATTCTCACCACAAAGGACACCAAGTTCACAAAGTAAAGAAAACCGACGGATCTGCAGATCACATTGTTACCGGAGTAGTTTTTCATGATAGAAGACTATAACCTCACACTACTGTCCGGTGGTTATTACAGTTGCAATCCTTCCTGGAACAAGAAAGCCACCGGCATAGACCAGTGCTACAAAGTGTATTTCCCTGTTTCTGGAAGCGTAACACTGGAAATGGACACCGGTACATTCACACTGCAGACAGGCAGGATTTATTTCATTTCAGGATTCCGACTCGTGCGGCAGATTTGTGATTCAAGCATGGATGTCTACTGGCTCCATTTCGTACCGGAATCAATTTATCTCCGCTATATGCTGGACCAGCTGCCACCAATATGCAGCTGGCCGTTACAGAAAAGCGGGTGGTCAAAGCGAAGCTATGAAGAGATATGCCAGATCTTCGAAGATCCCCATAAGGACGAGAATAAACCCCGCGTGGACAATTCTCCTGTTGCAGAATGCCGCATTCAGGGATTACTCCTGAGCCTTATCTCCCGCCTCCTTGAGAAACTTGACAAAAAGGCACTACAGAACTTTCACCCGGAATATTACCACATCAAGCCGGCACTAGCTTTCATCAACAGTAACTACATTGAAAATCCACCGCTGAGCGTCATAGCGGCAAAAGTTGGAATGGCGCAGAATTATTTTCACCGAAAGTTCAAGGAACTATTCGGCGTGACTCCGTTCAACTACATGCTTGCCCAGCGCATGAACAAGGCCAGACACATGCTGGCCAGTTCAACTCTCAGCATAAAGGAAGTAGCCGAGACCGTGGGCTATGAAAACCCGCTCTATTTCAGCCGGGTTTTCAACTTGCAGATGCATATGACTCCTTCCGAATACCGGGCCGCCAACATGTGGTCCACAAAGAACCGGAAGCGGAAGAAACCGGGCAATCCCCGCAAAAGAAAATCCGCAAAAAGTTGAGAATGTCTTCTCTCTCTCAGTATTCCCAACCAGGGCGTATACAGGGCTTAATGAGTGCGTTTGCCTGGGCGTTATCTGACAGGCACTTGCCCTCGTTCCAGTTGATTTTGCCGGGGATACGTTGTGCCATGCAGCCTACCAGCATGCTTTCCACCAATGGTACTGAGTGGTCGGTTCCTGAGGTGTTTTTTGTAAGACCGAAACAGGCATCTACAAACTCGCGGCGCTGGTTCTGCTCCTTTGCACGCGGCAGCGTGACTGGAATGCCGACGCACGCCTCATGCTTGGAAACACCCTTCATTCGCGCCTCGCCTTTCAGCGCAAAGTAATTGGACTCACCATAGTCGTCGGTGTTAACCATCACACCCTTGTCACCCATAATAAAGCATCCCGTCGTCGGAATCTTCCCGAACGTGGTGACCACCTGCGGCATGATTTCCACCGGCGGCTGACGATAACCGTCATACCAGAAGAGATCTACCTGCGGTTTTCGGCCGCGCACCGCATACGTGAGCTTCACCTTGCTGTACTGAGGATATGTATCGTCGTAACGCTCCGAAATTTCCACAGCCTCACCGGAAAGAACCTTCCCCAGTTCAAGACCGCGAAACGCAAGATTCATTGTATGACAAGCCATGTCGCCGAACGCGCCGGTGCCAAAATCATAGAACGCACGCCAGGCAATGCGATGGTAGACGTCTTTCTTGAAAGATCGCGCCGGTGCCGTACCAAGCCAGAAGTCCCAGTTCACTTCCGGCGGGATGGGATCAGAACCTTCAGGACGCCTTACCGGCTGTTTCCACCCCCATTTATTTCCCGGGGAAATTTCCGGACGGTTTGTCCAGACATGAACCTCAGTAACATTGCCCAGCACACCCGAACGCAGGATCTCTACTCCGCGGCGCAGGCCGTCGCGGGCACTGCCGTGATTCCCCATCTGCGTCACCACGCCACACTCAGCCGCAACTTTCTTAAAATATCGCGCTTCCCAGATTGTCCGGACAAGCGGCTTTTCGACATAGACATGACAACCCCGCTTCATGGCCTGGATTGCCGCCCGTGCGTGAGTATGATCAGGCGTCGCAACCAGCACCGCGTCCAAATCCTTCTCAGCCTCCAGCATCTTGCGGTAATCGGCATACGTGTTGAAATCCGCCTTCATCCCTTTATCAACAAACCACTTCTTCGCGCCATCCAGCATGGTCGAATCCACGTCGCTCATGGCAACAACACGGACATTACCGCACTCGACCATCTCAGACCAGTCACGCACTCCCTGCCCTCCAGCACCGACAACACCAAGCTTAAGCATCTCACCCGGCTTGCAGAACTTTGATGCTGTCCGCACTGATGTACATCCATTCAGGGCAACCGCACCTGCGGCCAGACACGTACCTTGCAAGAACCTGCGACGAGAAATATTGATTTTACTCATTACGTTATCCTCCAGTTTAACTGCAAATTTATTTTTCAGCCGTATATCCTATCAATTTGCGTAGTTCCTCAATGTGATTCTTGTACACTCCGAGTGGATCTGTGTTGTATTTCTTGCACAGAGCCGCGGCATATCCGGTGGCAATCCCCATCTGGCCGGTTGTATTCATGACTCTCGGCCCGCCAAGCCCGACATGCGAACAGCTGAAACAGCGTCCCGCCATCATTAGATTGGATATATTCTTAGAATACAGGCACCTGAATGGAATATAATACAACCCTGTCTTCATAAACAGCGCCGTGGAAAGAAAATCATATTGACACTTCTTCTCCTTTGCCAGGACCTGCTGGTAATGTACGTCTATGTCGCGCTTCTCTTCGACCACCGTGTCAGAAAAATAAGTATTCGATACGGCATCTTTCTGGGTATAGATATAATCGCCAACAAGCCGGACCGACTCCCTTTTACCACCTATGTACGCAACCCACTCGAGCCTGACATTCGCATTTGCCGGATTTTTCTTTGCATTCGCAAACGATCCATAAATGGCACGGAACATATGATCCCTTATGTTCTCGGCATCATTAATCTGGTGCTTGTCATTCGAGGAATATTCCCAGAACCACTCCCCATTGATAGCAACCTTATCCTTCGCAACATCCATTGCCCACGGTACCGCAGGAAAAGTTGATGGCTGGTCTGTCTTCTTTGAATTCCACAATACCGACGAACCCATCACGCGGTTGTCAGGTTTCTTGGGCGACCAGAGTTCCCCATGCTTGTCCCATGTCTCACCGTATGTGTCACTTGATTCCCGCCCATAACTATGCTCGGCACCAGCCCATACTCCAACCCAACCATCACCAGTACAATCTATGAATATCGGCGCCGTAAACCGCCTGATCTCGCCGGTCTCAATATGCTTTGCATCGACACTCTTGATCTTATTGCCATCAGTGTTAGAGGCATACGCCCGCCAGCACAGGAACTGCCTTACACCCTTTGCGGCATCCATTGTTGCCTGCCGTTTCTCTGTATCGGGGATCGACTCTGCGGAACCGTTCGGCCAGTGCTTCGTATCGAGCCCCTTCATGATCTCCGGATTCTTCCCGTGAATGCCTTCCGTATGAACACGCACCTCACTGCTGGCATTTCCACCAAGAAGTGGACGGTCATGGATCAGAGCGACCTTGAGCCCCTGCTTATCTGCAGCAAGACACGCACCGCAACCGGCAATGCCCCCACCTATCACTACAACATCAAATGCTTCAGATGATTTCGGCTCGGAAGGAACCCTGAGAAGAGCATCCCTCCAGGCATTCATTTCCTTCAAAGAATCAGGCGGAGTGAACCCCTTGTCTTTGGTAAAGAAGATCGCGTCACATCGGCCCTCGAAACCTGTAAGGTCTTTCAGTTCGACTGTACATTGCTTATCTGCAATTTCAACAGTGCCGCCATTCTGCCAGCCCCATCCGGTTTCTGTGCCGAAAACTTTCTCTATCGTTTTTCCATCCATAACAAGCTGAAAGCGACCTGGGGCCTCCCACTTACCGGGAATCCAGTTTTTAGTCCGGACCCACACTGTGTATTCACCTTTCGCAGGAAATTCAACGGTGGTTTTGGCGCTCGCGACAGGGATTCCCATTCCATGCGCAAGAAGGTAAGGCGATCCCATTTCATGCACAAACTGCTGGTCAACCTTCCAGCCGCCTTTCTCCAGGAAACTCTCCGCCTCAATCAGAAGCTGATCTGCCGCCTGAACGGAAAGCCCCATCAACAACGCCATGCCTACTACCAATTTTCCAATATTCTTCATTATTCACCTCTATGGATAACAAACACTAATTTCCTAAATTGTGGCACCACAGATTTCCCGCGTCAAAGGAATTTGTATCCAGGAAAGGTATTCAAATGACATCAACAACGCCACGCCGAACCAATAGATTGCAAAACAACCAGCCTGATATTGGGCCTTATTCCAGTCTTAGAACCAGGCATCGTCCTTGGCTTCGTGGAACAGGAACGGGTTTGCCCCCGACAGTCAAAGACACAGAAGAACGACGATCATCAAAATCCGTCCGGCGTACCAGAAGCTGGTCACCTAACTGCAAGCTGCTGACAACCGGCCCCTGTTCTCGCGGCACATCGAAACAGACCGGCGTACCTTTTTCCAGAAACTCGGAATATTCAAGCGATGCGGCCCATACTTCGTGAAGTAATCGCGCTTCCTCTGCCGTTTCATCACGCGGGCACCATAGGAAGAAAGTGTCGTGTCCCCGTAAGAGCATATGCCACAGAAGCTCCTGGTATTTTTCGGACGAGAACTGTTTCACCGCAGGATCCGGCTCCTTCGGCGGAGAGGTTGTATGCCAATGTACAAATGGAATACTTGGTACACCCGTAACTTTATGTTTGCCGGATGTCGACGCCACCGTCAAAAGGTTATAGAACCATCGATAATCATGGTCAGCAAAATCGTACCAGGTTGCAGTCGCATACCAGGTGTAAACCACTGGCATGGAAACCGTGTAACCAGTCAAAGAGAATTCCTGGAACCATGGCCGGTATTTTGCCCGCTGATCAGCTTGAAACGGGGCATCCGGCGCGAGTTTTTCAAAATAGTCATACCAGTAACGATAGCCGTCATTCGGGTAAACCGCATAGTTACCTACCAGCGCTTTCGGAAATCTTTTTAGAACAGGTTCGGCAAAACATTCACGCTGAATCCGACAGCGAATCGTACGCAAGGCTTTCCGGAATGCAGAATAATCATTTATATCAGGGATGTTTTCGCGGCAACGTTTACAACGTTTACTGTGCGACCAGGCATCGTTCCCCTCGATCGGGCCATCTATTTCCCAGTCCACAAAAATGAAATTCACCTCCAGCCCGGCCTGCCTGTAAGCATCAAGAAACGGTTCGAGTTGATCACGGATCGGCTGGCAGCGGTGGCCAAGCTCAAACGGACAACCCATCGGGCGTTTCTCATCAAATGAAAAATCAAAAAACGATTTACCGTCATAGCCAATGTGTGCGGTTCTTTTCTCACCATTGCAGAAATAATGCAGGCAAGCATTCGCACTGACCGTGATCGGCAGCCCAAGCTTCTTCTGTAATTGCCCAAGTTTGAGGCCTTCTTTCAATGTCTGTTCGCGCCGCTGCGGATTCCATGTCGCAATCACCGGCAACCCTCGTACTTCAAGTGCCCTCAGCAGTCGTTCAGCCTCAGCGTCATCTTCAGTTCCGAGCCCATGCAATGACCACAAATAAAGTGGCAAGCGGTTACCGCGCTGATATTTCAACGGCTTAGTACTGGACAGCACAAGCTCAACGATATCGTGCTGGGTCATCTTTACCTTTGCCGGTTTTGTCTGGCCAAAAACCACTGGTGAAAGAATAAATAATATAGCTACAAACCCGAGAATAAGTGTTTTTATAAATCTCACCGTTAAACAACACGGCTATTCCCTGTAACCGTTTAATATAAGCTTAACAAACATAAGTATTCAAGAATGCGGACTCTCAGTGAAGCACCAAGTCCGGAACGGCTGGGATCCTGTCGGCCAGCACCCGGGCCTGTTCATGTGAAGTCACTTCCCGCTCCAGGAGCGTAAGTGTCCATTTTTCACCAAAGATGTACTGCTGCTGGGGTTTCAGACTGATTTCTGGGCTCATCGGTTCGATCTCCGCAAACTTGTCATTGTAATACAAGGCCACGGACATCCCGCAGTCCGTATAGTCCCCCTGCGGATTGTAGGGAAAGTGCTTCACAAAGAGCAGCCTGCCACGCACGTAGGCTATCCAGCCGCCGTCAGAATCAGCTCCGAGCTTCTGCTCGGGTCCAGAAGCCTGTGCAACCAATACACCGTCGAGCACCTTGATGTTGGGATGGGCCGGTTTTTCGACATCATATTCCCACGGCTGCTTTTGGGATCTCCTGCCAATTCCCCATCCTGCTGGAAACCTGCTTTTTTTATTTAAGCGGAAAAAAACAAAACCTCCCGCCTTGCAGAGGGTGCGGTCCCAATGGCAGTAGGATTGTTCCTTGTCTGCCACATTCTTCATCACGTGCTCAACCAACATTGATCCGTCCTGGCCCATTCTAATACGCTTCTCACAGACGAGACCCAGGACTGGACAGGTTGCGCTGGTAAAACGCGCCAAACCATCATTCGCGGTTTCACACGTATAGGCCTTTGACACAAGCACAGGATGGGAAGGAATATTGCGTATCTCCGGACCCACATCACACTGGTGACCTCCCACCGAACGGGGTTTCCCAGAAAGATCGGGATTGTCCCAGAGAATGTTCTCTCCGGCCAGGCTGTACTCGGCAATACGGGCGCCAACCGAGGGGGCAATGACAGATCGAATTTTCGACTGAGGAGCCTCGAGAATAAGGCAGCCCGCTGTACCCGCAAAAGAACCGGCTTGAACGACCGGGTTAGATCCAGCTGTCTCTTTGGCGAATGAAAAAGGCCTCACAACCAGGAGAAACAAAACTATTTCGATTAAATATAGGTGTTTTGGCGCCATTTGCAGAAACCATAACCAAGTCTGAATGAATGTCAAGACAGGCTCCGGTAGAATTTGGAAAATACCAGCAACTCACTTCATCTCGACAAATTAGAGCTTATTTTGTCTCCATCCGACTTGAAGGTTCTGTAAAGCTTTAGGATCAACCCGGTCATTGCAGCACAACAGCTTGCGTTCTGTGGAAACCGACGACATTCAGAGAGAAATCAGCGCGTATCTCTACTATTGCATCAGAGTTATTTTCCAGGCCGGACTCTTCAACTATTCTCCCTTAAACTTTCGCCAAGTCGTTTTCCAGCCTGGTCCGAACCCGGCCAGGGGAGTGTCAGTCACAACTTCGGTTGGCAGGTCATCCTGCCAACCCACTGTTCTCCAGTCAAAAACGGTACGAGGCACCGATCGTAATACCATAATCTGGAGCCCCATCTGACAGGCCCACCTCAATCATCCCATAGGTCCTGACCTGTGGTGAGATTTTGTAGTTGCCAAGAAACGATAGAGAATGTGCGTCACTGCTACTGGAGCTGATTGCGGATCTGAAATCATAGGAGACGCTGCCCATTAACTCAGGTGTGAATTGATAGCCCACGCCCAGATCGGCGTCGATACGGTTGTCATATTCTACGTCCGGAGGATCTCCTATAAAGGTGTAGGCCAGATCGGCAAATCCGAGATAATCATTCTCGAAACGCCGCGACAATTCCACACCAAAACCCATATCGAATTCACCAGTACCAAGGCCTTTGTCCTCGTCTGCGGTAGGAAGTTTCAAGCGTGCGACGAGATCAATGAACGGCAGCTTGTCGTTCTGCTCAACCCAGTTGTAGCGCCCCTTGAGACTGACATCACCCAACCCAGACCCGCCGCTGCCGTCGCCTGGAACCACCGTGCCGTCGATGACAGTCATGCCGCCATCGGTATTCATGTCGATATAAGGAACGATCAAGGACACGTCGCCTTTGCCCAGGAATCGTTTGAGCGTCA
>MHBM01000101.1:9362-13396 GCA_001804885.1 Lentisphaerae bacterium RIFOXYA12_FULL_48_11
TCCTGATCCGTGCCATATTTACCAGTCAGGTATGTCATCGACGACTCCACCTGCCACGTGTAGTCCTGCGCTGCGGCGATGCTCGCCACGGCGCAGAAGAGAACCGCGCGCACAATATTGCGCGCGATCCGAATAACGTAATTCCCTGACTTAGGACTCGCCTTCATGTGTTAATTACCTTTGCCTGGCTTGTCCGGTCTATCGGGTTTTTCCACCCTGCTAGGTTTTTCCGGCCTGTCAGGTTTCTCCGGCTTATCGAGTTTTTCAGGTTTGTCGGGTTTCTCAACGCGCTCAGCCTTGTCCAGCTTGTTGGGTTTGTCCCCTTTCTGGAGATCACCGAGATTCACATTGCAGTTCTTGGCAATCTGGCCAATCCCCATGCCTGACTGTCTCTGCTTCATCACCTGGGCCAGTGCCTGCTCTTTCGTGAGCGGGGTCGCGGAATTCGCCGAGTCTGCAGCGACGCGTTGCGAAATTAACAACATGTTCTTTATCTCGCCCCAGCCCATATGTTCGGTCTGGCGCATAGTCAGCACCTGCTGTTCCGTAACTCCGAATGTCGTGGCCAATTCTTTGACCCTTTCTGCGTCCATCGCGGGACTGGATTTCTCTGCGTCACCCGGCACGACTGCAGGCGTGGCGTCTGATGTCGAAGGCGGGGTTACGGTGTCGGCAGCAATTACTGAGCCAATCGACCAGCTCATCAGCGACAGAATTACGAGATAACACAAATGCTTTCTGACTACCTTCTTACTTTCGTTCTTCATTCTACTCTCCTTCTACTTTCAGTTGAGGGGGATTCCCTCTATTGGTGGAACAATTCAGACTCATCCTTCCTACTCTGCTGTACCTCCCTTCGGATTTTGGATCCTGCTTCGACTGCAGGGATATTATGCGATGAGTCGGATCTCGGCTATAGGGTATAACCCTACTGTCGGTTATTACTTACGCCACACACAATCGCGACGGAGAATTGCGAGATGATTTTCCCAATGCAAATCATTTCCAGGCGCCGCTGGTGACGGGCCCGGAGGTTCAACTTGGGCATTTTGGGGTCAGACAGGATGAAAGGCAGAACCTCCAAACTGCTTAAATAGAAGTAACCAAGAAAAGTCAATTCTGCCATGTACTATCTGGCCAAAATAACACTCAGCGGAGAAAACCGGTCATCGCAATACAACAGATTGCGCCCTGCGGAAACCAACGACATTGAGAGAATAATCCTTATTAATTTCGATTATTGCATACGAATTATTCTCAGCACCGGCCCCTTCGATCACCGCTTTCAGGACGTAGTAATGGATTCCGTCAATTTTTGTCAATCCACCCTTGTGATCATGGCCGCAAAATACGGCAAGCACCCTGCCTGAGTCGGACAGGATCTTCCGGATTTCAGGCGATTTCTGCACACATTCCACCGTCTCGGCATCCAGCCTCTGGTGGATAAAAATAATTGATTTTCCAGGATGGTCGGAGAGAACACCCTTCAACCAGCTGATCTCTTCTTCAGGAATATTTGCATCCTTCCAGTCGAAGTTTCCACGATCATAGGGACTGCCATCTTTCCTGAAATTGGCATCAAGAACCACAAATTGAATACCATTACTCACAAATGAATAATATGACTTGTCCGCAGGAATGCCGGCATTGACTACATTCTCCAGGAAGTCTTTCTTGGAAATGCTGTCCTGATCATGGTTGCCAAGGACGTGGTATCGCGGGCCATTAAACCTGGCAAATTCAGCTTCTATGGTTTTCAGATAGGCCAGCGTTTTTTTCTCTTCAGCCGGATGCCCCTGGTCCTTGAAATCTCCCAGTTCAACCAGAAAATCAACCTTTTCCCTATTCATCACATTTACGCATTCCGCCATTTTACCCGCCGATTCACGGTAAGAACGGCTGCCCCTGCCGTCCGTATCGGCATAATGGGAATCGGTTACAATCCCGAAACGGACAATGACATTTGTGTCGGCGGCGTTTGCCATCAGGCACATACAGGCAGCTAAGAAATGGAGAAATGTCAGCTTTACAATCTTATGCATCGGATTCACGGCAATCTTACAACATCAACATCATCAAACCAGGCAGCGCCATCCTCTGATTCACCATGCAAAAGAACCCTCATCCATCGGGATTCCGCAGGAACTGCAACTTCAACAGAAAGCTGTTGCCATTTCGATTCAATGGAACAGGGCTTGCTCTTTGCTGTATAAACCGGCTTGTAATTCATGTCCGAGAATTCAAGAGTTATCCAGTTTCCCTGAGGCTTTCCCGACGCTTTAACCCATACCGAACCCTGATATTTCTCGCCCGGATTTACCTTTATGGCTTTCGGCCATGCCTGCTGCCACTCCAGCCCTTTGGAGGGAGCCCACAATATCATGGTGGAACACTGCCCCGTCTTCACATGTTTTTCCCAGTGTGTCCCGGCACGATACCACTCAGCCCGCCCCTTCATGTCAGCAAGATCAAGCCAGCCAACACACCAGCCCTCAGGCATTCCATCGCCTTCTGTTTTTTCAAAAGAAGGATTAAAAACAATGTTCTTACCCACTTCCACAGGGGAAGATTCAACATAAGGCTTTTTGGCAAAAGACAGTATTGTGTAAATAGCATCTGCACATGCACGTACGCATTCATTCGCACAATCCGTCGTACCGGACTCAAACTCGTCGAATTTTTCTTTCTTCAGTCTGTCAACAACGTCCATGACGGCAGAAGGCATAAGCTCTTTCTCGGCTATTCGTTTTGCATCTTCAAACTTGAGCCCCGCCGAATCAAACAAAGGAGAAAACCTGCGTTCCGTCCATGCCGTCAGCTGTCTTACACGTTCGCCCAGCGTTTTGCACGCCTCATCAGGCGTCTCTCCAAGTATTACCGGAGAATAGGATTCAAGATGTATCGCCTTGAGATTCTTCACGTGGCATGACCTGTGAAGCGGCTGCATATGCGGGAACGCCCCGCTGTCCTGCAGGTAATGGAGCATAACACCCATGTACCTGCATCCATCTTCCTTTTTCCCCTTCGAAAAGGCATCAACAGCATTCCTGAAATGAACCTCCACGGCCTGCCATGACTGCGGCGGTTTATGATTATAAGCTGTTCCCTTTTTTATTACAGGGTCCCACTGACAATAATATGACACTCCCCAGAGCCGCCGGAAATCAGGCATGCGCGCCCCTTTTGGGTCGCCCGTGCCATTACCCCATTCCCCGAAGCAGGGCCAGTTCTTATCAGGAAATTCACAATAGTTTTCTTCTATGGCAACAGATTCACTCCGAATATACTCCCGATCTTCCGGAGCCAGTGTTCCAATCGCCACCTTGGAAATGACATTATGTTCCCCACCCCATGGATAGGCAGAGCGAACAAGCAACAAAAAAAACACAGACACCACACATTCAAAATATCGTGCCTGAAAACTGCTCAAGAACACCTCACTTCGTCGCAACTTTTGTCATGTCACGCCCAGCGCGATAACCCCACAGGCCATAAAAGACAATGTAGGCAAAGGCAATCATCGGAACGATAAATGAATTCTGGATGCCAAACTGGTCAGCCATTGCCCCCTGCAGGGGTGGCAGAATCGCGCCACCCAGAATCGCCATGACCAGCAGTGATGATGCCTGGCTTTTCATCGGGCCAAGGCCTTCGATTGCAAGAGAGAAGATATTGGACCACATGACCGAGCAGAAAAGGCCTACACCAAGAACCGCCCACTTCGCAGTCTCACCCGTGGTCATCATACCTGTCGCCAGCAGGGCAATTATCAGAACGCCGAACAGCGCAAGCATCCGATTCGCACTTGCCTCACCAAGAAAGAACGCAACAAGAAGGCCAACCAGTAATATGCCGTACGGCAGGGCATCAGCCCACGGCGTAACAATCGATACAGTCACAAAAGCCACTATTGGAACAAGAACCACAAGAGCATGCTTGAGCCAGCCACGCATCTCGCTTAGCCTGAATATTTCACCAGTGAAGATTTTTGACAGGATGAACAGGATGGGAGGATATTAATTAGCGGTCCATTG
>MHBM01000102.1:0-710 GCA_001804885.1 Lentisphaerae bacterium RIFOXYA12_FULL_48_11
ACCCCAATCCGGGGCAGGCGAAGTCTCATTGGTCGCCTGGACAGCAGCATTTGCCTTCGAAGCTGCCATCGCAGCGCTAACTCATAAACTCACCACACATATCGAAACACCACCGAAACGTCTCACCGAATGGGCCAAATTCAAATATCGTTACCTGAATGCTTATTCGCTAGGCTTGTTCGCATCCATTGTTGTCTCTTCGATGGCAAACCTGGCCCACGCAGTCGAGTTTGGCAGACAGATGATGATCTTCACCGCCTGGAAAATCCCCTTCGCCGTCTATGCCCTGGCCTTCGGGGCTGTTCTGCCTCTGGTTTCGCTGATCTTTGCCCGTGTACTCTCCAATGTAACTGAAACCGAAGGCGAGGATGATCCCGCTCTCGCCGAAGCGAAGTCCACCATCGCCGATCTGCGCCGCCAACTTCGGGAGAGCGAAGCCGGGCGCAAGGCCGCCGAGGAAGCCCGAAAGGCCATCGAAGCGCGCATTGCATCCAGCGAAAGGCAATTGCTCAAGCTTCTCTCTGACGATAAGCGCGAGCGCATCCTGAGCGCCCATCAGTTGTGGCCGCAATTACCCGGCGCAGCCATCGCCATCATCGCCGGCGCATCGGCTTCGTATGTATCGGAAATTCTCAAAACCGATACACCCCAGGAGAAATAATGACAAAAACCGATACACCCATCCTGCCGCTTGAATATATCGGCATCCT
>MHBM01000102.1:735-3828 GCA_001804885.1 Lentisphaerae bacterium RIFOXYA12_FULL_48_11
TTCGACATTTATAAGCGGTTGAAACAGCAGAAAAATGCAGTCGGAATTTATTCCTTTGGCCGGCATCAGTCTTGGTTTAATCTGGCAAAGGAACAATGCCGCTATCCGGGCGGGGAAACAGTAATCGATCCGGATCGCCGTTATCTTGATACCATGCAGCGCCATCGTCCCCGCAATGTGGCCGGGGGAGAAGCATTCTCCCGCAAGTATTGGCATGGCGTACAGTTCGAACCGGAAGCCATGGCGGACACAATGATGGCAATGCTGAAAGAGACAGGCCATTGCCGCGTGATGCTGAACACTTCTTTTGTAAGTGCCAGCGTCACAGACAATCGTATTGAATCCATTGAATTGTCCGATGGCAGGAGTGTTGCTGCCAGCTATTACGTCGATTCCACGGGTGATGGGCTTGTATGTGCTTCGGCAGGATGTAAGACAATGACAGGGCAGGAATCGCGGGAGATATTCGGTGAGCCACATGCCCCGACCGCTACAACCCGGCGCGTGAATGGAGTAACTTTGATCTACCGTGTTACACCTGTTTCCACTCCATGTGTTGAACCACTGCCAGCTGGTATCGCGGAAAAGTGCTGGTGGGCTGGAAAATTCCCGTCTGCACACAACAATCATTATCCAAACGGCGATCTGAACATAAACATGTTGCCGACCATGGATGGCGCCGAATTCATGAGGCTTGGTTATCCAGCTGCGTTGGACGAATGCCGGAAAAGAGTCAGGGCGCACTGGCACCACTTGCAGTCAAGTTTTCCCGAGTTCCAGAAGTTCGGAATCAGCTGGATTGCCCCGGCACTTGGGATCCGCGAATCGCGGCGGATAATGGGGGAATATGTGCTTACCGAGCATGACCTGCTTGCTGGAATAAGCGGCCAGAAACATGCTGACATTATTGCCCTTGCCGATCATTCAATGGATACGCATGGCAGTCATGCGCGTGGAATAAGTGACCTGCCGGAACCGTATGGCATTCCGTATCGATGTCTTGTTCCAAAAGGACAGCGTAACCTGCTTATTGCGTGCCGGGCCGCAAGTTTCAGTTCACTGGCCGCTTCGAGTTGCCGGCTTTCGCGGACTATGATACAACTGGGACAAGCAGCCGGAACTGCCGTTGCAATAGCAAAAGAACTGAAAGTGGATTTGCCTGACGTACAGGCGGAACGTATACGCTCTGCACTTCGCGCTCAGAATGTCCAGCTTGAACATCCAATATCGGACAGCTTGCGTCAATATCTGGCCATAGAATGATATGAGTAAATTATGAACCGTTTATCGCCTGCTTTGACTTTAATTATCGCGTTGTTTGGCGCGGTCATGATCGGCGGAGATGTATCCGCTGCAAAACAGGAAACATCCCCGGCCTGGAAACCAGGGCCGATGTTGGGTAAATTGCTGGCAAACCCCGGTACCGGCTTCAAAGAAATTGTCTTTGCCCTGCGCGTATCCGGCCGGGATCACTGGTACGGGAATTTTGGCAACTATTGTGACGATTCCCCGTATACCCGCGGTTTCAAGTTTGAAGATGATGTCTGGTGGGCCTACGGAGAAGGAGCCAGCCTTTGCCGACTCGACCTGACGACAGGTAAGATTAAAATCCTGCTTGAAGATGAACGTGGCGGTGTCCGTGATCCGCAATTACATTACAGCGGACAGAAAATACTGTTTTCCTATAGAAAGGGCGGCGAACACGCTTACCACCTGTACGAAATCAACGTGGACGGTTCGGGACTTACAAAACTGACCGATGGCAGGGATGATGATTTCGAGCCCACTTACATGCCGGACGGTGGTATCATGTTCTGTTCCAGCCGTTGCCACAGGTATGTACCGTGCTGGCGCACACGTGTCGCAACACTCTACCGTTGCGAAGCGGATGGAAGCGGGATCCGAATGATTTCCAGTAATGGGGAACAGGAAAACACGCCGTGGATGCTGCCAGACGGTCGCGTATTGTACATGCGCTGGGAATATGTGGACCGTAACCAGTTGGCATTTCATCACCTCTGGACTGTCAATCCGGATGGTACTGGTGTAATGGTTTACTACGGTAATGAAAACCCCGGAGGTGTCATCATTGATGCAAAGCCCATTCCCGGCACGCGAAATGTGGTGGCATCATTGTCCCCGGGCCACGGCATGGCGGAACATATGGGCAGGATAGTGGAGATCGACCCCAGCGCCGGGCCGGATGAGACAAAGTCCGTTCGGGCAATCAGTTCCGGGAAAATGCTCTACCGCGATCCGTATCCGCTCTCATCAGAATTCTTCCTTGTATGTGATCATTCCGGAATTCATTTAATGGATTGTCGTGGTAAGCTGGAGACAATTTACAGGAACGTGGCAAATTCAAAGCTGGAAAGTCACGAACCGCAACCGCTCATGCCGCGCGAACGGGAAGTTGTCATACCGTCACGTGTCGATCTCTCAAGGACAACGGGGCTTTTGATGTTAAAGGATGTTTATACCGGACGCAACATGGCCGGTGTTCAACGTGGCGAGATCAAGAAGCTTCTGGTGCTGGAACAGCTTTCGAAACCGGTCAATTGTTCCGGCGGGCAGGAACCGCTGTCCATCGGCGGTACATTTCTCCTGGAACGGATTCTTGGAACGGTGCCCGTTGAACCTGACGGCTCTGTTTTGATGGAATTACCTGCCATGCGGTCATTGATTCTTGTGGCATTGGATGAGAATGACCGTTCAGTGAAGAAGATGCAAAGTTTTGTGACGCTTCAACCGGGTGAGATTACCAGTTGTGTTGGCTGTCACGAGCGACGCACAACAGCGCCGCATCCAACGGCAGGACTGTCGGCGTTAACGGGTGTTGCCAGGAAGGTGGAACCGATTGCAGATATGCCGGAAGTCTTTGACTTTCCTCGTGATATTCAGCCGATACTGGATAAGCACTGTGTGAAGTGCCACAACGCGGAAAAACGCGCGGGTGGCGTGGAGTTGACCGGAGATCGCACCCCGCAGTACTCCGTAAGTTACTGGACGTTTCACAAGAAGGGTCTTTTCATGGATGGCCGGAACGCATATGGCAATCGTCCACCCCGGACTGTCGGTAGCGGGGCGAGTCCT
>MHBM01000102.1:3838-13388 GCA_001804885.1 Lentisphaerae bacterium RIFOXYA12_FULL_48_11
AGATTGATGGAAGCCACAATGATGTCAAGTTGAGCGGTCACGAGCAGGAGATGATCAGGCTGTGGATTGACAGCGGTGCAACATATCCCGGAACATACGCGTCGCTCGGTTGTGGAATGTACCCGGTACAATTCCCTGTAGATGTTATTGAGCGCCGTTGCGGGAAATGTCACTCCGGGTCACCCCCGAAGACTTCCGATGCAAAGAAGGGTAAATATTACCAGTTCGGGGCTGGTCCGGCCCAGACGCTGAGCACTAATGTACATGATATAACGTCAATCAGGCGGATGGCTTATTACAAGATGGGCGAGGCAGGACCGCATCAGTCATTGTGTAACCTGACTAGGCCGGACAAGTCTCCTCTTGTGCGTGCTCCATTGGCAAAAGGGGCGGGTGGTTCGGGATTATGCCGGAAGGCTGTTTTCAAGGACAAGGACGACCCGGATTACAAACAGCTTGTCGCAGCTATTACAGAGGCTGCAGAACGGCTGGAAGAAGGCAAGCGATTTGACATGGCAGGATTTGTTCCCGCCAAACACTATATTCGTGAAATGAAAAGGTTTTCCATCCTTCCACCGGACTTTAATCCGGGAGGGAAAATTGATATTTACGCAACTGACCGTGCTTACTGGAAATCTTTCCATCCCCAGCCGCAGGTGCCCGTCGGCCCGGCGCAAGCGATCCACCAGGTGATGACCCCGTAGTTAAAACTTAAACCCGGTATTACTGTTTCCAGGGCGAAACCCCGTCTCTCCTGTTCGCAGATCGTCTTTTTTGAGTCTGGAACTTATTTTACTATATAAAATAACATTTTATATTGACATAATACGGTATTTCGGGCACATTGCTTTCCATCTTGAACGAGGTAGCGTATCCGGCCGTGGTTCCGCTCTCGGTGCAGGTTCAAGAGACTCGCAAAGGAGAAAAGTCATGAATAATTTCACGCAACAATTCAACAAATATTCAAAACAAGCCGGATTCAGTTCCGCTCTCATTTTTACAGTATTGATCACAATATCATTTTCTTTCCTGGTGGACATTGTCGCAGCAGAGGTCTGCCCTTTGATGCCTGTTCCGAAAGTCTACCGTGATCATGGTCGCAGCTGGCAGTTGGCCACGCCTGAAAAAGTCGCGATCGTAATAGGCAGTAAGGCGACTGCACCGGAGAAATATGCGGCGGAAAGACTGCAAGGACTTATTCAGCACCGTTACGGGCAGACGCTTAAAATTCTTGCAGAGGACCAAGTGCATACGGATTTGAAACAGGTGTTTCTTCTTGGTCAGATCTCCACACACACCTTGCTCGACCGGTTGTGTCGCGATAATAAGATCGACCTGGGTGAAACTTCTCCCGGCCCCGATGGTTTCGTGATCGAATATGTGGAAGATGGCGATCGCCAGACAGTGATTGTCGGGGGCAGTAATCCACGGGGTGTCATCTATGGCCAGGATGTCTTATTCGATCTGATGAAGGCACAGGAATCAAAGATTGTTCTCCCTGTAGTTACAGTCCGCGATTGGCCAAGTATTGCATGGCGTGGCAGACCCCATTCTGTACTTCAACACCATCTGGTGCCTGGAGCTTTGGATGCCTATGTGCGTGCAAGGATTAATTTTACTGATGTTCGTGATAACCCGGCAGTCAAACCTACAATCATCTTTGCTGCCCGCAAGGCGTCGATGGGCTTTCCTGCAGGCGTTCCCATAGACAAACCGCCCGTGAAACGCATGATTGATGAGTCTCATCGCCGGGGATTGTTTGTTTATGGCACGGTTTCATGTTGCATGAAAGAAAAGGGCGGTGATGCTGTTGTTCGTACGTTTGAAGAATTACTGGAGCTTGGGGTGGATGGACTATGGATCTCGTTCGATGATTCAGGTGCAGGAAATGATGCGTTCGGAATCTCTCAGCGCGTACTGGAGTTGGGGAAGCGCCACAATATAACCGGAAGGAAAATTGCCATCACACCGCCCGATGGCGATTACCAGGTGATAGATCGGGATTTCAATCGCAAGTGTGCGGCTGTACCAGGGATGGAGGAAGTACAATGGATGTTTACCCGTGTTCCATGTCAGGCCGATGTCGAGATGGCAAAGAACATCGGATTGAAGCGTCTGCCCGGCTGGTGGCACAATCTGGAAGGTTTCGAAGGAGGGTTTCTTCATAACGGCGGAGTGCTCTGTACGCTCCGAGCGGACTTGAAGCCGGCATACGTCAATCTTCAACCGCTGATCCATGGCTGGGGCAGGCCAAAGTACGAACAACTTCGTAATGCCCCGAATTGCACCGATACCGTACTTCTCTGGTGCGTATGCAATGGCTGGCCGGAAGAATACGAAATAGCGGCAATGGGGCTTTGGGCATGGAATCCGGAAGGACATGATTGGTCCGCATTGTGCAGCAGCATCTACAATTACGTATACGGTCCCGATCAAGTTGAAACCGCCCGGCAGTTCGACAATAAACTGGGTGAACTCAAGTCTCTATTTCATATGCCGCTGTGGCAATTCTCCCCCAACAAAGGTTGGCCCTGCCGATTGAAAAAAGCCGATAATAGACCCAAGGCCCTGGCCTTGATTGATCAGTTGCAGTCGCTGGCTGATATATTGTCGGCCCGTGCTCCGGCAAAAACGGCCATCGATCCGACCCGGTTGGAAAACATCTATCTTGAGCCAATGCGTACCACTTTGATCTATGCCCGGAAAATGGCTCTCCTTGATTATCCGGAAGATTCACTGACCGGATTTGATAACCGCATGTTTAAACTGATTGGTGAAGGCAATGTGCAGGCAGTGCGGCAGGCCATGGATGAAATCCGTCCAAAGGTGGAGACCCAGTTGACACGTATCTCAACGGAATTGCAGGACCTGAAAGGTATCCAGGAATACACGTCGTTTTGGAAGAAGCGGATCACTGATGTGAAGTATTGGGAAAAAGAGGCGGCCAAACAGCGTAAGAAAATGAAATGAGGAGATCTGTCATGGATACATTCACAAAACAATTCAGCGAATATGCAAAAAGTGTCGGTTGTGATCTGCTGGGCATAGCGCCAATTGAGCGTTTCAAAGGAATCAAGCCGGAGAATCACCCGTCATCAATATTCCCGGAAGCGAAGTCGGTGATAGTGGTGGGAAAGCGTATAACGCGCGGAAGTCTGCGCGGTGTGGAGGAGGGAACTCAGTTTAATACTTACCATCTGTATGGCTACACCTGGCTTGAAGACCGCTTTCTGTCCGTGACTTCACTCAAGCTGGCCGAGTATCTAGAGGATAACAAGTGGGAAGCTGTGCCGATGTTCAACCTGCCCACCGAGATCAGTCCGATGGGCATACCTGTCCGTCCAGGTAATCCGCCACCGAATGTTCTTGTGGATTTTGATGATGCTGCCGTCCGTGCCGGGCTGGGTGAAATCGGCTACCTCCGTACATTTGTCTCTCCGGAGTTCGGGGCGCGCCAGCGTTTCTTTATGATTCTTACGGATGCTCCGCTTACGCCCACACCTGTATCAACAGAAAATATCTGTGACCGGTCCAGCGAATTCCAGAAATACTGCCCGCTTGGCGCCATAGACAGCAGTAAAGAAGAGGTCATGGAAATTGCAGGAAAGAAGATGAAGGTTGCGTCCATTGATTTCAGGAAATGCTGTGAATGCAAGAACGGCGCGGTGGCCAACCGCCGACATCCGTCAGGAAGTCCGGACCGGCTTGCTGCGGTCTGCATGCGCTCGTACATGGTACACTTGGAGAAAAAGGGGAACCTGAAGAACCGCTTTGCCAATCCGTTCCGGACACGACCGGCCTGGGAAGTTCTCACCGACAGGACGATTATAGAAGCAGGCAGCGATATAGAATAATGCCTTTTTTATAAGGAGTTCTTACCAATGGCAACATTAACCAAGCAGATGATAAAGGATTTCGCTCTTTCGCACGGACTTGATCTGTTCGGCGTGGCGAATATCGAGCGTTTCAAGGATGCGCCGCGAAACATGAACCCTGCCTCCATTTTTCCGGAAGCAAAGTCGGTTATTGTAGTGGGCAAAAGGATACTGCGCGGTAACTGGCGGGGTATAGAGGAGGGCACATACTGGCCGAATTACACCTACTTTGGTTATCATGGGATGCTCAACAGCTATTTTATCCATCACCCGATGTATGAAACGGCGTGCTTTATTGAGAATTCTGGCTATGAGGCTGTTCCTTATTATCCCGGCGTTACCGCTGATGATTGCGACTCTGTCGCAGAACCACTTCGCAAGGGTGGAGTTTCTCCCGATGTAAATCTCAACATAAGGATAGCAGGTGTGGCAGCCGGCATTGGTGAGATAGGGTGGTCAAAGATTTTCCTGACAAAGAAATTCGGACCACGTGTGCGTCTTGCCTGCATTATAACCGATATGCCACTTGAACCGGATCCGCTCGTCAAGCCTGGTTCCATCTGTGATAAATGCATGCAGTGTGTAAAAGGTTGTACCGCCTGCGCCATACCGCTGGCAAAGGAAAAGAAAACAGTTAAGATAAAGATCGATGATAATGTTTACGAGTGGGGCGATGTTCACATGGGTCGCTGTACGCTCAGCTACCATGGCGCAGATGCAATGAATTCGCCTTTCATTCACAAGGATTTCCCGGGCTGGAACATCGACGTTACGAAGCAGGATATGGACGAAGAAACAGCATACAAGTTTACGTGGACACTGTCACAGACCGGCTGGCGGCGGTCAAAAGAATATCCTTCCGGCTGGATCATTGAAGGCCACCACTATCTCCTGCAGTGGGGTGAAGCTGGAAGCTTCGGGGTTGAGGGTTCGCGTGGCTGTATGCGCAGTTGCTTCAATCATCTTGAGAAGAAGGGCGCAATCGAACAGACTTTCAATAATGGCGAGTTCATCAAGAGGGAACGCTGGCTGTTGCCGACTGAAGTTCCGCGTAAAAAATAACTGTCAGTCCATTCCTGTGAAATGAAGGGAGGATCATGATGAAGGGAACGTTAATACCATACAAGTGGGAAATGATCATCCTGCTCTGGGTTGTTTACTTCTTCAACCAGGCTGACCGCCAGGTTTACAATGTAGTTTTGCCGCTGTTGTCGAAAGACCTGCACCTGACGAGTATTCAGGCCGGCCTGGTGGCTTCAATTTTCATCTGGACTTATGCAGCACTGGTGCCTGTTGCAGGTTACCTTGGCGATGTGTTCCGGCGGAAATGGATTATATTCTGGAGCCTTCTTATCTGGAGCGGAGCAACCCTGATGTCCGGTACGGCGACGGGTATAGCCAGCCTGATAATATTCAGAGGGCTCGCGACGGGCGGCGGCGAAGCATTCTACTATCCTTCGGCCAATTCGCTGATAGGCCAGTATCACCACAAGACCCGTGCACTGGCCATGTCGATTCACCAGACTTCGCTATATATCGGGATCATTGCGAGCGGTTTCATAGCCGGCTGGATAGGTGAGCGGTTTGGATGGCGGTCTGCTTTCTATATTTTTGGAGGATTCGGCATATTGCTGGCGGCCATTGTATTATTCCGTCTGAAAGACATTGGACGTTCCGTCGAGGAAGACGGACCGGCGCAGGAGGAACGTCTGCCGTTACTGGTTGTCATAAAAGCGATAGTTCGCAAACCCACTGTCTGGGCGCTTTGGCTGGCGTTCAGCTGTTTTAATTTTGCAGGGATGGGGTACCTCACCTGGATGCCGACATTTCTGCATGAGAAGTTCGGATTATCCCTGCCCAATGCAGGTTTCTCCTCGATGTTCTACCACCATATCTTTGCCATGGTTGGCGTGTTGCTCGGCGGGAAACTGGCAGACGTGCTGGCTTTACGCCGGCGCAGTATCAGGATAGAAGTTCAATACGTGGGACTGTTCCTTGGCGCGCCCTTCATCTGCCTGATGGGGTTGACGGATAATCTCTGGCTGTGTTACCTCGGGTTGGCCGGTTTCGGCATGTTCCGCGGGGTGTATGATTCCAACCTTTTCGCAACGTTGTTTGATGTTATCGAACCGCGTTACAGGGCATCTGCTGTTGGAAGCATGCTGGCAATGGCTTTCCTGGTCAGTGCCTTTGCACCGCTTGTGCTGGGCTGGGCGAAGTCAAACATAGGTCTGACTGCCGGGCTGGCTTCACTTTCTCTGGCATACCTGTGCGCTGGAATCTTTCTTCTCATTGCTTCAAAAACATCCTTTTCGAAGGATTTCTACGACGAAGCTGCGGAAACCGAGACTGTAGCCACCTGAGGCGTGTCAGGAATAAAACTCATTTCGAATGCGCAGGAAGGCTCATTCTTCAATATTCTGATAAAAAAGTTCTGTCAGTTGGCCGTAACTTTGGTAGAGTCTCGCCAGTCATTTGAACAGGAAAGGTCCTATGCGAGTATCCTCAAAACTTGTCCTCATCCTGACGATATTGTCGTTCAACTCTTTTGCTGAAGAAAACTGGCCGCGCTGGCGTGGTCCGCGTGATAACGGAACCAGCGGCCCCGGAACTTATCCGAAGGAATGGAGCGATACATCAAACATCCTGTGGAAGGTTGAGCTGCCCGGCAAAGGCTGTTCGACTCCTATCGTGTGGGATCATCGTATTTATATCACCGCTCCGGTTGAAGGCCGAGATGCTGTTCTTTCTTATGACTGGAATGGGTCGCTGCTGTGGAAGACGGAATTCGGACCTGAGCGGCCGGGTAAGCACAAGTTTGGATCGGGTAGTAACCCATCAGTGGCTACAGACGGGAAAGGCCTTTATGTCTATTACAAGAGTGGAACATTTGCCGCCCTGGAAATGGATGGCAAGGTAAGGTGGGAGACCAATATCCAGGAGCGGTTTGGTCCTGATAACATGGTCTGGGATGTCGGGTCATCGCCTGTCCTGACTGAAAAAGATGTCGTAGTGACAATGATGAGGTCGGGTAATTCATTTCTTGCGGCATTTGACCAGGTGACGGGAAATGTCCGGTGGAAAATTGCCAGGGATTATGAAGTGTCCTATGAGGCCGACCAGGCTTACACGACGCCCATTCTTATCAAGTTCAAGGGAGAGGACGCGTTGCTTGTATGGGGTGCCGAGCATTTGACGATACATGCTGTGGCCGACGGCAGAGTTATGTGGTCCTGCGGGGATTTTAATCCAGAACACAAGAGCAACTGGCCGCCTGTAGCCAATCCGGTGATTGAAAACGGAATTGTTATTGTACCGTATGGCCGTGGACTGCGCTGTCATGGAATCCGTCTGGATGGCGAAGGCGACGTCACTGCCAGCAACCGGATCTGGCTGCGTGACGATACTGGTTCTTACTCGCCAAGCCCGGCTGTATACAAGGGAACAGCATGTATTGTCACCGAGAAATCACGGGTGGACGGCATTGAAATTTCATCAGGCAAAACACTATGGAGCGTAACCATACCGCGAGGACCTTCAGGATACTACGCGTCCCCGACTGTGGCTGACGACAAGCTTTATGTCACCCGGTCCGATGGAAAAATATTTGTAATCAACCTGACCGGAGGAACGCCTGGAATCATCGCAACGAATGTCATGGGAGAAAACATGTGTGCGTCTCCTGTTCCTGTCGAAGGCCGTTTCCTGCTACGTGGAGACAAGCATCTCTTTTGTGTCGGAACAAAGTAATATTTCTTCCCTGGATACCCCCGGGGTGGAAACAATATAGGGTCATGTGTGTCTGGGTGGGTCGAATGGAGGAATAAATCATGAGTACATTGGTTAACCGTCGTGGATTTCTCAAGAGCAGTGGTGCGTTGATGGCCGGAGTTGCCGCAGCAGGTTTGTGGAGCGGTCGTAATGTTAGCGCTGAGCCTGTCAAGTTAAGTACGCCCTGCGCGGAGAAACTGGGATGGCAGATGAGTGTTGCGACTTACTCCTACAGGCGTTTTCCACTGTACGAGGCACTGGATAAAATAGCAGCGCTTGGAGTGAAGCACATCGAGCCGGCCTTTTTCCTGAAGCTGGACAAGGCGCGGCCGGCACTCCAGATAAATGAAAATCTTTCCGCAGAGGTTCGTAAGGAATTCAAAAGCAAGATCTCAGACATGGGTATATCCATGTCGTCATTCTATTCCGGGCTGGATGCCAACGCCGACAAGGCAAAGAAGATTTTCGAGTTCTGTAAAGAAATGGGTGTCCGTACTATTGTTGCCGAGCCACCCACGGATGCTTTGGGCATGATTGACAAACTCTGTGAAGAATACAGTATCAATGTAGCTATTCACAATCATCCTGAGAAACCTGGTTACCAGAACTGGAAACCCGAGAATGTAATGGCGCTCTGCAAGGATTACAGTAAACGGATCGGGGCCTGCTGTGACACTGGCCATTGGACACGTTCCGGTCTCGATCCGGTTGAATGCCTGAAGAAAATGGAGGGGCGGATCGTCAGCTTCCACCTCAAGGAGGCGGCCGAGTTTGGAAACAGGAAATCTCCTGACTCGATTCTCGGTGAAGGTAAAGGGAACTATAGGGAGGTTCTCAAGGAACTCAAACGCCAGGGTTACAAGGGTATCACTGCCGTTGAGTACGAAAATGACACGCCTACGCTCCAGGAAGAAATGCTCAAGAATGTCGCATTTGTGGAAGGTATGGCCAAGGAACTGGTCGGATGACAATTACTGTTTTTCTGTAAAGTTCGGCAATTCGGATTAACTATGAAATTAACACACCTGTTTTCTATCATTTGCTTTTCAGTCAGTCTCGCTTTTGTGTTCAGTCTACAGGCCGCGGACGACTGGCCGCAGTGGCGCGGGCCACACCGTAACGGTATTCTGAGCGACAGCCAGCCACTGGCAAACCAGTGGCACGAAAAAGGCCTGGCTAAACTGTGGGACAGTGAGCCGATTCCGTCCGACGAAGACGGCGGACATGGCAGCGTGGTGGCGGCAGGTGGACGGGTATATGCGGCAATAGTGTGGCATACGGACGTGGAAACCGAGACACGGGCAATAGATTACCTGGTTATGATCAAGCTTGGTTACCAGTCTGTTGGTGGCTGGCCAAAGGAAACGGTTGAGAAGCTGGAAAAGGACAAACTTACACTCAGCCCTGATATCTGGGGCGGCAAGCTGGATGCATTTGTCAAAGACTGGTGCGAGAAGAACCTCGACAAGAAAAAACGGCAGACATGTTCCGGTTATGTGCGCAGCCGGTTTGAGAAACGCGCTGATGCAATACCGCTCGAGGTTTACGACAAACTGCTGAAAATTCAGAAGACACGCTTTCCAAATGAAGCTGCGATGATCAAGTGGGTGGACGAGCAGCATTTCAGCGAGAAAGTCAGGAAAGAGATTCTGGACGCCGTGCCGTCGACCATGAAGGTTGCGGAAGATGTGGTGGTTTGTCTCGACCTGGCTACCGGCAAAACACTCTGGAAATTCAAGTCGCCCAGCGAGGCTACCGGCCGCATGGCATCGAGTACGCCATGTGTAGCAGACGGATGTGTGTATGCGCTTTGCAGCACCAACTTTTATGCAGTCAGTACGAATGATGGAAAGCTGTTATGGTCTGCACCGTTATCCAGCAAGGGGCCGGCTTCTTCACCCATG
>MHBM01000103.1:0-4015 GCA_001804885.1 Lentisphaerae bacterium RIFOXYA12_FULL_48_11
ACTGTTGGTTTGTATTGCGGCAATGTCGGCATCGGCGGCTCAGCGCCCGAATGTGTTGTTTCTTGTATCTGACGATTTAAACAACTTCTTAGGTGCGTATGGCGATCCGCGGGCCAAAACGCCTAATATCGACCGTCTTGCGGCGCGTGGTGTGCGATTTGAGCACTCCTACTGCGCCTTTCCTTTGTGCGGGCCAAGCCGTAACTCGTTCCTTACAGGCCTCTATCCCAACAGCAGCGGTATCCTGAATAACGCGCAAATCTTCCGACAGACCATTCCTTCGCATGTCTCTCTGCCGCAAGCATTCCGCCAGGCGGGCTACTTTGCGGGTCGTATCGGCAAGCTGTACCACTACGGTGTGCCGAAATCGATTGGTACCAACGGCCACGATGATCCCGGATCGTGGGAACTGGAACTGAATCCGGCGGGCGTGGACAGGCTGGAGGAGGAACCTCACATCTTTACGCTGACACCAGGCCAGTTCGGCGGTACGTTGAGCTGGTATGCCTCTCCCAAGAGCGACGAATACCATACCGACGGAATGCTTGCGGCCGATGCCGAGTGGGTTTTGGAACGCTGTGCGCGGCAGAAGGACCGTCCGTTCTTTCTGGCCGTTGGTTTCTACCGACCGCATACGCCGTATGTTGCCCCTAAAAAACCTTATTTCGGATGGTACGATGAAGATAGGATGCCGTTGGTGACCGGTGTGCAGGAAGACCAAACTGACCTGCCTGCTGCAGCTCTGGGTAGTTATAAAAAAGAGCAGGACAAACTCACAGATCAGTTACGCCGCCAGTGTGTGCAGGCCTACTACGCAAGCATCAGTTTCATGGATGCTCAGGTTGGCCGCGTTGTAAGTGCGCTCGACCGGCTTGGGCTGGCCGAGAGCACAATCATTGTTTTCACCAGCGATCACGGCTATCACATGGGGGAGCATGGTTTGTGGCAGAAAATGAGCCTGTTTGAGGAAAGTACCCGCGTGCCGATGCTTATTGTCGCCCCGGGTATAACGAAGCCGGGGACTGTGGCTGGCGCGCCGGTGAGTCAAATAGATATCTATCCTACACTGGCCGAGTTGGCCGGAATCAAGGTGCCGGCCAATCTTCAGGGGCAAAGTCTTGTACCCATCTTGAAGGATGTTTCCGTTACCGGCCGCAACTGGGCCTTGACACAGGTGTCACGGGGAGGCGGAGCCAAGCGCTTCTTTGGATATAGTCTGCGCACACCGCGTTGGCGTTACACGGAGTGGAACGAGGGCCAGGCGGGTCGTGAACTCTACGATCACGATGCCGACAAAAAGGAAATCAACAACTTGGCAGAGAAGGCTGAACATGCTGCAACGGTCGCAGACCTTTCTAAACAACTGCGGGCCGCAGTCCAGGCAACTTTTCCACCAGGCGGTAAGACGCCTGAACTTCGGGATGGTTTGTGGGCTCCCAATCTTACTGATCCGTGATGTTGTTCTCAGGGATTGGTGATATTGTCTAAGCCCGTGCAAGGTTTGTTAGCTGTTGACTGTTGTCAGGTGACTGTGAGAGACTCTTGAAAATATTTGATAGCGGTAAGTTGGTTCGTGCTTCGTTGAAAAATAATTTCCTCAAACTATACAATCAAACTACTAGCCAAAGGATCATGCCATGAAACGAAGAGAATTCATCGCGACCGGTATAACAGCGGCTGCGGCGTGTGCGGCAAAATCAATTTCAGCTCAGGAGAGCACTGCCACACCGGCTGCCAGTGGTAAGAAATTCACCCTTAAAATTGCACCTGTGCTGGGCATCTTCAAGGCGCATGTCGGGAAGGACCCCATTGACAACCTTAAGTTCATGGCTGACCAGGGGTTCACAGCTTATTATCATCTGGGCCTTGCCGGGATGGAGAATGCCGATGCGATTGCGAAGGAAGCTGAACGTCTCGGTCTTGTTGCCGGACCGTTCAGCGGCAGTGGCGGCAAATGGCTTATAGATGACGATGCCGGTCGTGAGACTGCGGTCACCGGAATGAAAAAATCGGTAGAAAACGCCAAGCGTCTCAACGTGGAATGCATACTGGTGGTACCTGGTAAGTTAATTGACGGGATGACAATGGACCAGATGACTGCCAATATTGTAAAAAATCTGAAATATGTTGCTGAAAAAGTAGATTTCGGGGATAAGAAAATAGTTATGGAACCGCTGAATCCGCGTAATCATCCAGGTATGTTTCTGACTAAGATCCGCCAGAGTGTTGATATATGTAAAGCTGTTGGCAGTCCCAGTATTAAGATCGTCAATGATCTTTATCACCAGCAGATCACCGAGGGAGATCTGATTCCTAATATCGAATTAGGGTGGGATTATATCGGTGCCTATCATCTTGGCGACAATCCGGGACGTAAAGAGCCCTTAACCGGAGAGATTAACTTTCGCAATGTTTTCAAATTCATTCACCAGAAAGGCTTCCGCGGTGTATTGTGCATGGAACATGGATTGAGCATGCCGGGCATTGAAGGAGAGAAGAAGCTCATTGCAGCCTACAGATGGTGTGACGCCATTGATCAACCGATTGCTTAAATGTTGTGTCGGGTGATGGCGAAACAAAACGGATGTTAATAGGGATTAGCCTTCATGAAGAACAAGGTCCTTGAACGGAGTTGCGTTTTGTTCTCAATCTTTCTGCTGGCGTTTCCGGCAATTTGCGCCGACGTCACCATCACCACCAATTTTGAAGGCGGCATGCTTGGTCCTGTGGAAAAACTTTCGGAAACTCACTTCCTGTGCCACGTTCCAGGTCAGGCAGATCACGACGTCCGTAACCGGCAAGTCTCCTGGTACTCGTTCTGTGTCAACAACGCGAGGGGACGTGAACTGACTTTCACCCTTACCGATCTGCGCGGCGAATATAACTATAAGCCGGGAGGTGTTTGTATTAATGGAGAAGCGCCGCCCGTGATTAGTACGGATGGAAAGATCTGGCGGCATTTGGCGTCGATGAGTTTCGACAAGGTGACTGATCGTGCCTCGTTTACAATTACACCCGAGTCTGATCATGTCTGGATCGCACACATCGAGCCGTATACTGCCAGCCGGTTGAACCAGTTGCTCGATGAGATTCGCAGTCATCCTGATTTGAGAGACGATGTTATCGGCAAGAGCGTGGAAGGCCGGGACCTGCATCTGTTGACGATTACTGATCCGGTTCGGAAGGAGACGGAAAAGCCTGTTGTATGGCTTATGTGCCGTCAACATGGCTGGGAAAGTGGAACATCGTTTGTGGGTGAAGGCGCTATCAGGTTTCTACTTTCTGACGAGGGGAGAACGTATCGCAAACGGGTCATATTTAAGATCTTTCCTATGGTCGATCCAGATGGTTGTGCCGGCGGCGGGGTACGTTTTAATCGCAATGGTTATGATGTCAACCGTAATTGGGATTCAGCTGATCCCGCGAATGTCGAATCTAGAAGGCTGATGCCCGAGATTTGTGCTACAAAGAAGGCGATGATTGATTTTGGTCGGATGGATTTCTTCCTGACACTTCATAATCAGGAAAGGGACGAGTGGCTGAGCGGATCGGAGAAACACGGGCAACTTGCGGAACGGTTTTTCACGCGATTGGTCAAGGATACCACCTTCAATCCTAGCGCCAAGGGGCCCGTACCGTCACGTCATAGGCCAGCTCAGGGCCGGTTCTCGGTTTATGAGTTTCTTGATATGCAGCTTGGCAAACCTGCATTCCTGATGGAACAGGGTATTGCGAACAGTTCCAAGCTGGGGCATCTTCCAACTTCAGCGGACCGGTTGAATTTTGGCCGACAGCTGGCCCACGCTATGTGTGAGGTCGTGTTGGAGCATTCCCGTTAGCGATTAGTTTTGGTAGACCTTGTCAGGAATAATACAGTGTTTTTGCACAATATCCTGCAACTTCTTGCGTTATTGAGGGGTAAGGTTAATCTGGATGTAACATAATGACAACGCGACGTGATTTCCTGAAAATGATTTCTGTCGGAGCAGCATGCTGTACTTCTTTGAAGCATGTC
>MHBM01000103.1:4033-21921 GCA_001804885.1 Lentisphaerae bacterium RIFOXYA12_FULL_48_11
GAGGCAAAAGGGACGCGGCCAAATTTTATATTTATTCTGACTGATGACCAGCGGTGGGATGCGCTAGGTGTGGTCCAGAGAGAACAGGGAGAAAAAGCGCGATTTCCCTGGTTCAAGACGCCCAACCTGGACAAGCTTGCTGAAGAAGGTGTGCGTTTCAGAAATGCTTTCGTGGTCAATTCCCTTTGCGCTCCGAGCCGGGCGAGTTTCCTGACGGGTCAGTACGGATACCGGAATGGCGTGAGGAATAACCATACGGAGTTTCCTGCGGATAATGTCACTCATGCCTCGGTGCTGCGTTCCAAAGGTTATACGACCGGTTATATAGGAAAATGGCACATGAGCAAGCAGAGCGGACAGAGGCCTGGTTTCGACTACTCTGCGAGTTTTATTGCACAGGGAAAATATTTCGACTGTCCGTTTGAGATCAATGGACAGAGTACGGAAACCAAAGGCTGGGTTGACGATATTTCGACTGATTATGCCCTGCAGTTTCTTGACAAGAACAAGGAAAGGCCTTTCCTTCTGGTTGTAGGCTTTAAGACAACGCATGGTCCGTTCTCGCCGCCACCCCGGCACGAAAAGACTTTTGAGGGTGCAATGGCCGGTTCCGTTCCGAATCTAGCGACACCGGCTATATATAAAAAGGAGCAGTCTGCAGTGCGGCAAAGAGCCGATGGTACTAAAATTGCTACCAACCTGGGTTATTTTCGGTGCGTTGCGGCTATGGATGACAATGTTGGTAAGATCCTCGGAGAACTGGACAAGCTGGCACTTACCGAGAATACGGTGGTGGTGTTTGCGGGAGACAATGGTTATTACCTTGGCGAACATGGCCTGGGTGACAAACGTACGGCATACGAAGAGAGTATCCGGATTCCACTTCTTCTGCGCTATCCCAGGATGGGCTTGAAAGAAAAACTTGTTGATGGCATGGTCTTAAATATCGATCTTGCCCCGACGTTCATTGATCTGGCGGGCGTTGATGTTCCGAAGACAATGCAGGGCCGCAGCTGGAAATCATTACTGGAAGGAAAGGCGGCTGACTGGCGGAAGGAATATTATTACGAGTACTTTGCAGAGAATGAATATAATGTTCCAAGTGTTCGTGCACTGCGTACCGAAAGCGCAAAACTGGTCAAATATCCAAACCATGAGGAATGGAGCGAGATGTTCGATCTTGAGAAAGACCCTTACGAAACGAAGAACTTGATCAACGATCCGGCCCATGCTGAACTGCGGGAGAAGCTTGAGGGAAAGTTCAAAAAGGAGGCTGAAGCTGCAGGATGCAATCTTTTGGAGCCTGTTCCTGTGCAGAAAAATGTTACGGAAGTGAAGAAAAAAAGGAAAAACAAGAAATGAACAGACGTGATTTTTTGAAAATACTTGGCGTTTGCTCAGGTGCTTCCGCCCTTGCTTTGCCGGAGTGGCTGAGTTCTGCGGAACAGGCAGGTAAGAAACCCAATATACTTTTTGCGCTGGCTGACGACTGGTCGTTCGGGCATGCGAGTGTCTATGGTTGCAAGTGGGTTAAGACCCCTGCCTTTGACCGGGTGGCGACAGAGGGAATCCTGTTCACTCACGCTTACACGCCGACAGCAAAGTGCGCCCCGTCAAGAGCGAGTATCCTGACTGGCCGTAATCCATGGCAGTTGAAGGCTGCGGCCAATCACTGGTGCTATTTTCCGTCGGAATTCAAGACATATGCTGAAGCTCTTTCCTCGCTTGGTTATTTTGTTGGAAGGACCCTTAAGGGCTGGGCGCCAGGGGTTGCAAAAGATGCCGATGGAACGTTGCGCGAAATGGCAGGCCAGCCATTCAATAAACGCAGCGCTACTTCCTCTGCTACGGGGATAAGTAAGAATGATTATGCCGGAAACTTTGAGGATTTTCTGAATGCAGCATCTAAGGATCAGCCGTGGTGTTTCTGGTATGGTTGTGTTGAACCGCATCGTGGTTATGAATATGGAAGTGGTGCGGCAAAAGGAGGGAAAAAGATCACAGATATCGAGCGAGTACCTGGCTGTTGGCCGGACAATGAGACTGTTCGGAATGATCTACTGGACTATGCTTTTGAAGTCGAGCACTTCGACAGACATCTCGGTCGCATGATCGAGTTGCTTGAGAAAAAAGGACTTCTCGACAACACGCTGGTGGTGGTTACAGGTGATAACGGAATGCCATTCCCGCATGACAAGGGAAATACCTATCAGGATTCAAATCATCTCCCTTTGGCCGTGATGTGGAAGAAAGGCGTGAAAAATCCAGGCCGCACTGTTGATGACTATGTAAGCTTTATTGATTATGCGCCCACATTTGTGGAGGCTGCCGGCTTCAAGTGGGAGCAGACAGGTATGGCGCCCGCTCAAGGGCGAAGTCTTGTGGAGATTTTCAAATCGGAGAAATCCGGGCGGGTGATTCCCGAAAGAGATCACGTGATTGTTGGCAGGGAGCGTAACGACGTTGGGCGTCCAAACGACTGGGGTTATCCTGTCCGCGGCCTGGTGAAGGACGCTATGCTCTATCTGCACAATTTTGAGCCATCTCGCTGGCCGTGTGTAAATCCGGAAACGGGTTACCTTGATACGGATGCCAGTCCGACCAAGACGGAGGTGCTGAATGCACGTGAGGATCCGCAACGGAAACATTACTGGGAAGCGTGTTTCGGGATGCGGCCTCAAGAGGAGCTTTATGACCTTAAGAAGGACCCGGACTGTGTGAACAACCTGGCTGGGATTGCTGATTTACGGGAGCTCAAGCAGAAAATGAAACAGCAGCTTTTTGACGAACTGAACAAGCAGGAAGATCCGCGCGTTCTAGGTAACGGGCATTTCTTTGATGAGTATCCGCATGCTAACGAGAAAAAACGCGGCTTCTACGAGCGCTACACTAAAGGTGAGCAAATCGATGCCGACTGGGTCAATAAGTCCGATTTTCAGAAGGTCCCGTTGAAGTAAAGAAGCCGTCGATCGCGTTTAGGGATTGTGATAAAAGTACGGAATTTCTTATTCATTGTACTTGTTCCTCACGAATAATGCACAATACTAAGGCCTGTGCCTAGCAACCACAGGTAATGTGTATAATCCGTAGCGATAACGGAACATTCTGTAATAAGCGGATTGATCCCCTTTATTACTCGCCTTCGCCAAAATGCCCCGCGGCTTGCCGCGGGGAGCTTCACTATTTCTTCTTCCCTTTACCTTTTTTCTCCATCCAGGGGAAATCATGCTTTACAGGGCTGAACAGGTCGATTGCCTCTGTCTGTCCAACGGCCACAAACTCGTGCAGGACATTAGCAGGAATAAAATAAGCATCGCCAGCCTTGAGCATTGCCTTTTCTTTGCCGATGATCATCTTGAAACCACCCTTGATGACATAGCCAAACTGCTCCTGTGTGTGTTTGTGCCATTTCACAATACTTTTGTCGGCCATATCCCAGTGCTGAGCATTGACTTTCTTGCCCTCTCCCAGATACTGACGAATAACTCCACCACCCATATCAAACTTTTTCAGCTTTTTTCGAAAAACGTACATTTTTCCTCCTTAGGCTGCGGTCAGCTTGCAAGCAATTGTCTTTTACATTAGCAAACCTACAGCCAGTTTTACCGCTTTTCCTTTTGTTGATCGGTTAATGTTAAATAAGAATGAAAACTGCATCGAATGTCAAGATGGGTTTTACTGACAAGGGGTATGTATTTGCAATTCCGAGTTCGGGATTGCCATCCAATGTCAGGTTTGTTTTGGCTAACAGCGACAGCGAGAATGTTTTTCAGGGCATGATTTGTGGTTATTAGTTGCAATGGCTGTGTTTACCGGCGTTATAGCGATTGGAAATGCAAGGAAATCTGCCTGCGATAATGAAGATATTTTATCGGCCAGTGTTTACTCGCCTTCGCCAAGATGCCCCGCGACTTGCCGCGGGGAGCTTCACTGATACAGTTGTCTCTCCGTTTTGCAGATCCTTGCGCTTGTCAGCAAGATTACTTTTTTTTGGCATTTGCAAATGGGCTTGCGGGATCATATTTGTACACGTAGTTTGGATCCAGGGTTATGCCGTTGTCTGTTTTTGAGTTTCTAACGCTTGCCGTGACTTTGCTGCCATAGTTCCCCGAGACGTCAATCACTTCGACCTGGTAGGTGTTTTCTTTTTCGTTGGAATCGTATTTCTTGTCAATCCAGCAGTTCGGGGCTGTTAAGCCGGTGTAAGCATTGCCGCGCGTTATTGCAATGTTTGTGAGGTAGTCGATGCACTTTCCATTCTTGTATATGTTTATTCTCCCTATCCCGAAGTCATCCCTGTGTCCGGAAAAGGAGAGCTTCAGGCCGTCCTTGGTGAGCTCAGTCCGGATTTTGGTGGGACCTGTTGGCGGATTATTTTCAACTTTACCCATCTCGAGAAAATATATAAGGCTCGAGTGGTAACCGCCTATTACCGAGGTGGGGGAAAGGTGGTAGGTGTAAGAGAAGCAGAAAATCTGATCTTTGTCAGCTAGGGGAATCTTGTAATAGTTCCCAGTGCCTGTATTTGAGAGAATCTCCAGGCCGCGTGCAAATGTCGAGATGTCCTTGCTCATCGCGCGGCTTCCATCAAGGGAACCTGCGACTGAATAATCATTTCCCTGGAAGCCCTCGATGTTGATCCCGAGGATCAGACGTGCGGCTTTGTCGATTGAAACGGCGCGGTCAATGCCGTCCTTGTATATTTTTGTCCAGGTTGCCAGGGAAATGTCATCTGTTCTCCCTCTGAACGGGTTGCCTGCGTTTATTGGTGATATGGGGCCCTCGAGCGAGCAGGATGCGTAGTCGACACTGGATTGCGGGATCAGCACGTCGAAGTTTCTGAAACCTGCATTGGTAACCAGCTTATGCCAGAAGTCCGTGCACTTCTCTATGTCGACACAAGCATATCCAGAGTAAGGACCTTGTCCGTTAGGATTCACATGAGGTGAAAAATAGAGGGGCATTTTTGCCTGCATAGCCGTGATAGATGGCGGATGCCGTACATTTTCGATTGCCTTGATCGTTGCATTGAAAACCTTTGCCATTCCTTTTGCGTAGACTGCTCTTGCAGAGTCGTTTCTCCACAGGACATCGTTGTACAATTCTTCACCCCAATACCAGCCGTAAAGGGTATCCGGGTACTTGGCCTTGTAAACGTTCACACAGTCCTGCATAACCCTGGCGCAAACCTCCGCCCGGAATTTTGCAAAAGTTGCAAAGCCGTTGCATAGACTGTTTGCGATTTCTTCCAGATCGGTACCTGCGGCAGGGGCATCGTTGATGCAGTATTTTCCGGTTGAGTATGTACTGCCGTCCCTGAGATTTCCGTCCTGCTGTGGATTGTGGACCCTTTCGCCGGTCTTTGCCTGGCCAGTTTTGACAAGGGCCGCATTTGCCGAATACCTTGGTGCGACGTATTGATACCATTGTGCCTCACAGCCAAAGCCAACGATAACCTTCAAGCCTCTTGGTGCGCATTTTGAAAGAACCTTCCCGAGTATGTCCTCCTGGAAAGAGACGGTGCTCCTGTATTTGCAGTTCACAGACGTATTATCCTGTGTGCTTATGACGCTGGAGGTGTCGCCAGTCATGAAGTCGTATACTTTGTGATTGAAGTTATCGATGATTTCGTTGCCGGCCTTGTCCCTGGCGGTGGTTGCATTACAGAAAAGATGAATCTCGTTTTTGTATGAGGAGACATAATTAACAAGATCACCAAGAATGACGTATTTGATTCCCAGCTGCTGCCAGGTGTCGAGTTCCATTTTCCAGTCGGCGTCAGTCCATCCAGAGACCATCCAGGGTTGGACAAAAGTTCCGGAAAGGCGGGGGATTTCAGGACTGGCATAAGTTATGTCGTAGACGCCGTTCTTGTCGGTATCTCCGACGGCGAATGCCGGGATCGCCATGATGATTGATGTGAGAATTGCTGATAATGTTTTCATTATTGTCTCCGAGGCCTTGTGGCTTAAGTTCGTGCTGTTGCTTTTATACTATTAAGAGTCAAGGAGTCGAGAATTGTTACTTTCATTTATAAATATGTTGTGCATTTCGAGTGGATGCTCAGATGTGGTAACGAAAAGATGGCGGGTGAGAAAAAAGTGTTTTCTGGTGTCATTGCGAGAGACAAATAATTATTATCGGCATCTATCTGGACAGTGGAGGGGAATAAAAATTGTCTGCAGGGAAGGGGTAGTAATGAAAATAAGTCGTAATATATTATTTGGAATGTTTGTGGTTTTGTTTTTTGGGATGGCGTTCCATTTAAGTGCTGCCGAGGCACTTGATTTTAAAGATCGGGTTGTGGCCGATCCCAGGACACGCCAGTATGTGATGCCTTCAAGAGTTGTCTGGACCTCTTCCGCGGATACAGTGAAAAATGCGGACGTCCTTCTTCAGAGACGATCCGGCCAGGCGACTCTGGATGCTTCCAATCCCTGCATTCTTGATAACAAAACCGGCCCAGCGGCAATTCTCCTGGATTTCGGCAGGGAACTTCATGGTGGCATTCAGGTAATGGCATGGAAGACTGGTGGCAATAAGCCCGTTAAACTTCGTGTCCGTTTCGGTGAATCGGTAAGTGAAGCCATGAGCGATATCGGCACAAAGAATGCGGTCAATGATCATGCCATTCGTGACCAGGTGTGTCTTGTCCCATGGCTGGGTACACATGAGATCGGGAATACCGGCTTTCGTTTTGTTCGGATCGACTTGGTTGATGATAACAGCATGATTCAGCTTAAGAGTGTGCGAGCGACATTCCTCTTTCGTGACATCGAGTACAAGGGGTCATTCAAGTGTAATGACGAGAGGCTGAATAGAATCTGGCAGACTGGTGCCTATACCGTTCACCTGAACATGCAGGATTATCTGTGGGATGGAATAAAACGCGACCGGCTGGTTTGGATCGGCGATATGCATCCTGAAACCATGACCATTTACTCTGTATTCGGGTGCCATGACATCATTCCGGCAAGCCTTGACCTGGTTCGTGATGAAACACCCCTGCCGAAATGGATGAACGGAATCAGTTCGTATTCCATGTGGTGGATTCTTATTCATCACAGCTGGTATATGCAGAAGGGTGATGTGGAGTATCTCAAGAAACAACAGACTTACCTTGTCGGCCTTCTTGAGCAGCTGATAAAGCACATTGACCAGGAGAACAAGGAGACACTGACAGGATTCAGGTTCATGGATTGGCCGTCCGCCTCGAATAAGGAAGCTGTTCATGCCGGGTTGCAGTCACTAATGATATTCACAATGGTGGCAGGGGGTGACCTGTGTTCGATCCTTGGCGATGAAGCGACTATGAAGAAGTGTGACGAAGCTGCAGAACGCTTGCGGAAACATATTCCAGAGCATGGGAACAGCAAGCAGGCTGCGGCGCTTATGTCGCTGGCTGGCCTTGGGAATCCTGTGAAATTTAATTCTGAAATTATGGCGGTGGACGGCCCGAAACGTATGTCTACTTTCTATGGATATTATGTGCTGCAGGCGAGGGCTCTATCTGGTGATTACCAGGGATGTCTGGATGTCATACGCCAGTACTGGGGGGCAATGCTGGATGTCGGGGCCACAACATTCTGGGAAGACTTCAATCTGGACTGGACCATCAATGCGGGAAGAATTGATGAGATAGTTCCGGAAGGTAAGAAGGATATTCACGGTGACTATGGTGATCACTGTTACAAGGGGTTTCGGCACAGTCTTTGTCATGGCTGGGCATCAGGTCCGACGGCCTGGCTTTCGGAACATGTGCTGGGGGTCAAGCCCCTGAAACCGGGTTGCAAGGTGGTTCGCATTGTTCCGCATCTCGGCGATCTGCAGTGGGTGGAGGGGACTTATCCCGTTCCACAGGGTGTGATCAAGGTAAGGCATGAGAAAAAGCCGGACGGCACGATCGAATCAACCATAGATGCTCCGAAAGATATCGTGATTATCCGGAAATAAGATGTCTGTTCCCAGGGTGGAGTTGCGACGGATTACAAGTCACAGCATAGCCGCGGCAAATGACATGGAGGACCAGGAAAATAAGCGTGCTATCTTTAGCTGGAATCGGGTATTTTCATGCTTGATCTTGGTGCCCGGTGGCGCTAAATACAAATCAGACAATTCGGAAGCGCTGCAATCGCAACTGTAGTAGGCCTGAGGAAAAGGAAACCCGTGTCATCTGATTCTTGGAAAACGCTTTCCAGTGAGACAATTCTTGATCACAGCAAGTATCTTTCTGTTGAGGATCGTACTGTCCAGCTTCCGAACGGACGCATAATTGAAAAGTGGCCTTGGGTTATTACACCTGATTTTGTAAATGTGGTTGCCGTGACAGAGCAGGGTAAATTCCTGTGTTTCCGCCAGACCAAGTATGCGCTGGACGGTTTGTCGCTGGCATTGGTTGGCGGGTTTATCGACAAGGGTGAAAATCCAATGCAGGCAGCCAAGCGTGAGTTGCTTGAAGAAACCGGTCATGAAGCTTCTGACTGGGTACATCTTGGCAGTTTCCGTGTGGACCCGAGTCGGGGCGTGGCGATGGCGAGTCTTTTCCTCGCGCGAAATGCCAAACGTGTGGCAGACCCGACCTGTGATGATATTGAAGAGCAGGAAATGCTGGAGTTGAGTCGCAATGAAATCGAGGCGGCTCTCGACAGCGGAGAGCTGAAGATAGTTGCCTGGGTGACTGCAGTTGCTCTGGCTCTCAGGCATATGGATGCTTGAGAGCTGAGATATATGGTAAAGAACAGGAGATAAAAATGAACGAAGAATTAACCCGTAGAGATTTCATAAAGAGTTCAGGTCTTGTAACAACGGCGGTAGCCGCTGGCGTTGGGATGGCTGCCAGTTCTGTTGTAATGGCAGCAGATACGGCTCCTGCGGCAGCATCTAAGGCGCCTTTGTTGCCGACAGGTAAAATAGGGAACCTGAATATAACCCGCCTGATTCTTGGCGGAAACCTGCTGACACGTTACCACCATTCGCGTGGCCAGGGTTATATTGGTAAACTGGTCAAGTCATACAATTCCGACGCAAAAGTCCGAGAAACAATCGAACTGGCGGAAGCGAGCGGGATCAATACCCTTTCTGTAAACATCACTCCTGCAGTATGCAAAACCTTGAATGATCACCGGAAGAACGGTGGGAAGATTCAGTGGATTCTTTATACGACCTCCAATATAGAGAATGTTGCCAAGTACAAGGAAGACATTCAGAAGATGGCGGATGATGGTGCAGAGGCCATTTATATATGGGGATGTCATGGCGACAAGTATGTTGCTTCCGGACAGCTCGATATTCTCGGCAAGATGGTTGAGGAAATTAAAATGCATAATGTGCCGTGTGGTATGGGCGGGCATGACCTGAAGGTTGTCCAGGAAATCGAGAAAAGCAAGATGCCTGTGGATTTCTATATCAAAACGTTTCATCACCATAATTATTCTTCAGCGCCAAAAGGTGATGCTCTGAAAGGAATAACATCAGAGGTTCCCGGGCACTGGTGTAATAATCCTGATGAGACCATGGCGTTCATGAAGACAGTCAAAAAGCCGTGGATAGCTTTCAAGATCATGGCTGCCGGTGCAATTCCGCCTAAGGATGCATTCGCCTATGCTTTTAAAAATGGCGCGGATTTTGCCCTGGCCGGCATGTTTGATTTCGATATTACTGAAGATTGCCAGATAACCAGAGATGCGGTCGCGCAGGCACAGGGGCGTGAAAGACCTTGGGCATAAGCCTGATATAGTGCTGATAGCTGCGTCTGAATTCCGGCTGTTTTCCGTATTTTTATGATGAATACATTCATAAAAATTGTGTTTGCCATTGCGGTGATTTTTACCTTCCCTCTGTTTGTTTCTGCCCAGGTTCAGAATGTATTCGGCCCTCTCAAACTGGTAGATGAAGTCAACTGTGCCGACAGCGTCGGGAAGGTGCCTTTTGCCGAGTTTCCGGAGAAGATCAGCCAATTGGAGACAATCCTCGGGGTATCCTGCCGGATTCTTCCCAATAAGGATGGCGACGCCAAATATTTTGCTTTCCGCGTCGGGCAGGGTAAGAACCTTAAAGCCGGCTGCTGTTATGTCCTGAACGTGGAGTTTCCGGATGACAAGTCGAGGGGATTCCACATCTTGAACTGGGGTTGTGAAACGGCACGGGGTGTTGCTACTGGAAAAGCTGTTGGTGATGCGGTTCAGGCAAGGTACGTAAACCATAATCCTGAGTCCCTTGCTTATCCGCTTTCAGGAAAGATGATGCAATGGAGCTCGATGTTTTTCCTGCATGACAGGTTTCCTGATATCAAGCGGCCGCGCGGTATTGGTGACAGGCCTCTTAAACCGGAAGATGGGTTCTGGGTAATTATAGCCCAGTTTCCAGCTCACAATGATCCTCTTTCTGAAGGAGCAGCTGTTTCAAAGATACGGCTTTACGAGATGGCGGATCCAGTAAAGGGCGGTTTGAAAATAAACTATCCACCGGATGGTTTGCCAAGACGGCACATTTTCTGGCGGGAGGAGATGGCTGACGGGGTGATAGCGATGGGCCACAAGCCGGAAGAGAAGGACGAGTCAAAACGAGGTGTCAAAAATATCGTTGACTGGTATGAGTACAAAGTGAAACAGATGCAGTTCCTGGGCATCAACACGTTCTGCAAGGATCTCCTTGAATTCGGGCATAACCAGGGATGGGATTCCACGGATGGAGGCGGTAATGACTGGTACTGGCAAGCGCCTGTCCCGTCGCTTTGGTCTGATATTCTGACGATGCTGGGAAAATATAACATGGACGTTCTGCCTTACTATGAGTACGCGGGCAGTGCAGGGAAAAACGGGCTGGGCAGCCAGGGACGTTGCCGGACACTCGGAAACAAGAATGAGTATACTCATATCCGCTGGACTGAGAAAAGGAATGTCGATGTCATTGACAAGGATTTTTTTGCCGATGCCAAGAAACTGCTCGATGCAACGATAGTCAAGTACAAGGATAAGGTCCGGTTTGTGGGGGCATGGTTTCGTCCGAGACCCAGCGCCATGCCGATCAGTTTTAACGATTTGGATCTCAAGACATTTGCGTCAGAAACAGGCATGGTAACACCACCAACACGCGAGGATCTCAAGAATGGGAAAGACCTGCGCGAAAAGTATTACAAGTGGTGGTTTGGCAAGCGGAAGGAGTTCCTGGTAACGCTGAAAGATCATCTACGGAAGAATGTCGCGCCGGATGCGGTGCTCCTTTTCACCGCTGACACAAGTGAACCGGGCGAAGGATTGCCTTCCGCCATCACCGGTGCCGGCAAGAAAGACAGCTGGACTTGGAAAACATCTGTTGTGACGGATGACATGGCAATGTGGGAACCTATTCTTGCGACGGCCAAATATAAATATGTCAAGCCGGTGGATTACCGTGAAGTTGTTTCGGGTGATATGCATCTGAAAGCTTTGCTGAGAATGCATGATACCTGGGGTGGCTGGGAGTGGCAGCATTCGTGTCCCCCTGCCGATCCGCAGAATTTCAGGGATACCGATGGAATACTTTTCTCATACACATTCAACAGGCTTTACACGGTTTCTTCTCCCGGTGGATTCGATGTTTTTCGTGGACCTGCCGGTCTGGCTGCAGTCAGGCATTATCCCCTTAATGAAAACGAGATGTATTCGGGCAAGACGGATGACCTTGTCGGTTACTTTGTTTCAGATGTCGAACGTGCCGGTCCATATTGCATGCTGGCAGAAGCCAGGGCCATTGCCAATGGCGATCCAAATTTCATGGGTTACCTGATGGGGAACAGTTATGCGCGCGGTTTTCCTGAATATGTACGTTCGTTCAACGCAGCGTTTCTGGCCTTGCCGGCTCTGCCGAGTACGCTGGACAGGACTGCATGCGCGGATCCTGATGTGGTTGTAAGGGTGATCAGAACGCTGAAACACGGGACATACCTGGCTGTGGTCAATACGAGCCTTCAGCCGAAGGAGAATGTCGTTCTAAAGCTGCATCCACACAGCAAGGCAACCAATGCCTCGACTTCTATCCCGATATCCGTCAACGGCGGGTCTGTCAGGTTTGCTTTCTATCCGGGTGAGTTGAAATCCATAAGATTGGAATAAATGGGAGGTGTAAGATGAGTAGAAGATGGTGTGAGCGAATAGTAATTGTTTTGGGATTTACTGTTACGGTAACTCTTGTATTGATTGCCGGTTGTAAGGTTTCGCCTCCTTTGAAAACAGAGGATGAGAGAGTAGCCGAGAGGCTGGAGTGGTTCCAGGATATGAAGTTCGGCTTCTTTACTCATTTCGGTATGTACAGCCAGTGGGGGTGTATTGAGTCATGGCCGCTGGTTGAGGAGGATAAGTGGGCAAGACCGGATGACCTCAAGGCCTGGACGGAACGGAATAAGGATATCGATAAATTCAGGCGTGATTACTGGGAACTGAACAAGACGTTCAATCCGGTAAATTTTGATCCCAATGCCTGGGTTACCGCCGCGAAAGATGCCGGAATGAAATATTTCGTTTTTACCACCAAGCATCATGATGGATTTACAATGTATGACACCAAGTTGACGGAATTTTCAATTACCGGTCGCGAATGTCCTTTCCGTAAGGACCGCCGGGCGGATGTTGCCAAACTTCTCTTCAATGCTTTCCGCAAGGAGGGGTTCGGGATAGGAGCTTATTTCTCAAAGGCAGACTGGCATCATCCGGATTACTGGAGCCCGGACGCGCCTGCTAAAACGCGTAATCCGAATTATGATACTCTGAAAAAACCTGAAAAATGGGCACAGTTCGTGTTTTTCGTGCACGGCCAGATCAAGGAGATTGTCAGTCGGTACGGCAGGATTGATATCCTGTGGCTAGATGCGGGACAGGTTCGACCGCCCAAACAGGATATTCAAATGGATAAGCTGGCTGCGATGGCGCGTAGTTACCAGCCGAATCTTCTGATTGTTGACCGTACTGTCGGAGGGAAGTATGAGAACTACAGAACCCCCGAACAACAGGTTCCACCCAAGCCACTCAATTATGTGTGGGAGTCCTGTCTTACAATGGGTAAACAATGGTCGTACAAGCCGAATGATCAGTATAAGTCGGTGAGGGAACTCATACACCTGCTGGTGGATGTGGTATCAAAAGGAGGTAATTTGCTGTTAAATGTAGGGCCCCAGCCGGACGGTCAGTTGCCGCCTCAGGCCCTGGAAAGAATGAAAGCGATGGGCGCATGGTTGAAAGTGAATGGGGAGGCAATTTACGGAACACGTCCTATTGAACCTTACAAACAGGAGAATGTCTGTCTGACTAAAAAGGGAACGTTTGTTTACGCAATCTATCTTGCGGAGGAAGGGAAGGACTCTCTTTCGGCACAGATGAGGCTTGTTTCTTTCCAGCCGCGACAGGGTTCTGTAATCAAGCTTCTGGGTTATGATGGGGATATACCATGGCATATTGAAGGCGGGCAGGTTTTTCTCGAAGTGCCGGCTGTCGTGATACGGAATTTTACTGGCAAGTATGCCTATGTATTTAAAATGGAACGGACAGAACTTTGATTTTGTCAACTATGGAAAAGAGCGGAAGTCGCGAAGTAACATTACCTTTATGGTGAATTATAATGAGAAATAAACAATGGAGAAGAACAATGATGCACTGTTTATCGATATCGGCGGCGATTATCTTGTTGTCAGTACCCGTAGGGTTGTGTGCGATGGAGGGGGATAATGCATTGGTATCCATGCCGACGCCTGTTAAGTTCAAGAAGGTCGTTCTGGATACGGTTTTCAGGTCCGAAGGAGTGGCGGTTGCAGATGTGAATTGCGATGGGAAACTGGATGTCATGTGTGGTGAAGTCTGGTATCAGGCGCCGGACTGGAAAATGCAAGAAATAACCAAGCCCGGTAATTATGACGGCGCCAAGGGGTACAGCCAGTGTTTTGCCAATTTTGCGATGAGTGTGCGCGGGGATGAATGGCCTGACTCACTTATAATAGGCTTTCCCAGCAAGGATGGAGTGTGGTGGGAGAATCCGCGAGGGAAAGGCGTGCCGTGGAAGCGCCACGTTGTTTCGACAAACGCCTGCAATGAAACTCCGGTTTTTGAGGATTTGCTTGGAAACAGCAAGCCAGTGTTTGTCTATCCTGACAGCGGGTGTATTACGTGGTTCAGTATTCCGAAGGACCCTGAACAGGCGTGGGAGAAACACGTTGTAAGCACGAACAAGGCGCCAGGTACGAAGACATATAGTCACGGACTTGGGGTCGGCGATGTGAATGGGGATGGACGTAATGACATTCTGGTCAAGGAAGGCTGGTGGGAGGCGCCTGTAGACCGCACGGTCAGCCCTTGGAATTTCCATCTGGTCGATTTCGGTCCGGATTGCGCAAACATTCTTGTATATGATGTCAATGCCGACGGATTGCCGGACGTCATCACCAGCTCTGCACACAAAGAGGGAATCTGGTGGTTCCAGCAGATCAAGAGCGGGGATAAGATGGAATGGAAACAGCACGAGATATTTGCAAAGTTGTTTTCCCAGAGTCATGCGCTGATTCTCGCCGATATTAATCGTGACAAGGTAATGGATCTTGTCGTCGGAAAGCGGTTCTGGGCGCACGGGCCGAAGGGAGATATCGATCCAAATAAACCGGCGGTCTTATATTGGATAGAACTTCAGCGTGTTGGGAATGGTGAAGTCAAGTGGCTGCCGCATCTTATTGACGATAATTCTGGTGTTGGAACACAGTTTCAGGTCGTTGACATTAATGGTGACGGAAAGCTGGATGTGGCGGTTTCCAATAAGAAAGGTGTAAGTGTTTGTCTGCAGGAGTAGTCCTGTTTAGGCTTTGTCTTTGCAAAATGGCCTGCAATGGGTTGAGAATGATGGATGAGTTTGTTCGGGAAATTGAACAATTTCCCGCGCAAGGTGGCAATTTCTCAAGTATTTAAATTCATGATTTTTCTTCAAAAAGCAGTTGACTGTTTTTCTGAATTAACTATTATCTGTATTGATATTTAGTTTTCTCTATTGAAATGAAGGCTGTAAATCAAATTCCGGTACTGCAAAAGGCTATTCAAGTGATTGGTGCGGTCGGGGCATATCCGCGTGAAAACACTACTGCCACGCTGGCACGCTCGCTAAAGATAGCTCCCGCTACTTGTTATCGCATCATACAGACATTTGCCCGTAATGGGTGGGTGCGGGTATTGGAAAATGGCAAGTGCGAGCTTGGGGACAGTCTTTTCGTTGTTCTACACCAACTGCAGAGTCATGATTTGATGGGCGCGCGCATTGCTGATGCATTAAAAGATTTAACGGATGCAACAGGGGTGACCAGCAAGGTGTCGGTACGTGATGCTGATGAGGCAGTCACTCTTTTGCGGGTTGATTCCCTTGATCCCATGGGTTTATCCGTTCGTCCGGGATCCCGTTTCCACCTTACTCTCGGGGCATCCGGTTCGGTATTAATGGCGGATCTGACAGGAAAGGAATTGGATCGTATTATTGATGAAGCTCCTGCGGTATGCTGGGAAAGTCAAACGCCTGATGATGTCAGGCGTCGGGTAATGGAAGCTAGAACCCGTGGTACCGTCTATGATTCTGGCAAATATCGACCTGACATTTTCGGTATATCCGCTCCGTTATATGATGCAGAGGGGAAATTACACGCTGCATTGACTCTTACAGGCTTGAAACATGGGCGATTGAAAAAGCAGATAGAAGAATGGCGTCTGTTACTGGCAAAGCAAACAGCAAAATTAAACGAAGGAAGGAGACGAAATGAAAATTGTAGATCTTAAAGCGAGAACGGTAGCAATTCCGATGAATTCACAATTACGCCACAACACGGGGGTACATCCGGGGTATTTATTGCGCACCGTTATCGAAGTTATAACCGATGAAGGGTTGGTTGGGCTTGGGGAGATGGGCGGCGGTGACCAGCGTGGAGCCATTCTTAAACTGAAACCGCGAATCATTGGGTTGGACCCTTTCCAGTTGGAAATTATCAAACTCAAGACACTTCGCAGTATTTATTACCTGTCCAACGCGCGCCTATATGCCGCCATTGAGATGGCATGTCTTGATATTCAGGGTAAAGCGCTGGGTCGGCCCATGTCGGATCTGCTGGGCGGTCGCGTGCGTGATTCCATCCAGATGATTGCTTACCTGTTCTGGCGCTATGACAGACCGCAAGGCGGCGATGACAAACACGCGGGTGACATGGCTGACTTGTGCGAGGAGTTGCACGAAACCCTGGGTGTGAATTCGATGAAGCTGAAGGCCGGAGTGATGAAGCCGGATGAAGAGGCCAAGGTCGTTGAGCTTTGCCGTGAAAGGCTCGGGCCTGATTTTGGTTTGCGCATTGATCCAAATGGTACTTGGTCGGTAGCCACGGCCACACGTATCGGGCGGCGGCTGGAAGAGGTAAACATGGAGTATTTCGAGGACCCGGCATGGGGGCTTGAAGGTAATGCCGCGGTTCGCAAGGCAATAAGAATACCCATCGCCACCAATATGTATCCCAATAAGTTTGATGATCTGGGTCCTGCAGTCAGGATGGGCGCGGTGGATTATGTGCTGACGGATTTGCACTACTGGGAGGGTCCGCGCGGGGTAAAGGATCTGGTGGCTGTTTGCCGCACTTTCAATCTTGGCGTTGCGATGCATAGCGGAGCGGAGTTTGGTATCGAGCTTGCCGCCATGCTTCATACTGCTTCGACCATTCCGGAAATGCATGTGGCGGGCGATGCGCATTATCACTATCTAAAGGACGACATTATCGAGGGCGGCTTGATGAAATATGTTAACGGAGCCATTGCGGTGCCGACCGGGCCGGGCTTGGGTGTGAAGCTTGATGAAGAGAAAATGAAGAAGTATGAAAAGTACTTTGAGGAAAAGGGCGACTACTATGCCCGGTTTCATCAGGATCCGCGCAGGCCGGAATGGTATCCGATAGTTGGCGGAACCTGAGATTATTAAGGGATATCATTTATGAATCCTGAACGTCGTTCTTACAAGTGGGAACTGGTGGTTCTGCTCTGGATTGCATTCTTTCTGCACCAGGGCGACCGCCAGATATATAATTCTCTCATTCCACTCATTCGTGTTGATCTCGGCCTGGACGATGTTCAACTGGGATTGGTGGGGTCAATTTTCACGCTTGTTTATGGGGTCCTGGTTCCGATTGCCGGGTTTGCCGGCGATGTATTGTCCCGTAAATGGATCATCGTGTCGAGCCTGCTGATATTCAGTATTGGTACTTTGGCGTCAGGTTTGAGTACAGGCCTGATCATGCTTGTCATTTTTCGAAGCATCACCACCGGTGGAGGCGAGGCGTTTTTCTATCCGGCAGCAACATCCTTGCTTGCGCAATTGCATGACAAGACGCGGGCAACGGCTTTGGCGATTTTGCAAACAGCTTTGTACATTGGTATAACTGTTGGCGGCCTGATTGCCGGATACATCGGCCAACATTATGGCTGGCGTAGGGCTTTCTTTGCCTTTGGTTTCTTCGGAATCATATGGGCTGTGGCGGTTATCTGGCGGGCACAGAATACACCCCAGGCGCGGTCAGCCGGTGAATTGTCGCAAAAGCAGCGTATTCCTCTTAATGAGGTGCTGGCCTATATCGGCCGGCGACCGTCAATCTGGCTGCTTAGCGCGGCTTTTGGCGCAATGGTGTATGTAAATATCGGTTACCTTACCTGGACGCCAACATTCCTGCACGAAAACTTTAAGTTCTCCCTCGCGAAGGCCGGATTTCAATCAATGTTTTACCATCATCTTTTTGCCTTTGTCGGCGTGCTGGTCGGTGGAAAGTTTGCCGACAGGTGGGCGTGTATACGTCCATCCATACGTATGGAAGCCAATTTCATAGGATTGTTGCTTGGTGCCCCGTTTATTTATTGGTTGGG
>MHBM01000103.1:21939-27332 GCA_001804885.1 Lentisphaerae bacterium RIFOXYA12_FULL_48_11
AGGTTTTTACGTGGCGCTGGCTTTGTTTGGATTCTTCAGGGGCGTTTATGACTCCAATCTCTTTGCTTCATTATATGACGTGGTAGAGCCCAGGCTGCGTGCTTCCGCGACAGGTTTGATGCTTTCCTTTGCTTTTGTCGTAGGTTCTGTCGCGCCGGTGATCATGGGCTGGATGAAATCCAGGGTCGGCCTGGCTGCAGGTTTGTCTTCCTTGGCGGGATTTTATCTGTTTGGCGCCATATGTATTCTGGTAGCGGTACTTTTCTTCCTGAAACGGGACTATGTGTCGAATGTTAAGGATATGCAGGCTGATTCCTGAACTGAAATGGAAACTAATCCAGTAATTACAGTTATTGCCGAGGGGTTGAATTTTCCGGAAGGCCCCGCGTTTGATGCCCGTGGCACCTTGTGGTGTACGGAATTAAAGGCAGGAAACCTGGTGTGTTACCAGGACGGGCGGCTGGACCGTATTCACGCGGGAGGCAATGTCAACGGCATGGTTTTTGACAGTGCAGGGGATATATGGTTTACCGATTCAGAGAACCACCAGATCAGGAAATACAGCCCGTCACTAAAAACGTTTGAAACCATTCTGACTGAAGTTGAGGGAGAACGCTTGAACCGTCCTAATGATCTGGCATTTGATCAGGCGGGGAATCTGGTTGTTTCGTGCCATGCGGATGGCCGTACAGAACCACGCGGATACCTGTTGGTTCTTACACGGGATCGCAAGGCCAAGATTATCAGTCGCAATAAGTACTTCACCAATGGCATTGCTTTTTCGTCCGATTGCAAATGGATATATTTCTCCGAGACATACAAGTGGCGGGTCTGGCGGGCGCGCTGGGATGCGTCCACCGCAACCATGTACGATGAACAACCGTGGGTGGAAGTTGGCGGCCCGATTGGACCGGACGGCCTGGCCTTTGACGCGAATGGAAATCTTTATGTTCCGGTTTTCGACCAGGGACGTATTGCCGTGGTTGCGCCGGATGGCAAAATCATCGAAACCATTCAATTGCCGGTAAAACGTCCGACGAATTGTGCGTTTGATCCGCTTGGACGGTACGGCCTCGTGGTTACGGATGCGGATCGGGGTTGCCTGCTTGCGCTGGATCTAAAGCGCAAAGGGGCTTCTATTTATAAAGGATGAAAATTATGAATATATCGGATCGAATGAAGTTAAAGGGTAAACGCGCCCTGGTTACCGGTTCCAGCCAGGGTATCGGCCGGGCGATTGCGCTCGGCATGGCTGAGTATGGGGCCGATGTGATGGTTCATTTCAGCCGAGAGGCGAGCAAGGCTGAAGACGTGCGCCGCGAGGTGGAAGCCTTTGGCGTCCGCTGTGGCGTTGTCGGGACCGACCTTTCTGCGCCGGATGCGGCTGACAGGATTTTCAAGGCTGCCAGCGATAATTTCGGCGGCATTGACATCCTGGTACTTAACGCGTCGGTACAGATTCGTCATTCCTGGGGCGAAATTACATTCGAGGAATACCGCAAGCAGATGGATGTGAATGTTGGTGCCAGCCTTTGGCTAATTCAGAAATTTGCGCCTGGCATGCAGCAACGTAAGTGGGGCAGGATCCTGACCATAGGCAGTGTGCAACAGGTAAGGCCTCACCCCGACATGCTTGTTTATTCGGCCACCAAATCAGCACAGGCCAACATGGTAAGGAGTCTGGCGGTGCAACTGTCCGGGCACGGGATTACCGTCAATAACCTGGCACCCGGGGTCATTACCACCGGACGCAACTCCGAGATACTGGCTGATGAGAAATACCTGCAGAAGGTGCTGGCCAAAATCCCTGTTGGTTATTGTGGCGAACCTCACGACTGTGCCGGACTGGCGGTTCTGCTCTGCTCCGATGCGGGACGATATATAACGGGTACCGATATTGCTGTGGACGGTGGCATGGGGTTGCCTGTGTAAGGGATATTGAAAATTGTTTCGATTAAAAAATGAATCAGTCTGATGGAGAAGAATGATATGAACCAGGAAAACATGCTGCAAAAAGAAGCGAAAATGATGAAATTGGAAAAACTGATAGCATCTCGGGAAAGCATTTCCAGCAAGCCGTTTGCTATTCCAGTGAAAGAAATGTTGTCCCGATACGAGCAGTTATATACCGGCGCTATCAGTGATGTAATGCGCGAATTTTGTCTGCTGGATCAGTCACTGCCCGGTTATCTGCGCCCATTGCGTGACAGCGATGTTGTTGCTGGTATTGCATTTACGGTGAAAAGTTCGCCAAACGTGAAGATTACAGGTGAGATGTCGTTTCGTTCCCAGATGCTCGATGACATGAAAGAAGATTCTTTTGTGGTCTGGGATACCTCCAATGACGAGAAGGCCACACTCTGGGGTGGGGTCATGACGGCGACTGCTTACGGCAAGGGTATTCGTGCCGCCTGTATTGACGGTGGAATCAGGGATACAAAGCAGATCCTCGAGAAGCCATTTCCTGTGTATTACAAGTACCGTATTCCAAATGGATCTCTTGGACGCTGCCTGATAACGCACTACCAGGTTCCAATAAAAATCGGTGATGTACTGATAAAGCCCGGTGATGTGATTTTTGCCGACTGCGACGGTGTGGTATGTGTTCCGCGGGATATTGCCTGCGATGTGCTGTTGCGTGCCGAAGAAATCCGCGCAAACGAGAAGAAGATCTTTGGCTGGGTTGCAGAAGGTCAAAGTATTCACCAGATTACAGAAAAAGGCGGATATTTCTAAAAAGAATCTTCTGGTCTGGAAATCTGATAAAAAAGGAGTCCTGTATGTTTCAGAGTATTTTCCTGCTTATTTCTTTTTGTGCCGTTACCATGGTGTCGGCACAGGATGCGCTGGTAAGTGAGGCATATCACAAGTTCTGGAATGATCCGGCCGTGCAGAAGTGTATGGCGGAGGGTATACGTTCGAACCGCATGGCCGAGGCCACACTGCGACTGAATTCAATCAAGCCTGGAACTGAAATTGCAGTTGAACAGACCCGTCACGCTTTTCTTTTCGGAGGCAATATTTTTCTTTTTGGTGATCTGAAAACGCCCGAGAAGAATAAGCGGTACGAGGATACATACGGTTCGCTATTCAATGCAGCGACAATCGCCTTCTACTGGAAGACGCTGGAACAGGAACGGGGGAAACCCCGTTTCGCCGGGAACAGTTCATATGAATACCGCCGGCCACCGACTGACCCGGTAGTTTCCTTCTGTGAGTCGCGCGGCATAAACATGAATGGCCATGCCATTATTTATGGCATGCGGCGGTGGGGTCACCCGGAATGGATGCCAGATGATCGCAAGGCCATGGAGCCGATCTTTGAGCGGCATGTAAAAGAGCTGGCGGATCGATATGGTGCACGCGTACAGCGATGGGACGTGGTCAACGAATCCATTGACCAGGCCAATCGCGGCCTGATGCCGGATGATTACACATACAAGACATATGCGTGGGCAACGAAATACTTTCCAGGATCGGTGCGATTCGGCATCAATGATTGTGATATACATTGGGGACCATCCCGACGGTATGTTGAGATTATTCGTGACCTGATCGACCGTGGTATACGCATCGACACCGTTGGGGTTCAGATGCATATATTCAATCCAAAGGAATCACAAAAAATTGCTGATGGCGCGGATATCCTGACGCCCGCGAAAAATCTGGCGGTACTGAATTGCCTGAAGGAGACTGGACGCCCGATCCATATAAGCGAGGTTACGATCAGCGCGCCTGACGAAACGGATGCAGGTAAAGCCATACAGGCCACATTGGCACGCAATCTCTACAGGTTCTGGTTCAGCTATCCTGAAGTCATGGGCATAACCTGGTGGAATGTGGTGGATGGTGGAGCAGCGCCAGGCGAACCTTCATTCTCAGGCTTGTATGACAAGGATATGAATCCCAAACCGGTATATGGCGTGCTGGACAATTTAATCAACCATGAGTGGAAGACGAGCCTTACGCTGAAGGGGGAAACAGGTAAACCTGTAAAGTTTCGCGGGTTCAAGGGACATTATCGCGCGACATGGATTGATGCGAATGGCACAAAGCAGAACGTTGAGTTTGACCTTTCCAGGGACGGTGACGGTGTGCAGCAGTAGACTTGATATTTCAATGTCAGTCCCGTAAATCTTGATAACATCATGAGAAGCAGGTATCTTGTGTGAGATGCGGAGGGAACTTTTGCTCATGTATAGGATCATGGTGATACTCTTTTGTCTCGGCAACACCCTGTTTGCGGCAGAGCCCTGCAGTATAGAGGTGGTAGAGAAGGGCAGCGGCTGGCCTGTGCCGCTAGTGGAACTACGTACCACGCACAATGTCAGGTTCGTCACCGACAATGCGGGTGTGATCGCGTTTGATCTCCCTGAAATGATGGGGCGTGAAATATGGTTCACTGTGATCGGACATGGTTACGAAGCGCGGAAAGATGGCTTTGGATACAGCGGCGTGCGTTTGACACCCGAACCGGGAAAGACTCTCAAAGTAGAGGTTGAACGCAAGATCATTGCTAAAAGGCTGGGCCGTCTTACCGGTGGGGGGATATTTTCGGAGAGCCAGAAGCTTGGGAAGGAACTGGAGTGGAAGGAAAGCGGTTCGTTTGGATGTGACAGCGTACAGAATGCGGTCCATAGCGGAAAACTTTTCTGGGCCTGGGGCGATACCACCATGGCAAATTACCCGTTGGGAATCTTTGACATGAGCAGTGCTACGACGGCAATACAGCCGTTGAAGTCATTCGAGCCACCGTTGAGACTCAAATATGATTACTTCACCGATACAAAGGGATTGCCGCGCGGTGTCGCCAAAATGCCGGGTAGTGGCCCGACATGGATAAGCGGGTATGTCAGCCTGCCGGACAAATCGGGCGTAAAACACCTGGTTGCGGCATACGTCAAGATCAAGCCGCCGCTGGATTCTTACGAGAGCGGACTGTGTGTCTGGAATGCAGGGACCTCTAATTTCGAACGATTGAAAGTCTTGTGGACAAAATCGGAGTCCGTCCCAAAACAGCCCCCCATGCCTGACGGGCATCCATCTTTCTGGAAAGACGGCAAGGGCAGGGAATGGGTCTTGTTCGGAGATCCGTTGCCGAGAATGCGTTGTCCCGCCACATTCGAGGCGTGGCAGGATTCTGCCACCTGGGAAGTTCTCAAGCCGCAGGCGAGTCTTGTTTCGGCAGGTGATGGAAATCCTGTCAAACCCCATTCAGGTTCCATTGCCTGGAATGTGTTCAGGAAACGTTGGGTTACGGTTTTCATGGAAGCTTTCGGCAAGCCGTCTGTATTCGGCGAGCTCTGGTATGCAGAAGCGGATCAGCCTGTTGGGCCATGGGGGAAGGCCGTCAAGATTCTGACGCACGACAACTACACGTTTTATAATCCAAG
>MHBM01000103.1:27421-43359 GCA_001804885.1 Lentisphaerae bacterium RIFOXYA12_FULL_48_11
CGCCGCGATATGATTATAACCAGATCCTATACCGCCTGGACTTGGATGATCCTGCGCTCACCCCGTCGCATTGATTGAAGAACTGGATTATTTAAGCTGCAGGAATGGCAACCACTGTTTAACGAAATCTACGGCCTCCTGGCTGTGTTCTGTTGCCGTTATGACATATTTCCCGAAGGCGCCACCACCAAGGGCGTAATAACCGATTGCGCCACCGCCTATGGCTGCAAAACCTATTGCACCTCCTCCAAAGGCAATCCCACCTATCGCAAGACCGCCAAGAGCTGCCAATCCAATTGACAGTCCACCCAGGGATATAATTCCAAGGGCAACCCCGCCAACAGCAATGCCGCCGCTGGCAATTCCGCCAATTGCCAGCCAACCTGTGGCGATATCACCTATGGCAATGATTCCTCGTGCATGGCCACGGATTTCGTTCTTTTCCGGATCGGGGCCGATAGCTATATCAATCAGCGGTAAACCAAATATTGTTTGCTGCGACTGTTTTCGTATGTTTCCGTAAATCTGTGGTGGCATATTTATTTCTCCGGGTTAAAAGGTAACCCCTGTTAATTAAATATTTTATGATTGATGCTGCCTGAGAAATAATTCTTACTTCCCTTTCTCTTTGCGTTCAACTGCCAGGATTTTCTCGATAGTCTGTTCTGTTAGTTCGTAACCTTTGAGTAGAGGGAATCCTTCCCAGACGATACATCCGTATTTTGGTTCAATGATGATAATGTGCGGAATCCCGAACACGTTCAGCTTTTTCTTCATTCGCTCCTGTGTGTCAACCGCACTGTAGTATTCGATCTTATACTCTTTGAAATTCTTCACCACATCTACAGGTTCGTGAGAGATGCCGATCACGACAAGTTCGTCTTTGAATTTCTTGCGGAATCCGTTCAGGATTGGTATCGAGCGGCGGCAAGGCGGGCAGTAGGTTCCCCAGAACTCCACGAGAATGTATTTATCTTTTGTGTCAGGCACATCAGAAAGCCAGGTCTCAACCTCAAGTTTTGGTGCTTCGCAGTACAACCACGAATCGGCCCAGATGGTGCGCTCTCGTTTTGTGACAAGATTGGTGGTCTTAGGGTCGATACAGGGAGTATTGGCGGATTTACACCCTGAAAGACCGAAAATTACGGTGATGACGATTATTCCTTGAAGAGATTTCTTGAACATGATGCGCTCCCTTTGTAGTTCCTAAACCTTACACCATTTCCTGGTGCTTTGACCATATTGATTTTTACGTTCGAATCATACATAGTGCACTCATTCGATTAGTGTTATGAGCTTGTGATAATAATGCCATTCTTTGAAAGGGGTACCATGATAAAGTGTGCGTCTAGTCCCATCATTCTTTTGTTTTTAACGATCAATTCCATAGTCGCAGCCCAGGCGGTATCCTGGGAGACACAGTCGTGTGATTGGGATGTTGAAGGAAATGTTATCAAGCTTGATGCCGGGATGGGACGCACGTTTGCCTGGCCGGCTGGTCAACCGGCGGGAAAAGAAGTTGAGGTAGGAGCGACTGTGACGCCGGTAGCTAGAACTGCGAAAGAATGGGTTATTGCCGCGGTCGCAATACGGCAGGATGATGGAAATTACTGGCACCTTGCTCTTGTTGAGACACCTGATGATAATGGAAAGAAGCATTTTGTGGAACTTTCCGAGATGTTGGACGGGAACTGGCTTGCGCAGGGAGCTACGGAGACAAAACTTACAGCTTCCACATGGAAGGGATCGGACTTTAATTGGCAGTACGGGCAGAAATACCAGCTGAAACTTGTTCTGAATCCGCAGGGGATAGATGGTACGGTTTCGGAGATGGATGGTTCTGTCAGGTCACATATCGGATACTGTTTTGACAAGAAGGCAGTGACACAGGGAAGTCCGGCGCTTGAAGGATCCTCGTTATCTGCAACGTTTGAGAATTTCAAGACCGAAGTGAAACAGCAGGTTCCACCTCCACCCGCCGAAATCTTTCCTGAATATACCGTCACTGACAGTACGAAGGCTATATTCAAAAGTACCGGCTTTTTCCGCGTGGAGAAGAAAAGGGGGAAATGGTGGTTTGTTGATCCAAAAGGTCGTCAGTTCTATCTGGTTGGTACGGATCATATCAATTTTCGCGGGCACTGGTGTGAAAAATTAGGGTACGCTCCTTATGGTCGTCTTGCAAAGGAAAAGTATGGCAATGAAGACGCCTGGGTTAAAGTCACATTGCAGCGCCTGAAGGAGTGGGGATTCAATGCCCTGCCGGCAGGACATTCGCAGTCACTCCGATATGGCGGGCTTCCCCATATAGAATTTTTGAGTCTTGGTTCCCATTTTGCCGGAAGAGATGCGCTTTGCCCGAAAACAACCTGGACCGGTTTTCCCGATGTATTCAGTCCGAAATGGACGCGATACTGTGACAGTGTTGCGCGCCGGGTTTGTGCAGAGAACAAGGATAATCAGTGGCTTGTCGGGTATTTCCTGGATAATGAACTGGAATGGTATGGCAAGAATCACAAACTCGACGGACTTTTTGTCGAGGCTTGGAAGCTTGGAAAAGACCGACCGGGTAAAAAGGCCTGGATTGATTTCCTGCAGAAAGAGTTTGGTGATATTGCCGAATTCAATTCTGCGTTTGGGTCATACTTTGCAGATTATGCCGCATTGGCGATTGATGTTATGCCGCGTACGGCCGTGACAGCTAAAGGTACTGCTTCCTGTCAGCAGTGGGTACGACATGTTGCCGAGGCATATTTCAAAACATGCTCGGATGCAATCCGCCGGCATGATCCCAACCATCTAATTCTCGGCTGCCGTTTTGCCGGGCGGGCTCCGGATGTCTGGGATATCGCCGGCAAATACTGTGATGTTGTCAGCTTTAACATTTATCCAAGGATTGATGTCGAGGGAGGCGTTCCTGAATCGGTCTTGAAACAGGTGAATGAATGGGCGGATGAGGCTGAGCGGCCGATGATGGTAACGGAGTGGAGCTTTCCGGCGCTGGATGCCGGGCTGCCTTCGATGCATGGTGCAGGTATGCGGGTGGACACGCAGGAACAGCGGGCGAAATGTTTCGGTCATTTCCAGGATTTCCTGTTTCGCCTGCCCTACATTGTGGGGTCGTGTTATTTCATGTACCTTGATGAGCCGGCGCTGGGTATTTCTTCAACTTTTCCGGAGGACAGCAACTACGGACTGATCAGCGAAAAGGATGAACCGTATCCTGCGTTAACAACGGCTGCTGCAGCGTTGAATCCGCAGGCACTGCAACGGCACAAGGAAGGCAACTTCAAACCTTTCTGCCCAGCAAAACATAAATTACCGGACTGGTTGCTCGGGTCATCTGAAACACAACCGTATGCAGGTGAAGAAATGAAGCTGACAAGCGGGCGTATGATACTTGAAGGGCCCATGGGTAATAAGGGCTGGCGTATGCGTCTGGATGGAAGGCCGGTTGCCGATCTATTTCCACTGATACACCAGAATATGGGACAGGATTTCTGGGTGCATCCATCGAAAGTTAAAATTCTAGGAACAGCTGATGACGGGAAGCGGACTATAGTGGATATGGAATTCACCAGAACGGAAGGGGATGTTGCTGCAGGAGCAAAGCCGGAGCCTCGCCCGTTCCGCGCAGTGATGCGGTACTGGATCCCAAAATCAACTGGTGGTTGGGTTGCAAGCCAGTGTCTTTCTGTCCAAAACACTGGCCGGTGTGTCTGGCATTTAAAAGGAGTGTTCCATTACATGATTCCGCTTCCGGCCGTCGAAGGATCTAAAATAGAGCCTCTCCGCAGGGCGCCCAACTATTACCGTTCCGCAAATGCCTGGGTCGATCTCATTGCGAACAGAGGCGCAGGCTGCTGGCTGTTTGAAGAAGGAAACCTGACGTGCAATTACTGGAAAAATGATGGCGGCAGCTTTCATTCAGACTTGCGTGAGGAAACCAATATTGAAATGAAGCCTGGCGATATATACAAAGCATCGCCAGACGCGGCTTTTTTCTTTCCGCTTTCTGATGTTACTATCAAAACATATGGTGATGCCTGTGCGCAGGTGGTGCGTGAAATCTCGGATTGATTAATAGGCCGGACGTGATTTGCTGTTGACGTATTCATGGCTGCAGTGCAAAGCTTTGTGCCTATGAATACTTCATCTACACGCAGCATTCTGACGTTCCTTTTTTTCGTAATGATGGTTATACCGGTTTCTGCCCTGACTGTCCGGGTCAAGGATACAAGGGGTGGTCCCCAGATCCAGGTTGATGGCAAGCCGATCCCGCCCAGATTTTTCTGGGGGTCGATGAACAGCGGGCGTATTTCATCCAAGTCCGAATGGACGAATCATTCTTTTGAATTTCTTCCTGGTGATGTTAAAGGCACCGGTACCCTTCATTTCCGATTCTCGCATGTGCCGGGGGAGGTCTGGCTATCGGATGTCAGGATCCAGGATGTGATAACCGGCGAGGATATCCTTCCCGTCGGCAGTTTTGCCTCGGCGGAGAACTTCAGAAAGACATGGAACCAGTGGCCTGTTGGAACTGCCAATACGAGTGCTACCGTAGATACGGTTGATGGTGCCGTTCGTGTGACTCTGAAGAAACCGACTGACGGCAACTGGCCGGACTTTCACTTGCACAGTGATACTGCCCTGCGTTTTACGGCAGGCAGGTCTTATCGCTGCAGTTTCAGGGCCAGGACGTTTCCATCGCAGGACATGACTGTGGCACTTTACAGCGTGACTAACGGCCACCACGATTTTATCGGTGGGCCTCCCGGCGCTTTTCTAAACCAAGTAGCGCTGGCACGTGATGCAGGGGTGAACCTGGTATCTTTCTCTGCCCCGAACTGCTGGACATCCATCGAGGCATCAACTGACTGGACCGCGCTCGACAACCTGTGCAGGAAGATTATTGCGGTGAACCCGAAGGTGCTCCTGGTGCCGCGTGTTGACGCAAATGCCCCGGGGTGGTGGATCAGGCAGCATCCTGATGCGCGGATGGTTTATGATGGCGACAAGGTCTCTGATTTTTCCTGTGTTTCGGATCGCGCCTACCGTTACGATGTATGCGCACATCTGGAAAGAATCTGCCGTCACCTCATGGAAGCGTTTCCCGATAATTTCGCAGGTATTCATCCATGCGGACAAAATACCGGTGAGTGGTTTTACAGGGATACCTGGAAGAAACCGTTGAGCGGATATGACCCAGCGACAAAATCGGCGTTTCGGCAATGGCTAAAGGGGAAAGGTTGCCCGCAAGCTGCATCTGCGGAGCCTCCGACCGCTGATGAACGGCGTGCTCATCCAAATGGATTTCTGCGCGATCCTGCCCTTGAAAAGGGGTTGATTGATTTTGCCCGTTTCCAGCAGGAGGAAATGGCTGACCATGTTACAGCAATGGCGGAAGCCTGCCGCAAGGGTACCGACGGAAAGAAGCTGGTAGTCTTCTTTTATGGTTACCTGTTTGAGTTCGCGCCGGTGCAGACTGGCGCGCCTACAAGCGGGCATTACGCTCTCGCAAAGGTGATTAAAAGCAGGGATATCGATATTCTCTGTTCCCCGATTTCATATACTGACCGGGAATGGATTGGTACTGCGCCCAGCATGACAGCTGCAGAGAGTGTTATGAAGGCAGGTATCATGTGGCTGAACGAAGACGATTCGCGAACCTATCTTGATCCGCGCAAGGAGGAGCATGTCCAGGAGGGTGGGCTTGTTGATCTTCTGCAGACACAGCAGGTCATGCTGCGCAACACGGCACAGGCTGTATTGCGAGGTTTTGGAACATGGTGGATGGATTTGCCTGCCCAGGGTTGGTTCAACGATGCCAGGATATGGGATGAGATGATCCGACTGCATCCAGTGGATGAAGCCATGGCGAAGCGCAGGAAACCTTTTACGCCGGATATGGCAGCAATCATGCATGAAGATAGTATGTGCCATTTAACGGGTGGTTCTGCGATTGTTGCCCGTGGTTTGATTTATAATTGTCGGGCTGCATTTGGACGGTCCGGTGCGCCATATGGCCAGTACCTGCTGGACGACGTGCTTGCACACAGGGTGAAAGCGAAACTCCAGGTCTTTCTGTCGGCATGGGCTCTTACCCCGGAGGAAAGAGCCGGTCTGGCAAAGAGGAAACCGGTCGGAGCAGTGCGTGTGTGGTGTTATGCGCCGGGTTATCTTTATGCTGATCGGGCTGATGTTGCAGGCATCAAGGAAGTATCGGGCTTTGACGCCAGGTTGATTTCTCCCGCTGATGCCGAAGTTGCTCCCACTGAATTTGGAAAGAAAAATGGCCTTACGGAAAAGTGGGGTGTCAAGAGCGCTATCTGCCCTCTTTTCAGTGTTGCTGCCAAACCCGAGGATACGTTTGCCGTTTATTCCGATGGTTCTCCAGCTGTTGCGTTACGGCGTTCGGATGATGGGATTGATGTATTTGTCGGGGTTCCTCAATTGACACCAGAATTAGTCAGGACTTGTGCAAAACTGGCGGGGGTTCACCTGTTTACGGAAGGAAAGGCAACCGTCTGGGCAGCAAACGGATATATTTCTTTCCAGGCGCATGATGCGGGTCCGCTCGTGATTGATACCGGAGAAAAGGGCGAGGTTATTGATGCCCTCGACGGCAAAATTCTGGGTAATGGCCCGAAAGTGACCTTGACCCTGAACAAGGGCGAAGTCAGGGTCCTGAAGTATTGAGTGATGCCGTGCTTTCATCGGTTCAGGTGAAAGCACGGCCTTATGCCTGTCTCAGAATCTGCAATTAATAAGCATGCCGAATGACACTGCATCGAGCCCGGTTTCGCCGAGTGATTCACCCACGAACGTTTCTTCAGGTTTGTTGATGTCAACTTGGTATCCGACTCCAAGGGTAAATGCAATGTTTTCTGTCACGGTAAACTCAATGCCGCCACCAAGAACGAATAGCAACGTATTGTCGATGTCAATCGTATCATAGAGATAGTTTGGTCCACCTGGCCCGTCATAGGCCGCTTCTCCATACACGGAAGAATCTATCAGTGCGTAACGCAGTCCAAAATCGAGTACGAGTTTTACATCTGCGTGCGATTCGGACCTGTACAGCAATGATGCTCCGAAGGTTGTTATGGAGGCGTCACCGTCCACCGAGGTGTAAAAATACGTATCACCGGTATCTTCCTCGTAGACTTCAGTCTTGGCCTTCCATGTATCGGCTGCGCCCACAAGTGCGAAGCCGAGATGTTCATTCTGCCAGAAGCGGGCCTGGATCTCTATACCGCCGGCACTTTTCCAGTCTTCACTTTTTGTTGGGTGAAGCCAGTGATAGCCTGCTACCAGGTCAAATGTTTTTTCCTGTGCCGAAGCGCAGGCTGACCATGAACTTAGGGCTAAAGCCAGCGTCATTGCATACACCGGGATCTGTCTGTTTGTTTTCATGTTATTTCTCCTTATTTACGTTGTGTGCGAGATATTATTTCTGCCATGCGGGTGGATCTCCCTGCTGATGGACTGTTTCCCTTTGAGACATTGATGCTTGCGGTTCGCGGTTGTGAAACGACCTGTTGGGCCGGCCTGCTCGAAACAGGAGTCGTTGATCGTGGCTGTGACACCACCTGTTGAATAGGTCTGCTTGCGGCAGGTGTTGCAGGAGCAGTACGCGCCACTACCTGCTGCATAATAGTTGTTCTTCTGGACGGTTCAGAAGTCCGAACAGGTTCCGGTTTGTTTGGTTTATCATACACCGGCCTGTTGTCATGATGATCATATTTTGGCCTTCTATCATTATCATAGTCCCGTGAACGGTAATTGTGTGGCCAATAGGTGTGGTCATAATAACGGTTATAACCATAATTATAACCGTGGCCAGAATCATAAACATAAACGGTCTCAACGAAGTTGTTGCAAGGCATATAGGAGTAATGATCGTCAGTAAGGCTGAATTGGAACCCCCAGCTGAGTCCACTGTGTGATGTGCCACCTATACCCACGTAAAGCGATTTGTCCGGGGGCATTGGAGCCCAACCGTACTGTGTTGAAGACTTGCGCCAGTCAACCCATGCTGCGGACCACTGTCGGCCTGGTATCCAGACCCATCCGAGCCCGTTACTGAATATCCAGCGGCCATAATGGAACGGGGCCCAGCCCCATTCGTATTCCGAATTCCAGTACCAGGCGTTTTTCTGCCAGACCCATTTCCCTCCATGGTAATATGGCCGCCAGGTGGAGTCTTTTACTGTAACGTGTGGCCTCCAGACGGGGCCAAATGGGCTGACCTGCATCCAGTCGCCATGCGGCTTGAGTGAATCATAGAAGTATGTGGCATCTCCCTCCATGGGTGCACCCTGAATTTGAGGAGGGGGTGGGGCGGACACCTGTCCGGTGTATACGGAAAGTTCTCCGGCTGGATCAACTTCAACAAGTTGTGCAAAAGTGCTATTAATAGCGAAGAAGCATGATGCCGATGCCATAATTGTAAGATACTTTTTCATGGTGACGCTCCTTTCCTTTTTCTGGGAATAATATAGAGCAGGTTACATTTTGGATTGTCACCCAATTGTAAAAAGAAAAAGGGCTGTTTCTGGAGGAAACAGCCCTTTTTGTCGGGTCAATACCACGCTATTTATTACTTAACAATCAATGAGGCCCCTGAAACTTTGAACGTATAGGCGTATTGGCAAGGTGCTTGTTCAGGGGTGAGTTGAGGTACTTCGATGGTCAGTGTATCTTTCTTAACTTTATATTTCAGATTGCCGTCAACACCAAGCATTGTGACAACAGTTTTCCTGGGTACCTGGATATCATTGATTACAAGCGTTTCGCCCGGCCAGCCAGGCGTGATTACGTAAAGTGCCTCAGGTTTCTTTGTAAAGAATGCCTGTTTAACAGCGACGCCGTCTTTTGGTTTCTGCCCGATCTGATCCATTATGGTGTATTTGACCATGTATTCGCCAAACTTCTGTTCTGGCATTTTACCTTCGGTCCACTGGGAAGCCTTACCAGCATAGCGGGTTCCATAGATTGCTTCGCCATTTACTTTCAGCCAGTTACCGATTTCAATCATTCGCTGTTGCATGATCACCGGTATACGGCCATCACCTGTCGGGCCGATGTCGAGCAGGAGATTACCTCCACGGCTGACCAGGTCTATCAGTACCATGATTAATTCCCTGGCGCTTTTGTAGTCGTCTATGTTCTCGATGCGGTTCCATCCGTATGAGAAGCCCATGCCGCGGCTTTCTTCCCAGGCGTGGGAGCCGTCCTTGAGTCCTGCGGCATATTCTGTGGTCCAGTAACCGCCATGTTTGTGCCTGCAGTCCTTGCCCCAGCGGTCATTGATGACAACTTCTTCCTTACAGGGCGATTCGTTGAACAGCCATGCGAGCAATTCTTCACTTTTCCAGTCCTTGGACTGCATGTCCCATTCACCATCGCTGAAGATTATGGCTGGCTTGTAGCGGGAAACCACATCCTTGAACTGAGGGAAGAGATGTTCGTCCACAAACTTTTTCCTGTCTGATTTCCAGAGGGGGTTGTACCACTCGTACAGCGAGTAGTAGAACCCGTACTTGAGGCCCCGTTCTCGGCACGCATTGCCCAGGTCGCCAAGAAGGTCCCGTTTCGGGCCTATTTCAACTGAGTTCCATGGGCGTCCCCAAGTTTTACTTGCTTCCGCGCTTGGCCAAATTGCGTATCCTTCATGATGCTTGGAGGTTGGTACAATATATTTTGCCCCTGATCTTACGAATACATCGGCCCATTGTTTAGGATCAAAATTTTCGCAACGAAACAGAGGGGCAAAATCTGCGTACTGGAAATTCTCTCCCCAGACGCGTTTGTGATACTGTTTCCATGGATTGTCTTGTTTCTTATCTTCCATTCGGTTCCAGTACCATTCAGCATATTGGCCTTTCACACCCCACCCGGGTACGGAATAAAGCCCCCAGTGAATGAAGATGCCGAATTTTGCATCAAGGAACCATTCAGGACAAATACGTTTATCAAGCGATTCCCAGTTTGCCTCATATTTTGTTTCGGCTGCCCGGAGCGTGGCGGCGGTAGCCCAACCAAGCAGAAGAACTGTTAAGATTGTTTTGCGAGTTAACTTTAAACAAGACTTCATGAACGTCCTCCATTAATTATTTACAGCTTATATCCAAATCAAAGGTCAAACAACAAGGTAAAATGTATGTGGGAATATTATATTCTGCCGGCAAGGTTTCTATTTTTCCATGGCATCAACTATTATCGATAATTCATGGATTAGAGCTCTTATATTCTGTTGAGTTGTAAATCTGGCCTTATAAGATTTAGCTATTCGCAGGATACCGTTTTTAATGCCGAAGCCATCCATGCCTGATTCAAACGTAAGGAAGCGTACAGCCTCGGCAAGTCGGCGGTCCTGCTGGATCATTTGGATACAGTTCTCCTTGTTCTCCCCGACAACGAAAGCGGTCTTTCCTCTCAGGTCTATTTCCGCAGCCTTAGAGAAAAGACAATTGCTTGAGAGTTTGTCGAGCATTGAAATAAAAGTCCGTGGTGCTACCAAAAACTGTATTTGATCGTTCTTTGTTCGGACCGTAATGTCGAGATCAACTGTTTTACCGTTCGGGGAATGATCGCTGGCGACGGAGAAGGAAAATTCCTTTTCCCTGTAAATACAGTTCATGTGAATGTTTTTACCCCGTAAGAGGGAAGAGTTGTCGGTGAATGTGCCTTTGAATATTTGTGAAGCTTCCATGAGGTCGGCTGCTGCGCCGGACGTTCTTTCACTGAAAGCAGCGTAAATTGCCCAGGTACTCAGGATAATGATCAGTAGAAAAATTGAATAAACCACTAACATAATATTACAGGTACATTCCGAGGTTTCTGATGTAATGTGCTGGCTTTCATTGTCAAGATAACCTGTGAATAGTAATGGAGTTGGTCGAAATATTTCCCTGGCCGGATAGCCCCGAGAGCAGGATTATGCAATCACCTTTCTTGGCAAGGTGTAGGTCTTTAATTGTTCTCTCTGAATAATTGACAAACTTGCGGAATGAGAGCTTGCCCGGAATAATCTTTGGGTACACCCCCCAAAGAATGTTCAATCTTCGTGCAACCTGTTCTGATTCCGTCATGGCAAAAACAGGTGCGGCTGGTCTATCAGCGGAAACTATTTTTGCAGTGCGGCCTGAGCGCGTTAGTACAGCGATGCAGCGGACCTTCAGGTCCCTTGAGATCTGGGCTGTCGATGAACCGAGTGCATTCAGGAGGTCATCTCGGCGGAACCCTGTCCGATTCATAAACAGACCGGCACTCGAAAAGAACTGGTGGGCTTCTGTTTCTCGCAGAATGGAATCCATTGTTTTGACGGCAAGGATGGGGAACTTACCTGAAGCTGATTCTGCCGACAGCATAACGGCGTCGGCATCGGCGAAGCAGGCCATTGAAACGTCGGTAACTTCTGCCCTTGTTGGTCTTGGATGTTCAATCATGCTTTCCAGCATCTGTGTGGCAACTATTACCGGCTTGTATGCGCGATTCGCTTTTTCAATCAGGCTGCTCTGGATTATCGGAACCTTCTCGGCAGGAAGTTCAACGCCGAGGTCGCCTCGGGCAATCATGATGCCGTCGCATGCATCCAGTATTTCGTCAATATTGTCAAGCGCCTCTGGTTTTTCGATTTTGGCTATTACCGGAATCTGCGAATTCATACGTTTAAGGTGTTTTTTTAGGTCAGTTATATCTTTTGCTGATCGAACAAAAGAAAGCGCAATGAAGTCGGCGTTACCACGAATGCAGTAGGCTGCATCTTTTCTGTCTTTTGCAGTGAGGGCCTGGATCTTCAGCTTGCTGTCGGGCAGATTCATTCCCTTGCGGTTCTTCAACAAGCCACCGTGAATAACCAGCGCTTCCAGGGAATTGCGAATTTTGCGTGTTATCCTGAGTTCAAGGTTACCGTCATCGAGTAGTATTCGTTCACCGATTCTGGTATCTTCAACAATTCTTTCGTATTGAGAGGGGATCAGTAAGGGCGAGCCGAGTATGGCTTTACTGGTTATGATTACCTTGGATCCATCTTTCAGAACTGCGGAACCGTCATGAAAATCGCCGACCCTGATTTTTGGGCCGCAAAGATCCCCGAGGATGGAAACTGTGCGGTTATATTTTCTGGCAGAAGAGTGTATTCTCTGCATCAGTTTGACGTGGTCGGCCGGGTTGCCATGTGAAAAATTGATACGGGCAATATCAACACCGGCTTCAATCATGGCTTGAAGCATTTCAGGGCTTGATGATGCCGGTCCGATCGTGGCAACGATTCGGGTGCGACGGAAATGTAGTTTTGGGGAATAATGCCACGGCATGTCTTTCCCAGGCTGTAATACGTCAGCGGATGGCGTATTTGACTTTTTCTTTCTCATTTACAAGTTCCTTCCATGGAAATGTATATTATAGATGTTTTATGGAATGGTCAATGAAGCTCTACGGTGTGAACTTCTGTCAGAACAATTGAATACAAAATAGAAATGAACTAGAAGAGGCGGTTGCGCGATCGCTGGGTGTTTGATATGATGATGACATGGGAGGAAAAGTTTACATGTTGGATATAGTAAAAGAGGCCAAGTTGGTGGAGATGATTAGGCAGGTGTTTAACCACATGGCCGATGGGGTGCTTGTTGCCGACATAAAAGAGCACAAATTCTGTGCCTGTAATCCCGCCATGTGCAGGATAACTGGATATACTGAACAAGAGCTTATGGCTCTTTCTGTGCCTGACCTGCATCCTGAAAATGACCTTCCATATGTTGTCGATCAGTTCGTAAGGCAGGCTCTCAAAGAGTTTACACTGGCTAAGGATATTCCTGTAAAACGGAAGGAAGGAAGTGTCTTTTATGCGGATGTCAATTCTGTCCCTATGACATTTGAAGGACGTGACTATCTCGTAGGTATTTTCAGGGATATTACCGAGAGACGGGAAAAAGAAGAAATGCTGAAGGCAAGCCAGGAGAGGTTGAGGGTTATATTGGATGCAATCCCGGACTTGGTGTTTCGCCTCGATGCGGAGGGCCGGTTCGTCGATTACAAAGCGGAGCTGATTTCGCAGCTCTTTGTTCCTCCTGATCAATTTCTGGGCAAATGTTATGAGGATGTCCTTCCTGTCGAAGTATCCCAAAGAATGACCGCAGCCATCGAGGATGCTCTCGAAACAGGCAAGGTTCAGACTTTTGAATACCATCTGATACTGCCAGGGTCAGGGTTGGAGGAACAATCCTATGAGGCAAGACTGATTGCGATAAAAGGGGAATATTGCGTTGCTATCTGTCGAAATATTACTGAGAAAAAAAGTACAGATAAGCAATTGAAAAAGGCTTCACAGGAATTAAAGGCGCGGAAAAAAGACCTGGAACAGAAAAATGTTGCGCTAAAGGAAGTCCTTGCCCAGGTTGAAAGTGAAAAAATGGAAATCAAGAGGCAGGTTTCAGCCAATGTGTCCAAATTTATTCTACCTATCCTCTCTAAGTTGGAGAACAGCGCAGGCATAATAGATAAAAAGCAGATTGTCATGCTGGAAAATGGTTTAAAAACGCTGACATCTCAATTTGGAACAAGGATAAGCAGTAAGGCTCCATCTCTGTCTGCTAGGGAAATTGAAGTATGCAACATGATCAGGAGCGGTTTAGCTACAAAGGAAATAGCGCAGATCATGAAAGTATCATTAAGGACAGTGGATACATATAGAAACAGGATAAGGAAGAAAATGGGTATTTCCTCCCGGGATGTTAATCTATTCGCCTATCTTCAAAAAATGACCTAGTTATCCGGGTCGTTGTCTATGTAAGTATGCCCGTGCCTGGCGAGTTTTTCTACGAGGCGGTTTCCGGTCTTCACAGGTTTAATCGATATAGACGCAATTATTGTCGTACTTTGCATAGACTTTGTCGTATCTGATCAAGATTAGTTTTATGGTCGGTGATAAGCTTTCGACAAATCCTGCAAAAGTAGTTGTTGTGTTAAATAACGGAGGCATAAATGACAAAGAAAAAAGCGACCATCAACCGTAGAGATTTTCTCAAGGCATCAGCAGCCGTAGCGGCCTTCACGATTCTTCCGAGTCGTGTCTTTGGCGTTGATGGTAAACCTTCAGCCAATGAGAAGCTGAATGTTGCGGGTATTGGCGTCGGCGGGATGGGCGGCAGCAATCTCGCATCGTGCGAGAACGAAAATATTGTTGCACTTTGTGACGTTGATGCCGGTGGTTATGCCGCGAAAACTATTGCCAAGTATCCCAAGGCCAAAGTCTATAAAGATTTCCGCGTCATGCTGGATGAGCAGAAAGATATTGATGCTGTTATTGTTGCTACGCCCGACCATAGCCATGCTGTTATCGGGTTGTCTGTTATACAGAGAGGTAAGCATGTATTTATTCAAAAGCCTCTGGCGCACTCTGTCTATGAGGCAAGGGTTCTGACCGAAGCTGCACGTAAACACAAGGTTATGACGCAAATGGGTAATCAGGGTCACTCCGGTGACAGTACGCGTTTGATCTGTGAATGGATATGGAGTGGAGTGATCGGTGATGTTCGCGAGGTTCATGCCTGGACAAACAGGCCGGTCTGGCCACAGGGTGTTGAAGTAGATAGACCGAGCGAAACTCCTGCGGTCCCTTCGACCTTGGATTGGGATCTGTGGATCGGGCCGGCGGCAATGCGTCCTTATCATCCTACATATCACCCTGGAACATGGCGTGCGTGGTGTGATTTCGGGACAGGGTCTCTGGGTGATCTGGGCTGTCACGTGATGGATTGCGCATTCTGGGCGCTGAAATTGAAATATCCGGTAAGTGTGGAAGGCAATATTTCAACTTATTGGAAGGGATTGTGGCAGAGGACTGATCCCAAAAACGAACAATTTCCCAGGTCAACGATTGTACGTTATAAGTTCCCTGCACGGGAAAACATGCCTGAAGTTAAGATGACATGGTGGGATGGCGGAATGTTGCCTCCACGACCAGAGGTTCTTGAGAAAGGCCGCCGCATGGGTGACGATGAGGGTGGGGTTCTCTTCATGGGGGACAAGGGTGTTCTTATGTGTGGCTGCTACGGAAGAAGCCCGAGGCTTATTCCGGAGTTGCGAATGAAGGATTTTAAACAGCCGGATCGAACGCTGGAGCGGATTCCGGGTGGAGAAGGTGGGCATGTAAAGGATTGGGTTCGTTCCTGCAAGGATGGTAAACCGGCGAGTTCTAATTTTAACTACTCCGGTCCGTTTGCCGAGACAGTGGTGATGGGTAATCTGGCGGTAAGGTATCCCAACCGGGAATTGCTGTGGGATGGGGAGAATATGAAGGTCACCAACGATGCGGATGCAGATTCTTACGTCCGGCGCCAGTATCGTGATGGCTGGAAATTGAATGTATAAATGTTAGTTTTGGCAATTATAACGAAATATTTACGCTGATAGAAATGGAACGCCGGGCTACGCTATGTCGTGCGAAATGGCCGATGTAGCCCAAGGAGCCATCTGGCAAAACTGAAAATATTTTCATCACTGGTTTTTATTCCGGCAGTCGTTTTGTGCCTGCAGGTGATTTAAAGTCGATTACAGCATTGTCGTGCCCGCCGTGAATTCCTTCTATTGAATTTTCTTCAATCGAAACTATGGCGTTTGTGTCGGCTACCTGGATGGCGACTGGAATATTGGTTGAATTGTTTACCGGATACCAGAAGTAAGCATGATTACGGCGCAAAACAACATCGTCTGTGTTATGGTTGACGTGGTATGCAACTGGTGCATCGCGAACCACATTAAATTCCACAATTGTGCCCACAATAGAAGCCGAAGTGTCTTTTACGGTGCTTGGCGCTTTCCTGCTTGTCATGACAATACCATCAGCACGACTACGGATGAAAGAATTGTGTCTTAATACATTGCCCAGTGCGCGGGGGAATTCAACAGGTAAATTTCCGCTGTCGCCGCTG
>MHBM01000103.1:43412-50046 GCA_001804885.1 Lentisphaerae bacterium RIFOXYA12_FULL_48_11
CCAGAAGAGTGGACTGATTCCCCGGTTCCACGTTCGTGGCATGGATGAGGCAAGAGTGGTCCCGTTGGCATACAGGAATAAGCCGGGTTTTCTCTGGCGCGCTATGGTGTTGGCCGAGACAATGTTTTCAATGCATGAAATCCAGAGCTGGACACCAGTCATTCCGTCTTCTACACGGTTCCCGACGATCAGGTTCCGGTAGAAGGCTGTGGCAACGGCTACAACGGATCCTTTTACAGGTGCAACACGCCACGGTTTGTCCAGTAGCAGCCGTTCTCCTTCACGTCTGATTACACGCCTGGTCTGGCCCTGTCCGCGGCCTGAAAAAATTGTGACATAGTATTCGCCGATGGGTGGTTCCTGACTGTTGTCGTCAATATCCGGTGGCCAGAAAGGGGTTTCCATTCCCGTGGAGTCATGGGCCAGTTGCTCGCGCTTGACGTTGCCCAATCTTTCGTCAGGTGTGGCAGGTATGTTTTTTGGCAAAGACACGCTTTGAGAATCTGCATCATAGAGGGGGCCAAAGTAGGCTGTTCTGTGATTTCCTTCAAAGAGAATCATTTCACCGACGTTCTGGTCGGTCCCGGCAACGCCTCCGAACCGCGCCTGGCCGGCAAGAGGTGCACCATGAGTCTCAACGCCGTTTCCGGCAATCCAGTTGTGGGTGATTGAACCATGGCCGGTTGAAAGCCAGACAAGGCGTCGTGCGGTAGGTCCGCCCGCTTCGGTGCCGGGAGGGGAGGCGACTACATTGTCTTCAATTATGCATTGTTCAACTGTTTCGTTACGACCGAGGATCGCGGCCTCGGCATTTCCTCCGAAACGCGTCTGGGAAACCAGTTGATTTCTTGAAAAGTCGCAGCGGCGAACACCAGAAAGGAAAAGCGGCGTACGACCGGTAAGTTCATTATCACGCACTATTGCCCGTTCAGCATAACGGGCTCGCAAACCACAGTTCTCCGCCTGTTTTCCTTCGTTATCTGCGACGTGTACTCGTTCTATGCGGCAATCTGATGTCCATTTGGTGTTTTCCGGTGATTTGATGAGAATGCCAATGTTGACTTGCGGATTCCCAAGGATGCTGAGGTCCGTAACTCCGGCACCATCACCGGAGAGCCAGACAGCGGCTCGGTCTCCGATTGACAGTTTACCTTCCTTGTTTATGAACTTCCTGGTGTCTTCACCCTGTTGGACAATCACCCTGTCAGTTGCCTGGGGAAATGGAGTATCAGAAGGCGTGAATGAAGGATCTTGCGTGAAGACGAGTGCATCAAGTGTTATGCCGCCGCCCTTGATATTTTTCCAAATAAGTTTTTGTTTCCCGGCTGAGAGTCTAATCTCGGCACTCTTTGACCATTTGAAGACTCCGAATCCACCTGTATTTGGAAGGTTCTCCAGTGGTACTGCTCCATAGCCGGCATCAAGGGTCATGTTTCCGCTAACACCAGGTTGTTTCCATGTTGACATCTCGGTGGCGTATCTTAACCAGACGCTCCAATTGCCGGCTCTTGGAAAGGTGACTTCATATTCTATTGTGTCGCCGATGCTGTGGATGGCGCCTGGTGCTTCGTTCCAGCCAATTCCGCCGAGTCGAGGAAAGTTAACTGTTGGATCGCGGGTAATCTGGAGTTTTGTTAACTCTTTTCCTGCGCCTGTGAGGCATGTTCCGGCAGGAATACGAATCGTACCTGAGAATGAAAATGTTCCAGCGGGTAGATTTACAACAATGTTACGCCCGGCGGCGGAATCGAGTGTGCGTTGAATGTCGTTACCTGTTGAATTCTTTTTCATCCGGATAACTCTTGGATTTTTCTTACTTCTTTCGATCCGCAAGTTCACTGGTTTGCTCCAGCCGCAATCTCCACCTATACCCGCATAAACGAATACCATGTAATTGCCTGGTTCGACATTTTCGGGGATTTGGAAAGATACATTGTATTTACCGGCTCTGAGAATTTTTACCCATGCTCCTTTGCCCGCATCACTTACGATGTAAACAAACGCTGCGACATGATCTGGTCTGCGCGACAAGTTGCGACCGAATATACGGACAGTATCGCCCGGGAATGCGATGTCAGGACCACACCACCATGGGGCTGGAGCATTAAGGATAATTGGGGCTGACCAACCTGTTGTGTTTTTGATCCAAACCAGGAAAGGACCATCCTGCGCCCGTTCTGGGATTGTGGCTGCAAGGTAATTCTTATCCAGAAATTGGGTCCTTGGTTTGTATTCCTGTCCGGTTATGCTGTCCACGCCCTGACCCCATGCGGTAAGTTCACCGGTCAGGTTTTCGCCGACTAGAAAGAATGTCTCATCCGGACCAGCTTCGCCGGAATGTTCGTAAACAAGCGGTCCGCCGGCCGTGGCAGGTTTTGCAGGTGGGTTGTATGCGTCCGCGACTGGCGGCATGGTTGCTGATAACACGTTATTAGCGAATAATACTGCAAGAATAGGGAAATATCGGGTCATTTTGTCTCCTTAGCTTTGGACGGAGGCTATCTGATTTCGTGGATTGTTCAAGAATCAAAACTGTCAATTGCGCGCGGGGGCTGTTTTCGATATGGTGTCGAACAAATGAGTAAGATTGCCTCTTCTATTTTACTGGTCGTGATCATGACTGTAAATGTCATGGCGATTGAATGGGAGTTCGTGGAAGTCAACCTTTCTCTCAGGCCGGATGGAAAGGCCACGGTTATTAACCAGGTTGCGATTAATCCTCAGGGTTTTGCGCTGCACGGTTTCTATTTTGAAGGGTTCGCTGGTCGACCACATTTTGATTTTAACCAGTGTTACGCTCTGGATTCCAACAACAGGCGATATGAACTTTCTATTAAACCGGTCGGTAGCCGAAAGTACGACATAATACTGGCAGGTGGGGCTGCGATAAGTTCAGGTCGTGTTGTTTACAATTTCACTTACGGAGTCGACCTGGTTGAGTCTGGTAACCTTTCAAAAACAGTGTCGACCGGTGGCACAAATCTTGTAGTGCTTAACTGGGCGCCCTCTCAGTGGGATGATCATCTTGGCCACTACACGGTACAAATCTACTGGCCGATGGAGCTACCCGATAACAAGGCTGCAAGGGAAGATTTGTCAAAAAAGATCCTGACAGAGCAGTGGATGAATTCCAAGTACCGGATGGATTACCGGGCGCAGGAACATAATGGTAAGTTCTGGCTCATGCAGCTGATTCACTGGGAGAGTGTGCCTGTCAAGGGTCACTTCAGGATACAGGAATATGTCGATGCCTCGATTTTCAATTTTTCGGAGAGGAAACAGCAGCAGACAGCCGTTCCTCTCATTGATAAACGTCAACAGTCGGCCAAGATTACAGGAACTACCAGACAGATCATTAAACCGGTGAAAAGTTCAGCCGGAGGCAAGCAGAAGGATGTCGTTCCAGTTGCCGTGCTGGTCGGAATAGCCATAATTCTGGGCGGTGTATTCTTTCTCGTCGTGGTCGGCAAGCATAGGAGCATGTTGAAAGCGGCGGATGGCTTGCGCGATGTCAGCTGGGTTGATCAGGATTGGACTCCTCCCAAAATTATCATTCCTTCTTTCCGTAAAGATGGGAAGGTTGCCGAATTGTCTGTCCTCGAAGCCGCTTTGTTTCTTGGTCTGCCGGTGAACCGAGTGCTTAGTATAATGCTCGGCGGGCTTGAGCGCCGTGGCGCCTTGCGCCTGCACGATGATGGCACGATTGGAACTTTGAGATATTCTGGAAGCCTTAATGAATTTGAAACACTCCTGTTGCGGGCGATACAGCCGGATGGAAGGCTTGACAAACAGGAGGTCAAGAGCCTGATTGAAAGAATGGTTGATTCGGTCCGGAAAAAATCATGGGATGCAGACGCTGATGCCACGACAGCCTTTTATCTCAAGCAGTTCAAAGAAGCTTTTGAGCAGCAACCTAAAGATGAGAATGGCAAGCCTTTGCCGGTGGACCCGAAGACTCAGCAGCCTTACAATAATGACTTTTACTACCGTTGGTGGGTATACGACAGTTATTGCCATAATGATCATTATGTACGTTACGGGCCGGTCGCTGGTACCACTGCAGGCATTGTAACTGAAGTGACCGGTGTTACGGGCGATTACAGGAGTTTCATGGAGAGCCCTGCCTGTTATGAGGGGTGTTTTGTGCATACTGCGTGTCATGATGCCTGTCACTCCGCGTGTCATTCGGCTTGCCACTCGGCCTGCCATTCTGCGTGCCATAGCGCCTGCCATTCAGCATGTCATTCGGCCTGTGTAAGCGGAGGTGCCCATTGAGCGAGATATGGGACAGCAAAGATGCCTTTAACTGGGTGGACGATTATTTCGCCCATGTCAGGCCGTATTTTGATATCAGAGAAGAGGATTCGCTGCTGATTGTTCTGCCGAACAAGGCGGTTAAATTAAACAGGACCGGATTTAAAGTTCTGCGATTACTCAAGGATGGCGGATCGATAACGGAAATTGTTGAAAAGCTTGGTGGTCGATCTGAACGACGAAGGGAACTGTTCTACTTCCTCTGTGATTTCCGCAGCATGATAACGGGATGCCTGGGGGAGGGGGGCAACAGGAAGGCTGTAGATGTAGTATCCAATGAAGAATCTTTTAATGTTTTGCCGGTTCTTTCCGAGATTGCGGTCACGTACCGGTGCAATCTCCAGTGCAAGTTCTGTTACGCGGCATGCGGTTGTCAGAAGAAGTCTGTTTCCGAGATGTCTACGGATGAGATAATCCGTATTTTGAAAATAATCCGCGATGAGGCAAAAGTGCCATCTGTAAGTTTCACGGGTGGTGAACCGCTTGTCCGGACGGATCTTGAAGAGCTGGTTTCCTCGGCCAGGGAGATTGGATTGCGTGTAAACCTGATAAGCAATGGGACATTGCTTGCAGGTAGTGACCGGGCCGAAAGACTGCGTGCCTCCGGATTAAATTCAGCACAGATTTCGCTGGAAGGTCCAACTGCAGCAGTGCACGACCAGTTGACTGCGGTTGCCGGTTCTTACGAGAAAACCCTTGAGGGTGTAAAAGCGCTGATAAAGGCCGGAATTCATGTGCATACGAACACAACGGTGAATTCTGTTAATGCAGCCCATTTGGTGGAATTGGTCAAACTTGTTGCCAGACTCGGGTTGAAGAGGATGTCCATGAACATGGTCATCCCTGCCGGCAGTGCTGCTGACACGGGGTTGCAGGTGTCGTACAGCGAGGTATGGTCAATCATTGAACCGGTGCGGGCCGAGGCGAGGAGGCTTGGTGTTGAATTCATGTGGTATTCGCCGACTCCAATGTGCATATTGAATCCTCTCGCGGAGGGTCTGGGCAATAAAAGCTGTGCGGCATGTGATGGTCTTCTGAGTGTTGCGCCCAATGGAGATGTTTTGCCGTGTTCCAGTTATCCTGAATCTGTGGGTAACCTGCTGGAGAAGCCATTTTCAGAGATATGGAATTCCGCCACGGCGCTCTTTTTCAGGCGTAAAAAGTTCACTCCTGATGAATGTGCCGGTTGCGGGGATTTTGCGGCATGTACTGGCGCATGTCCCCTCTACTGGAATGTCATGGGGACAGCCGAGCTGGCCGGGATAACGACTGACAGGAGAAAACATGCTTTTACCTGACCCACAGCGACGCGGAGAGATCCATTTTGTATTTGCCAAGAAAATGGCGTATGGGAAAAGGATTGCACTTATTGGAGTGTTTCTGCTTGCTGGTTTTGCGGTTCAAGTCCTTCTGCTTTCGAGATCGGAAGAAGTTGCTCTCCTGCTTGGCGGCTTGCTCCTGTTTGTTGCGTCCATGCTTGGTGTCGTAAAGGGCTATACCAATAATCCGGGACAAATTGGTGGAAAGAAAGAATGGCGGGAGGGCAGTAAGGAACAGCTCAAGAAAATACTGACAGTTTCCGGGAAAACAAAAGCATGGGATCAAAGCGCAGTTGATATCAGTTGCGGGATAGGATGTTTTACGTTCTTTATTATTGTGGGAATTATCGGTTTACTTGTGATTACCATTACCGCCTCCGGCAATGAGTTGCTGGCTGTGGCCTTTTCGATTGATGCGGCAGTTCTTCTGCTTCCTCACTGGATTACTGGTATCAGGAAAATACTTGTAAATGCGCCGCTGACGATAAAGGCGCAAAATCTGTTGCATGTCTTTTCTGCCTGGGAGGTCGACAAGAAGGATGATGAGAAGATGCTTGTCCAGATGGAGATTATAAAAGGTGATAAAGGTGAGATGCCGACGGATGCCAAGCTTATTCTGCAGCTGCCGGCGTTGGGAGAATCGTTCTTTGGTGTACAGACGCAGGTGGTCCTGAACAATGTACAGGGGGCAGACTTTCCTTATATGTATTGTGTGCTTGTGGCAAAAACAGAACTGGGTATGAAGGCAAAACTGAAATCGATTCAGGCCGATGCCAAAGCGTTGTCCAACGCAGGGAACAGCGGGTTCTTGTCTTTCTTTAAGAAGCAGCTTGGTATCATGACCGAGTGGAAAGAAGATGACGGAATGGATATTCTTGTGATCCGTCAGATGACCACAAAGGAATCAGGGTATCATACGGATCAGGCAATGGAGGTGCGCATATTCAGTTTTGCCCGCGCACAGGCTAATAAACTGATATAATCGTGCAAATTTTGGAGGG
>MHBM01000104.1 GCA_001804885.1 Lentisphaerae bacterium RIFOXYA12_FULL_48_11
AAGACGCTGGAGGAACATGAGTTGAATCTTTCCGGTGCTGTAACTCCGGGACAGGCAGTCAAGGTGGGACAGCTGACTGGTGCAAAAATACTTATTGCCGGTTCTGTAATTGATGCTGATAAGACTTTTTATGTTGTGGCCAAAATTATAGGGACAGAAACAAGCCGGGTGCTTGGTGCGTCAGTAAAAGGGAAATCCAGCGATGAGCTTGGTCCACTGGTTGAAGAATTGGCCAAGAAGGTTGCCGAAACCATTACAAAAGAATCCGACAAGCTGGTGGCGAAGGAAGTGAAGATTGCGGACCGGATTGCCAATGTTAATAAGGAGCTGGGTGATGCAAAACGCCCGGCAGTCATGATTACTGCGCATGAACGTCATGTCGGGCAGGCGACAATAGATCCTGCGGCTGAAACCGAGCTAAGCCTGTTCTGCAAGGAGGCTGGATTTGAAGTTATAGATTCTAAGGCTGGAGACAAAAAGGCTGATCTGCTGATTCAGGGTGAGGGATTTTCCGAGTTTGCCATGCGGCGTGGGAATCTGGTGAGTGTTAAAGCGCGGCTTGAGGTGAAGGCTGTAGACCGTTCAACTGACAAGGTAATAGCGATAGATCGCCAGACGGCGGTAGTGGTCGATCTTACAGAGCAGATAGCAGGTAAGGCTGCGTTACAGGAAGCCGCCGCCCAGATTGCAGAAAGAATGCTGCCGAAACTGGTTAAGAAATAGAAAGCAAATGGTTCGTATGCTTTTAATGATGTCGGGGTGATTGCTGGCCTCCTTGTTTTTGGCGAAATAGTTCCTTAAAGATTATATTTGGAAGATGAAAAAGGTAATTCTCAAAAGCATTGGCTGCCTTCTGGTTCTGCAGTCTCTTGCTGCTGATGCGCAGAGTGATATATCTCTAAAGGGAAGGGAAGACACGGATAGGGATGGTTTGCCTGATGCCTGGGAGTTAAGATATTTCGGAAACCTTGATCAGAACGGTTACCAGGATGCCGATAACGACGGAATTTCCAACATGGAAGAGTGCAAAGGGAGTACGGATCCTTTTGGGAGTCTATGGACTGAAAGAGCAGGGAAAGGGCGTGCTATAATTCGTTGGAATCCGCCAATAGTGCTCAAGATAGTATCCTGTGAATACAAGGTGATTGAAAAAAGAACAGGATGGACCGTGTGTAAGGTGGAAGCTTTTACAAACGTAACAGAATCTTGCATGGATGTCGGTGGCCTTAAGAATGAAGAGGAGTATTTTGCCGAAATTAAATTCAAATATTCTGACGGCAGTGAAGTAGTCAAGACATTGACATGGAAGCAACCCGGGCGTGATATGATTTCATGGTATCTCTTCCCCGGTATTCCTTTGCATAAGGTGGATAGCACGAACTCCTTCGTCCTGATGACCAGAGATTTCAAGTTGACTCATGTTAAACAGTGGGATGGGGTTTATATTGGAAGCAAACCGGCGTCCAGCGGGGGATGGAAAATGCGGGGGGTGCGTCTTGAGGTTGAAGGAGGCGGGAAGACCAACATTGTGACTTCATATTGCCATATTGGTGAGAACGTTATCAATATAACAGAACAAGTTCCCTGTGATATGAACAGTAAAGTGCGAGTTGTTCTCAGATATGATGGGAAAGGTGTTATCGGGATAGACAAGCCGCTTTGTTTTTGTCAATGGGATCCGACCATTGCCATGGGATTTGATCTTGAATAAATGTTGAAATCTAATGATGGATGCTACGAGTTAATATGATTTCAAGAAGAGAAATGTTGATTATTTTCAGTTGCCTGATGGTTCTCGGTGACTTATTTGAGGTGACTGCCATAGCTTCCACCAATTGCGTTGGGCAAATCGCAGTAGAGTTGGGACAGGATCAGAAGCTTGAGTTTGTCAGGATTTTAGATCTGGACGCGTGGGCAGGAAAATTTGAGGTAACGAACGGTCAGTACCGCAGGTTCCGATCGAATCATGACAGCGGGTCGTACAAAGGCTTCGATATGAATCAGCCCAATCAGCCTGTGGTTCGTGTCAGCTGGGAAGACGCTCTGATGTTCTGTAAATGGTTGAACAGTACTCACGGGAAATCCATGCCGGCAGGTTATGTCTGCGGGTTGCCTTCAGAGAAAGAGTGGGAAAGTTGTGCCAGATGTGATGATGGCCGTGAGAGTCCCTGGCCTGAAAAATGGCCGGACCAACCATTGCCGCCCCGTAAGTTCTACAACATGGTTCATATGCCTTTGAATGTGCACTGGTGGAACAACCGGACTTATCCATGGGGGCAGGATTGGCCGCCTCCTGCTTCGTGGCGTTTGTTCCCCCCTCCGGATAACTGGAACTATGCAGGAGAAGAATGCGCAAGGAAATGTGTACAGCCATTTTCGGGCCACAATGACGATTATCCGGTCACGTGTTCAGTTGCGAAGAGTGGCATGAATGATTGTGGGTTGTATGGTATGGGGGGGAATGTCTGGGAATGGTGTGATGACTGGTATGACGTTACAAACAGGCAGTACCGGGTGGTAAGGGGTGGCGCATGGGATACGGGATTCAGGAACGGTGCTCCACCGAAATACAGGGCCATTTATACGGTTTACCTGAGAAGTGGCGGATTGCCTGAAGAGGAGGCGGATGATGTCGGTTTTCGCCTTATGCTCAAGAAGGGAACTGAACCGAAACAATGAGAAGCCGGAGTATTATTTGTTACTTTATTTATGCCGTAATGTCCGGCTTTGTATCTTTGATTCAAGGCGCAGAAGAAGGTCCGGTTTTGACCTGTGCGATGATGGTTGATAAGGGGGAGGGGCTGTTTGATTCGCCAGTCGTCGGCCTTCTCGAAATGAGGCTTCTCGATGACAGGCAGATAAAGATGGTTGAAAGATCTGAAATTGAGCGTGTTCTGGGAGAACAGGAAATAGCTCAATTCTGCATTTCAGGTAATTCATCGAAACGCAACAGCCTTGGAAGTATCCTCAAGGCCGATCTTCTCGTATTCCTGAAGGTAAGAATCGGGGGCACGGAGAAATTCATTGATGTAGTGGTTTCGGAAACCCGCATGGGGTTGCGGCTTGTCATGGGAACCGTACCGTGGGGCAACAAGGCAGAGGCAGCGGCTGCGGTGATCCATGATTACATTTCGGTTGCGCGAAAGAAGTTTGCGGAGGGTATTACCGGCGTAGTTGCCGTACCGCCATTCCTGTGCCGGGATGTTTTTTTTGATTCTGAATATCTTCAGTCTGCCTATGCGAAAATGGTGGAGAATGTGCTTCTTGGCCGCAGGGGTGTTCTTGTTGTTGAGTTTAATGAGGCGCGTTCTGTGTCTGGGGAGCGCAACCTGGCCGGGCAGGTCGATGGCATACAGCGTTTGCAGCCTCTTTACATTTCCGGTGAATTCACAACAACGAAAGAGAATGGCAAACTGCAGACATCATTCAGGATAGCATTGAAGCAGGATGCCAAGGAGATGAAGTTTCTTGAGCAGTCAGGTCTTAAGGATAACGAGGTTCCGGAATTCCTGATCAAGGCTGGCGGGACACTAATGGAGGGCGTGGGGAGTGTCGGTGGTATTGCGGCTGACCCGAGGGATGAATTACGAGAGCTCTCTGAAAGAGGGGAAACATTCTTTCGCTGCCAGAGCTGGAGCGAGGCCATGATTTTGTTCGAAGCCTGTATTCTTCTAGATCCTTCAAACCGTCATTATCACGGCGCCGCAGCTTCGAGTCTTATTGCGATCGTGAAGGCTGCGGTTAAAGAGCAGGCTCCGGGAAAAACGATGAATGATGTCGAAATGGTTTACAACCATATCGTCAGGATGTTTTCAAGCGGAGAGAAATGCACAAAGCAGGAACTAAGACTGTTGATGGAGTATGGTCGTGTTCTTGCCGATTTATTATTAAAGAGCCGGTTTGACCCCAGATTCAAGGAACTGAATAATGAGGTGATATCCCGCCGCTCCAGGATGCAGCAGTTCTTCTACGATGTCGTTTTGCAGCAGGTTAAGGGTTGCGAGAGTGATCTGATGACAGGAAATGCAGGGGAATCTGAGCCGCCCGTCAGTGCGCATTCTCTGTTTGAGATGGTTCGATCCGGTTCGGAAGTGCGACAGTTTCCTGAAATTTTATTTAAAATGTATTTGTCGTTGAAGGGCTCAGCTCTTGGGCGGGATGTGCTCTCCATGCTTGGAAATTCTGCCTATGTTTCAAGTGCGGGTCGGATAACTTATGTTGAGAAAGCTGCACAGGTGGTTGAGGTTCCTGACGAAAAGGAACTAGTGCAGGTGTTGAGACGCGGGACTCTCGCCGAGACGGGTTCCCGCCCGGTGAAAGCTGTAAGTAATCTTGAGGCGGTGATCAAAGCGTACAAACGGACACCCGGGGCACCGACAGGGTCGGATTCATATTTCAGGAAGCTGGAGTTTACGGTCGGGGCTGGGGACAAAGATGAGGGCAGATTCGACAAACTCAAGATAACAGGCTGGTTGCCGGTGGGGCCTGCTGTTGATGTTGCCTGGGGTATTAATGATATATACCTCATGAAAACAAAGGGGTGTTTAAAAAGGGTGTTTGCCGCCAAAGAGCCGAAGAAGACTCGATTTCAATTATTGTGTTTCGACGGCAAATACGTATGGGCAGCCACGTCTGAAGAAGAACCCTTCATTCTTGTCATGGATCCAGTGTCGGAAAAGATGGCATTTCTTACTTCGGAAAATGGTGTCCTGCCGGTAAATCATTGTGCTCCGCTTGATGTTGGTTTCCTGTGCGTGTCCGGGGTATTCAGCGACAAGGGACGGATGCGTAGCTGGATCGGAACCTTGCAGATAGATGATTCGGGACGGCTGACCACCAGAATAATTCATGTGGGTCGAAACAGGGCGGGCTGGGAGCATGACGATGATATTCCGAAGGATCTAAAAAAGGTCAGCATGGTATACAAACCGACAGGAATGGATGTTATTGCCGAGTCTTTAAACAGTTCAAACAAGCGTATCATTGTTAAACTGGAGGATCGGTCGGAGTTCCTGGTGGATCCTCTTGCCGGAAGAGTTTATAAAGGTACGGGTATTCTTCCCGGTTTCAATGTCATAACTAATTTTATGGTCCAAGTGAGTCAAAAGACGAAAATTCCAGGGGAGACAATAAAAAAGCAGCTGACGACCCGTCAGCTCCCTGACACGCCGGAATACCTGTTGTGTAGCAGTAGTCACTATGGACATTTACTTCTTTCAGGAAGGGAGTGGATGACTTCATCGTTCAGTAATGTCTGGCAAGTATCCGATTCTGTATTGGCAAAAACGGAACAGCCTTGCGAGTCCATGACCGACTTGCATGATTGGGTTGTTGTGAGTGAACTTGCTGAAGCTTACAGGACTGGCAGTATTCCCAAGGAGGAGGTCCTCAATGTCCTGGCACTGATTGGAAATAAAGCCAAGGAAGTCGTGCCGCTGCTTGAGGAAGCTCTCAATGATAGTTCCTTAAGATTGCAGATGCTTTCGGCCATAGCGCTTGGAAAGATAGGGCCACCGGCCGTGGAAGCGGTTCCAAAGTTAAAACAACTGGCATGTTCCAGTGATGTTGACAGGGAAATTAATCGAATTGCATTGAAGGCCGTGGAAAGTATTGCGCCTGAATCCATCGATGATTTGAAGACCCATCCAGCTGATTGGGAAAGTTTGACAGATGTTGGGAAGACAAATGCATGTGAATTGTCTCTCAAAGTATCCAAAGTCATTTTTACAGGTGTGGGAGATACCATCAATCGGGGGGAACCTGGTCTGCAAGACAAACCTTCTGCGTGGTTGGTTCAACTTTCTCGAAATCCTGTTATTCCAAAGGTGGGAATGGGTGGGTTGAGACTTGGGGATTCGGAAGAGACGATGTTCAGCGTTTTGGGAAAACCATCGTGGGGTCCTATGCCTGTTGTGACAGAATCAGGAAAGAAGCTTTATTATGTAAGAGGCTACAGGAATGATGGTGTCAGTTTGAGTATCAGTTTGCACTCTGATGCTAAGAAAATTCTGTCATTTTGCTTGTCCGATTCTGGGTTCAATAGTGGCGGTGGCATGCCGAAACTTGCCAATGGTGTAACCATAGGAATGACTAGAGCGAAATTGGAGGAAATGATGGGAAAGCCTGTCAGGTCTTACGTCCATAATAGAATTCCTCCAGCATTAGGCACTTCTAAGGCAACTGAATACTGTTATGAAGGGATCGAGTTTTGTATTTATAATGGTAATGATAAAATTTACTGGATTGATGTCAAATGAGGTCTTGTAGGCATGATATCAACTTGATTGCAGAAAGAATGCTGCCGAAACTGTTGAAGAAATAGTTCCTCATTAGTTTCTTTTAATGTCAGTTATTTGGGAGGTTTTTGTGCTTTTTGGTAAAAGGTGCGTTTTCCTTTTGTTATCTCGTCATCCGACCTTTTTGGCTTTTACTTTCTCTCTTTCGGTTCTATTTCCACTCGATGCAAAAGCTAAGGACAATGTCCGGCTCGCAATTATCAACAAGGCGTCTGAAGTTAAGGGTTCTTCAGACTTTGCGGATCTGATGTTTGCAGAGTTCGCAAAGCAAAAAGATATCGAACTCATAGAAAGAGACCGTATCAATACGATATTGAAGGAACAGTCTTTGTCTTTGGATATTTCTGCAAAGGTCGATTCATCCCTGCTTGTTAAATGCGGAAAGCTCTTAATGGCCGATGATATTCTCCTGATGAAGGCTGAACAGGATACCGGGGGACAAACACAGATACGTTTGAGGCTCCTTAATGTACGTTATGGCTTCAAACTGTTTGACTCTCTTGTGGCAGTCAGGTACCAGCAGGAGGAAAATCTGGCGCTTGTGGACTCCACTGTCAAAAATGTTGTCCAGCAGATGAAAAGGATGAATGTTGATACATCGCTTCTTCTTCCAGTGGCAGTGACAACTTTCAGGAGCGAGGAACTTAATCCACGTTGGGACTGGCTTCAAACGGCATTGGCAGGGAGTATCGAGCGTAAATTGGTACTGTATCCGGGTGTTGTGGTTATGGAGCGCCTTTCCGCAGGCGCTATAGTAAATGAGCAGGAATTGATCAATGTGTTGCCGGAATCTCTTCGGCCATCTGCATTAATGATTGATGGCACGTATCGGATAAATTCGGCAATAAACGGTGTGTCAATATCTGTAAGGGCCAGACGCGGAGGACAACTCATTACAGAGGTGAATGTTGACGGTTCGGGCGAACAGATAGAAGACATATGTTCTCGAACTGCAAATATGCTGTTGAGCCGGATTGCTGGAGTCGCAGCTAAAACATCCGTGGATCCGGCAATTGAGGCCCAGCGTCTTAAAGAAGAGGCCAGTATTTATCTTCGACGCAACGACGATGTCAGGGCATTACCGCTTGCAGAGAGTGCTTATGCGCTTATGCCAGAAATAATAGAATATCAGAAGTTCCTTCTAGAGGCGATGAATTATCGATTCCGATCCATGTGTATCTCGCAGACGAGATACACATGGCAGGAGGATTTCTGTTTCCATGCTCTTGATCTTGCAAGAAAGATTGTTAGAACCATGCCTTTTCCCGACCTGAAGTCCAATAGCGCTATACGATCGTCTCATTTCAACGAGATACGGGAATGTCTAAATCATATTGACTATCTGTGTCAGTATAAAGCTGCAGGAAAATGGCAGGGAGAAGAAAGATATAAAGAGTTGATCGCTGCATACTGGAGTTTTCTCGAAGAGTGCAGGAAGATTTACGCCGGGAAAGATAACAATATATACGCCAATGTGTTGAACCAGGAAGCTCAATCATTGGAACTTATTCAGAATGTTGATGAATTGATTCGTATGGCAAAGGTGACCATCGACAGTCCCGATAAAAAAGATAGCGCTCTGATGGTTGGGAGCTTTCTTAGAGCTGCCGGAAAGTTCAGTGGTGACGGCGAAGCACGGGCAAAGATAAACAATTATATTGCCTACCTTGATAAAACAAACGATCCGGATGTGAAGCTTAAAATCAAAGAGTATAATATTCGATTCTCTTCGGATGTGCTCCGGGGCAATGAACAAGTTGAGAAGTCATACCGGGAACGTTTTGATGCAGGTAAAGTTCAGAAGGATTTGAGTCCTGTGGCTGCTATTGTGATTTCTACACAATTTTCTTCGGATGAAAAGGTGAACACAAATATCAGGTTGAAGCATTTGGAAGAGATTTTTAACTTTGCATATGAGAATTTCTTAATCGGTAGAGGGGATCCTAGGCAGTGGGGTTGGACTGGGTGCTGGTTTGCAGATACGCTTATACTGAGTGGACGAGAGAAAGATGCGGTAATGTGGATCAAGAGATTGGTCGGGATTATTGGTTACGATAGATGTTCACGCGACTTACAGGTCAAAATGTCTCAGCTAGAGGTTATGGATTCTCTATCAACCAATATGCAGCCTGCGGTAACAGTAAAACCTGTACCTGAGGTGCCACAGTCTGCCCCTGCCGGGAATTACAAGCCCGTTGTGGTTATAGCGAGCGATGACAAACGCTTGTTGATGGCCGACATGAATAACGTTGAATTTCGTCGGCTATTGTTCTGGGAGCGTTCCATGATGATTGTTTATTCACGTGGGAAAAAGTTCGGTGTCATTGTCCTTGATCCGGGCGGGAAAGGGGAGTTGTCTTTTCGCAAGTCCAGTTTTGAATATGACTGCGTGTCTGCTAGGCCTGCAGTGGCATTGAATGATGGAGATGTTTACCTTGGATTTCTGGACGCTGGATTGCTGGTGATGGGTAAGGATGGAAAATCAAGGCAAATGAATGAGATGACGGGTTTGGCGTACAACAAAATTCTTTATCTGGAATCTTTGAAGGACAAGTTATTTGCAGTGATAGGGAGTGATCCATTGAAGATTACATGGGGGCCGGGCGAAAATCCTCTAGAGGAGAAAAATAGGGGATTGATGGAGGTGGATTTGAAGACGGGAGATTCGCGAATAATCACTTCAACCCGCGCAGAAAATCGGAATTCTGAACTGGGTAATAAGACCGTGAATGGTATTGCCGCAGACCCTACCCGTGGTGTTCTATGGGTTTTGGCTGATTTTTCTCTGTTCCGTTATGATCCGGACAAGATGACTTTTGAAAAAACAGATGTTGAAGGGCTGACTAAGTTCGTAAGCCACGGCGAAGCTTTACGTTATCCTGGAGGGCTGAAACTGTTCGGAAACCAGCTCTTGGTCTGCCTATCCGGTGGACTGTTTCTTTGCGATTTAATGACGATGAAAGGCTCCACCGTAATGAGTGGTGAATATGGATCATACGGGACGTCGGCGAAATGGAAAAAAAGCGGATTTAGATTTGATGACGTATGGCATGCGGTCCCGGCAAAGAATGGCATATTTTGCACATCTCCCGGAGAACTTTTTGAATATCATTTTGGCGTTAAATCAGGGCAAGTCATACCCGGCGAGTTATTCCAGTATGTTCAGGTCGATGAAGAGTCTTCCTGTCGTGATGACTTGAAAATTAGGGACTTAGTGCTAAACGATAATGGTTTGTATGTGCTTACACCCAATGCGGTATATTTGGTTTCATGCTCAGAGTTGGTTCAGAAATGAGACGTGTGACGTCTACTGTAAATGGAAAAAAATGAAACTACTTAACAAACTGTTGTGCCTTGCTTCCTTGTTGTTTTGTTTCAGTAATATCACCATAGCAGGAAAAATCGTTGACTTGCTCAGTGGAGAGGAAGTCAGCATGGCAGAACTTGAAAGAACAAAAAACCTAGGATTTTCTGTAATTTCGTCCGGTGATACACGTGAATCCTTGCATGGCCTGCAGATTAATGACCGGATTCTTGCGGCGGATGGTTTTCGTTTCTTTGGCGTTGGTGAACTGGACCTAATATTAACATGTACAACTCAGAAACTTGATACCGTTCATTTGCTCATATGCCGTAATGGGCAGTTGCAGGAGTGTGATGCAACCAGTCTTACAGACGATGACTATCCTCGCCAGTGTGTGTTTCGGCGTCTTCAGCCGTATGAGTTTACCCGTGTAACAGATCAGATAGGCTTGAAATTGTCAAAAAGAGAACGGGAAAGCCTGCGTTTCTTCTCTCCCCGGGCAACAGTTCTGCTTGAGAAATGGATTGCAGAAAATCCGTCAGGAAGAAGCGATCTTGGCTGGCTGAAGGACTTTGTTTCACTCTATACTCAGATGGTCAATATGGAGTATTCCTCTGTTGTCGCACCCAAAAAACAGTCGCCAATCGAATTTTATAACCGATTGTCCCGGTTCTATTTATCGATCGCAGAGCAGAATAAAGTCATGGAGAAGACACCTGACTGGAAAAGTCATGGTGAATCGGCGACCTTCTATGTTGCATGCTATCCTTTTCCCAGAACAGTACTCCCTGAACTTGGTAAAATAGAGACATCTGACCCTGATTTCAATCGCCTTATGAAGGCTTTGATCGACGATCCATGTGGGTCTATGCAGCAACGTCGAAGTGCATATTCAAAGTATATTAAAGCAAATACCCAGGAAACTCTGGCGTCATATCTGAACCATATGAAGGCGATGCTTGTATGTGGCAATCATAACTTCCCTGAAGAAACATGGACGTTGTTTTTAAAGTCATATGGCTATCAAAAACCAAAAATTCAAAGTTTACTGGAAAGTAGCGTCCCGTCAGAAAATGACAGAATTCTTTACTGCGTGGGGAAGTTGATTCTCACGCACGATTTATTTGGTCAAATAAAAGCTATGAGCGATATTTGCCGGATTTCTCCGTATATGGCCGTTTATGCACAGGAATATTTGAGAGGTAGTATAAGAAGCGTTAGTACAAGTGATGCTCCGGATTTACCCATAAGGTGGTACAAGGAAAATGGATTACAGTTGGACTTCATGGGGAAGCCTTGTGTGTTCTATGAATGGCTTCGGACGAAGAAATGGGAAAAACTGGAGCCTCAACAGGCGAGGTGGCCGCTAGTTGGCGTGGATAATACAGGCCTGTTGTATGGACCTGACGGATACTTTACGCTTAATCCAAGTGCGATAAGAAATGCCCTGGGCGCGTTTGTTTCGCCAAGCGAAAAGTTGCGTGCCGGTATTATGAAGAATGACAGAAACATGGTTGAAGAAGGATTGAAGGATGGGGCTGATGTCAAGAGTGCTTCTGGTAAATTCAAGAATGCCCTTGAACTTGCTACATGGAGCGAAGATGTTGATGTTGATATTGTAAAATGTCTTGTGGAGCACGGGGCAAATCCAACCGAAAACAAACCTCTACTGTATGCTGCGTGGCGTGGCAAATTAGGTACGGTTGTTTATCTTGTCGAGAAAGGGGCGGATGTTAATGCGCGTGATGATATAGAGACTGTTTTGATAAATGCGGCGGCTTGTTCTTTCGAGATTGCGAAACTGCTCATTGAAAAGGGGGCAGATGTTAATTTGCGGACGGAGTATAGCACGGCTCTTATTGCCGCAGCTGAGCACGGGCAATTGGAGACGGTAAAACTACTTTTGGCCAAAGGGGCAGATGTTAATGCACAGGATAAAGGCGGCCGGACAGCGTTATATTGGGCGTCTTCTTCGAAGTCGGCCCCTGAATGCGTGGAAGTCGTAAAACTGCTGCTTGAAAAAGGCGCTAAGTTGATGCCGAAGTGAATTCTAAACGCGATAGGAGATAAGGAGTACAGGCAGGAGGTTGAAGAGCAGGTAATAGGGCAGAGATTGGAGAAGGCGGTTAAAGGGGATATTATCTGGCCGGAAGATCGTATGCCCGGGATAGAGGCGGATGACGGCGGAGTGAGCAAGCAGAAGCAACGCCTGTTGCCTGTATTGGTGAAAGACCGGGAATTGACTGAACGAATTAAAAGAATGGCCAGTACAATCTCAAAGTCCATTGTAAAGGTCTGATGAGTGACCCTACTCCTGATCGCCATCGTCAGACATGCTAAAGGAGAAAAACATGAAAACAGTCAGAAACAGCCTCTTGTGTCTTTTCTTTGCCGCCACGACAATTTGCGGGGAACCTGCGAAAAAGGAAGAAGTAAGACCTATTCCGCCGCCTGGCATACAACTTTCCGACGCCGACAAGGCTGAGCTTGAACAAGGTCTTCAGGAACTGACCAAGGAAATCGACCTTTTAGCCAAACAGCTCAAAAGTCCACAGATTGATTTATTGACCGATGTGCGTATTTACCAGAACGCGATCAGGTATGCACTCACGTATAACGAGTTTTTCAACGTGAAAGAAGTTCCAAATGCAAAGAAGCTTCTTGAGTTTGGGCTCGAGCGAGCAAAGCAGTTGAAAGAGGGAAAGCCTGTCTGGGCAACTGTTTCAGGCCTGTTGCCGCGCGGATATATTTCCAAAATAGACGGATCGGTTCAACCGTATGGAATGGTGATACCACAATCGTACGAAATGGATCCTGACCGTCCGCGGAGGCTGGATATCTGGCTGCACGGCCGCAATGAAAAGCTGAGCGAAGTGAATTTCCTATGGCAGCGGCATACAGATGCGGGTCAATTTACGCCGCCGGATGCTTTTGTCCTGCACCTGTATGGACGTTACTGCAATGCGAACAAATTTGCAGGCGAGGTTGATCTCTTTGAAGCGCTTGCAGAGGTAAAGAAACGTTACGCGATTGATGAAAACCGTATACTTTTACGCGGGTTCTCGATGGGTGGTGGCGCCTGCTGGCAGTTTGCCACTCATTTTTCCGGGCTGTGGGCTGCTGCGGCCCCTGGCGCCGGATTCAGTGAGACCGCCCAGTTCTGCAAGATCATGCAGGATCCGACCAACATGCCGCCATCATATGAACAGACGCTGTGGCATATGTATGATTCCACCGATTATGCCGTGAACCTGTTCAACTGTTCGACCGTGGTTTACAGCGGTGAGAAGGACCGGCAGAAACAGGCTGCCGACATGATGGAAGCCGCGCTGAAAGCAGAAGGTCTGACAATGAACCATGTCATCGGACCGGGTACCGAGCACCGCTATCATCCTGACTCAAAGATAGAAATAGACCGTCGCCTGAATGCCATTGCCGTGAAAGGCCGTAATCCCGTACCACAGAAAGTGAAATTCACCACATGGACATTGCGCTATAATGAAATGCTGTGGGTTACCATCGACAGTATGGACAAACACTGGGAACGGGCGCGGGTTGACGCGGAGATAGTCGATAACCGCACAGTGAAAGTGGAGACAAAGAACGTCACCGCACTGACATTGAAAATGCAGTCAGGTTATTGCCCTCTGGATACAACAATCAAACCGTGTGTGATAATAGATGGTAAGAAGCTGGAAGCTCAGCCTGTCCAGACCGACCGTTCGTGGG
>MHBM01000105.1 GCA_001804885.1 Lentisphaerae bacterium RIFOXYA12_FULL_48_11
CATAAGGGTGTCAATCCTGACGAAGTGGTGGCCGTTGGCGCGGGTATACAGGGCGGTATTCTTAAGGGTGAAGTCAAGGATGTGTTGCTTCTCGATGTTACTCCGCTATCGCTCGGTATAGAGACGCTTGGTGGTGTATTTACACCCCTTATAGAAAGGAATACAACGATTCCTACCAGGAAGAGTGAAATTTTCAGTACGGCTTCTGACAGCCAGCCGACAGTGGAAATACATGTTCTTCAGGGTGAGCGGAAAATGGCCGCGGACAACAAGTCAATAGGACGTTTCCATCTGGATGGTATTCCTCCAGCTCCTCGCGGGGTGCCCCAGATCGAGGTGGCGTTTGATATTGATGCAAACGGTATATTGCATGTGTCTGCAAAGGATCTTGGTACTGGTAAGGAGCAGAAGATTACCATCACGGCATCGAGTGGTTTAAATAAGAATGATATAGAAAAAATGGTTAAGGATGCCGAGAAGTTTGCCGGAGAAGATCAGAAGCGCCGTGAATCGGTGGAAGCCAAGAACATGGCGGAAAATATTGTCTACCAGACTGAAAAGCTCCTGAAGGAGCAGGGTGACAAGGTGGATTCCGGCAAGAAGGCTGCAGTGCAGTCGGCTGTTGATAACCTTAAGTCGGCGATTAAGGCCGATAACACCGATGAAATCAAGGCCAAGATGGAAGCTCTTAACAAGGAAGTTCAGGCAATGTCGGCTGATCTGTATGCGAATGCCAAGTCTGCCCGCGACAAGCAGGCCGGGAATGGGCCTGAAAGCGGCCCGTCTACTGATAGTGCCAAGGATTCCGGCAGTGAGGATAAAGGTCAGGCTAAGAAGGACGAAGGAGATGTGATAGACGCTGACTTTAAAATGGTTGATGACGACAAGAAATAATGTTGTTGGAAAAGTAATAAAATAAACGTCTGTAACAAAAACAAAGGGGGAAGTAGAAAGCATGAAGATTAAACCGTTAAGAGACAGAGTTCTTGTTCAGCCTGTTGAGGCTGAATTGAAGAAGGGTGGTATCATCATTCCTGATGCGGCCAAGGAAAAACCGCAGGAGGGTGTTGTTATTGCTGTAGGCCCGGGAAAGAGGGACAAGGATGGGAAGATCGTTCCCATGGAAGTCAAGAAGGGTGACAAAATTCTTATGCCGAAATATGGCGGCAGCGATGTAAAGATCGACGATAAAGAATATAAGATCATAAGCGAAGAAGATATTGTTGCTATCATTGAGTAGTAGGACTTAATCAAGAAAAGGAGAGATTGAAATGGCTGACAAGGGAAAACAGTTAAAATATGAGAGCGAAGCCCGCCAGGCAATTCTGGCCGGTGTTGAGAAGCTGAGCAGAGCGGTTAAAGTTACGCTTGGCCCGTGCGGTAGAAACGTCATTCTGGACAAGAAGTTTGGCTCACCCACCATCACAAAAGACGGCGTGACAGTTGCCAAGGAAATTGATCTTCCTGATGCGTTCGAGAATATGGGCGCCCAGATGGTACGTGAAGTTGCAAGCAAGACCAGTGATATTGCCGGTGATGGAACAACGACGGCTACACTGCTTGCCGAGGCAATCTATCGTGAAGGTCTGAAGAATGTAACAGCTGGTGCAAACCCGATGAGCCTCAAGCGCGGAATAGATACGGCCACTGAAGCCGTAGTTGAAGCTATTGCCAAGCAGGCCAAGAAAGTAAAGGAACATTCGGAAATCGCCCAGGTTGCAACGATTTCGGCCAACGGCGACAAGATGATCGGCGATATAATTGCCGATGCAATGGACAAAGTCGGCAAAGATGGAACGATCACAGTTGAAGAGGCCAAGACCATCGAAACGACTCTGGACGTTGTGGAAGGAATGCAGTTCGATAAGGGGTATCTCTCTCCTTATTTCGTCACCAACGCGGAAAGCATGGAATCGACACTCGAGGATGCATATGTTCTGATCCACGAGAAAAAAATATCAAACCTGCAGGATCTGTTGCCCCTGTTGCAGACAGTTGCAAAGGGCGGAAAGCCGCTGCTGATTATCGCCGAAGAAGTTGAAGGCGAAGCGCTGGCTACGCTGGTTGTTAATAACCTTCGTCGCACGCTGCAGTGCTGTGCTGTCAAGGCTCCAGGCTTCGGTGATCGCCGCAAGGCAATGCTTGAGGATATCGCCATTCTTACGGGCGGTAAATGCTTGACGGAAGATCTTGGTATCAAACTGGAAAACGTGAAGCTTGAAGATCTCGGCAGTGCGAAACGCATTACCGTTGACAAGGAGAATACCACGATTGTTGAAGGTGGCGGAAAGACATCAGACATTCAGGGCAGGGTTGCCCAGATCAAGCGCCAGATTGAGGAAACGACATCTGACTATGATCGGGAAAAGCTGCAGGAGCGCCTGGCTAAGCTCGCCGGTGGCGTTGCCGTCATCAATGTCGGTGCTGCAACCGAGACAGAGATGAAGGAAAAGAAAGCCCGCGTTGAGGATGCCTTGCATGCAACACGCGCTGCAGTTGAAGAAGGTGTTGTGCCTGGTGGTGGAGTAGCTCTTCTCCGCGCGCAGTCGGCCCTTGATAAGGTGTCTGCAACTGGTGATGAGTCTGTCGGTATACAGATAGTTAGGGCATCTCTTGAAGCCCCTCTCCGTCAGCTTGTCAGTAATGCAGGTATAGAAGGAGCGCTTGTCGTTCAGGAAGTGAAGAACGGCAAAGGTTCCTACGGTTATAATGTGGCGACCGGCAAGTACAGTGACCTGGTCAAGGATGGTGTCCTTGATCCTGCGAAAGTAACCCGTTCTGCATTGCAGAATGCGGCCAGTATCGCCGGATTGCTGCTTACCACGGAATGCATGGTGACGGAGATTCCTGCAGAGGAAAAGCCGGCTCCAGCAGGCCATGGCGGCGGTGACATGGGCGGCATGTACTAAGTCAGGGGATAATAAGTTGACTTAAAGTGGTGGGGCGCATACAATGCGCCCCACCTTATTTTTGGATGGAGGAAGTTATATTGAATACAGAGTTGTTAGAAGCAGCAAAAGCCCGGATAGGCAGTGTACCTGTTCTCGTGAATATGGTATCCAAGCGAGTGAAACAACTAATTGCCGGATTCCGGCCTTACGTTAAACCATCCGGCCCGAACGAGGATAAGCTTGATATTGCGCTGAGAGAAATAGCCGAAGGCAAGATCATTGCTGAAATGGAATTTTCCACAACGCCAGAGAAAGATAAAACGTGATTAAACCCTTCCTGGAGGGTTTCTGCGGCTTTATTGTTCTGGTGCCACGGGCTGATTAGCAAAAGGTCAAACCCATGGGGAAATCTCCAGACGCATCAAATCGAAGACTTGCAACCAATAAGGCTGCCTTCAGGGATTATTTTGTTCTAGACCGACTGGAAGCTGGAATTGAGCTCAGAGGGACAGAAGTTAAATCGGTAAAGAACTCGAGCGTCAACCTGGGTGGCAGTTTTGCAAGGATCTACGAGGGGCAGGTTTATCTGTTTAACCTGAATATCGCGCCCTATGATCATGGCAACCGTTTTAACCATCAGACCGACAGGCAGAGAAGACTTCTGCTTCATTCAAAGGAAATAATAAAACTGGGGGTTCAGACCGACCAGAAGGGCTTGTCTCTGATTCCTCTGAACATTTATCTTAAGAAGGGTATGGTAAAGGTTGAGATAGGTGTTTGTAAGGGAAAGAGGATGTACGATAAGCGAAATGATATGCGCCGCAAAACTGCAGAACGTGAAACTTCAAGAGCTGTTTCTTTGAGACGATAGGTATTATAACACAACAAACAATGTCTTGCTAAGAGACTGTTTTGATTAGATAATGTTTTTTTATCGCGTTGAGATGTACCGTAAATAGGAGATTCAAAATGTTTGGTCTAGGTCCTACTGAACTGATTATTATTCTTGTTGTTGTTTTGCTTCTTTTTGGCGGAAAGAAACTTCCAGAACTTGCGCGTGCTCTAGGTAAGAGTATCAGCGAATTCAAGAAGGGCAAAGATGAAGCTAATGAGCCGGCGTCTGGTGCTGCGCAAAAGACTGACGTTAAGCCGGATAATCAGGGCAACGGCCAGCAGAAATCAGCCTGAAGTTTTCTTGTCTTCAAGCTTTTTCTTCAGAGCGGCCAGCAAATCCTCGATTTTTGACGTCCATGGACTTTTCGGATATGCCGCAATAAAGTCCTCGTAAACTGTCGCCGCTTCCTTTTGACGGCCAAGCTGATCCAGGCAGCGTGCCTTGCCAAGGACGGCTTCGGCATAAAGAAAGTGGTTTGTCTTTACTGTCACAAATGTTGTGAAGCCGGCAAGAGCATCCTGCGTCTGGTTCCTGGCTTCCAGACAGTGCAGCTTCCCAATCTCAGCCGCATCAACTAGTTCGTGCTGCGGATACTTTGTCTTGAAGTCATTGTATTTGGTCAGGGCCATATCGTAATTGCCCGAATTGAAATTAATCTTTGCCAGTTTCAAAAGAGCGAGTGGTGCAACAGAGGAAGAGGAATTCTGGTTCAACAGTAATTCCAGCTCCTGGGTGTTTTTTGCTGAAAATAGTTTTTCGGCCGCTTCCTGTTTCTTGCTGTCAGAACTTCCGTAGTAACGGTAAAGGGCTATTCCTATAGCGGCTACAATAAGTAATCCGGTGATTGCCTGGGATGCATAAGTCTTAAAAACATCCATTTGTTTTTCTGGTTCTGATTGCTGGACTTCCGGCGGTTGCGTAACTTCCGGTTGTTGCGTAACTGTGCTGTTATTTTCCTGCATGGTAAATGTTCTCCCGCTTCCTAAACGAAAAGCTTTCCTTTTAGCGTGTTTAATTGAAAAAGCAAGGCTAATATGAATCTTCTGGCAATCGCATACATGCTGGAATACTATCACAACCAAAGTTGATTAATTGGAATGTACAGCAGGAATGATTATATGAGCAGGCAAAAACTGAAACTTGGTGTCAATATTGATCATGTAGCGACCCTTAGGGAAGTTAGAAAGACCTCTTATCCTGGTATTGTGGAGGCGGCATGGCTTTGTGAATCAGCGGGTGCCCATGCCATTACCGTTCACCTCCGTGAGGACAGGCGGCATATTAATGACGTGGATGTATATGCGTTGAGAAAAAAGCTGAAAGTCCGGATGAATCTTGAGATGGCCAACAGCCCCGAAATTGTGGCGATTGCTTTGAAGGTAAGACCGGACGAGGTCTGCATAGTTCCTGAAAGGCGTGCGGAATTGACTACAGAAGGTGGATTGGATGTTGTCGGTTACTTTGCTTCATTGCAACGAACAGTAAAGAAATTGTCAGATGCAGGTATTGCTGTGAGTCTTTTTATTGATCCGGAAGTGAAGCAGATTAAGGCTGCTGCGGCAACTGGTGCGCCATGGATAGAAATGCATACCGGTTGTTTCTGTAATGCGAAGGGGCTTGATTCTGACAGAGAATTAAAGCGTCTGATTCATGGTGCGATATGCGCACATGGGCTGGGGCTGAGGGTTAATGCCGGTCATGGTATCAACCTTGATAATATTGATAAAATACTCAGAATACCGTACCTCGCTGTTTTAAATATCGGGCACAGCATAGTATGTCGTGCTGTATTTGTGGGGCTTAAAGCTGCGGTCAGGGAAATGCTGGAGGGCATGAACAGATACAGGGGTGGTGTTTCTTGTGGCAGGGGGCACAATGAGAAAAGGTGAAGTTCTTGGCATGGGCATCGATCTTGTCGAGAATGATCGTATGCGTGGAATGTTGAAGAAATGGAAGTCGGCTTTCAAGTCACGGGTATTTCTGCAGAAGGAGCAGGATTATTGTGATTCCAAGGCAATGCCCTGCAGGCATTACGCAGGAAGGTTTGCTGTAAAAGAAGCAGTTTCCAAGGCTTTTGGTACAGGAGTTGGTAGGCAGATTAACTGGTTGGATATGGAAGTAGTAAAGGATCAACTTACAGGAGCTCCTTCAATCAAGATTTATGGAAAAGGCAGAAAGCTGGCAAATAAGCGCGGAGTTAAAACAATACTTGTCAGTCTCTCGCATACGAAGAATTATGCCGTAGCTCATGCCTTGCTTTTAGCCAGATAATGTAACCTGGAAAAAATGAAAACTGTTACCAGTGCACAAATGCGGGAGCTTGATGCCCGTATGATCAAGGAATTTGAAGTGCCAGGGGAAGTCCTTATGGAAAGGGCTGGGGCAGGAGTGGCGGACTTTGTTCAATGCCTTTCCCGCATGTCAGGTTATGTCAAACCTTGTATTCTCCTTCTGGCCGGCCGCGGCAACAACGGGGGGGATGCGTTTGTGGCGGCACGTTGTCTTAAGGAACATGGCATGGAGGTGGAAGTCTGGCTGGCAGGTGTCTCAGATGAAATTACCGGTGATGCCTTGAGACATCTTGGCAAGATGCGGTCGGCGGGTATTGTTTTAAATGAGCTCCCCACCATCGAGGATTGGGAGCTTGCGCCGGTTGCCTGCCATGGTGTTGATATTATCGTTGACGGCGTCCTTGGGACTGGAATAAGCGGGCCTGCGCGTGGTCCTGCAGTTGGTGCTATTAACTACATCAATACGCTTTCTGAACGCAGTGTAGTTGTGTCGATAGATGTACCTTCAGGTTTGGATGCAGATACCGGCAGACCTTCCGGAAGTGCGGTGAAGGCTGATATAACCGTTACCATGGGATTGCCTAAAGTTGGTTTGCTGGAACCTTCCGCGGCCGATTATGTCGGAACGTTGGAGGTTATCGATCTTGGCATGCCCGATGAGTTGATTTCCCCCATAACATCAGACCGTGAACTTATAAATGCTGAAGACCTTCGTAAAATAATAAAACGAAGATCTAGGGATGCCCATAAAGGTAATTTCGGGCATCTTCTTATTATTGGTGGTGCGTTGGGATATTCTGGTGCGGCAGCGCTGGCGGCAGAAGCAGCATTGAGATCCGGTGCTGGTCTCGTCTCTTTGCTGGTGCCTGAAAGTATTGCGCCGATTGTTGCGGGAATCGTGCCGGAGGCCATGGTACACGGTGGAAGCGAGACGAAGGAAGGTACATTGTCCATAGGATGTTTTAGTAAACTAAAAAAAGACTTAAGCAGTTTTAGCGCTGTCCTTGCCGGGCCTGGTATGACTGTTCATAAACAGACCAGAGCTGTGGTTGATCGTATTCTTCGGAAGAGTCGATGTCCTGTCGTGCTCGATGCTGATGCATTGAATGTGTATGCAAAAGAGGCAGATATCTTCAGAAGTTCGCCATGTTCTGTCATTATCACTCCTCATCCCGGTGAAATGGGCAGACTAATGGATTGTTCAGCGGATCAGGTCCAGTCTGATCGCTTTGGGGCGGCAACCCGTGCGGCTGAGAAAACTGGCAGCGTTGTAATTTTGAAAGGGGCTGGAACTATTGTCGCTGCGAATGGCCGGCCTCTCAGTGTAAATATGACCGGTAATCCTGGAATGGCGTCTGGCGGTATGGGCGATGTGTTGTCAGGCTTTCTTGCCGGTCTGGTGGCACAGGGTGTGGATCCTTTTGATGCAGCGCGTGTTGCCGTGTATCTACATGGGCGTGCCGGTGATAATGTTGCATTGCGAAGTAGTCAGTCTGGCGTGACTGCAGGTGATGTTGCGGAAGAGCTGCCGGGCGTAATCAGGGAACTGACTGCTAGATGACCTCTATGTATGTTGGTGAGCAGATGTGTTGACGTAGCAGGGAATAAAGAATACTCTTCCCGCTTTGTTAAATAAAAATATTTAGATAAGTTTACGCAGAAGGAGGGTTCAATGGTTAAGAAAAAGGGTGAAGTTGATAATGTTGTTGAACAGAAGAATGTTCCTGTCCGGGCTGTTCTTTTTGAAATGGAAAATCTTGCGATCAAAGGACGACAGTTGGCTTTTGATGTATTGAAGAAAGCTCTTGCTGACAAGGATATTGAACTCACGCTGCATATGTTTTCGCGATACTGTTCTCAGCCTTCGGTTAAGCAGTTTCTTCCGTTAATGCTGAAATCAGAGGCAAAGGCTAAAGTGTCAGAGGCCAAGTTGATCTCCGAGATTTCTGACGCCATCAATAATGCGTTTGTTTCCGCTTCTTTCAAGCTGGATTCGGGAGTGGCAAAGTTACTTAAGGCGGCATCGGACCAGAATATTGTTGTTGCTGCCTTGAGCAGCCTGAATGATGAGACCGCACGACAGCTGGCCGCAAAGCTGGAGCTGATTGATCGTGGCGTAACACTGCTTTCATATTCCAGCCAGGAAAAGAATTTTCCCAGTGCTGATGCTTGGCTGAAGCTTGCGAAAAGAATTTCGGTTTCGCCTGCATGCTGTGTTGTTATAGCTACGAGTTCTGTTTCCTGCAAGGCTGCGCTGTCTGCCGGTATGCGCAGTGTCGTTGTTCCTGATCAATATACCGCATTTCAGGACCTTGGCGGGGCTGATTTCGTTTTTGACGATTTTGGCGAGGAAGCGATTGACCATATTATCAAGCTGCTGAATATCAGCTGATATGGCTATGAAAACCCAGCTGGAAAATGCGCGTAATGGAAAGATTACGCCTGCAATGGTGGATGTTTCCCGTGACGAAGGGGTGAATGTCGAAACGGTTCGCAGGCAAATTGCGAAGGGATACGCTGTTGTTCCCGCTAATCCAGGACACAAGAATTCCAAACACTTTATTGTTGGCCGTTCATTCAGAACAAAAGTAAATGCCAATATTGGCCGTTCCACTGACAGATCATCCAGCCGGGAGGAAATACGCAAGCTGGGCGTTGCAATAGATGCCGGAGCAGATTTTGTGATGGATCTCAGTGTCGGGCCTAACCTGACATCGGTGCGCCGGCAAATTCTTTCCAAGTGCATCGTTCCTCTTGGGACCGTACCTGTCTATGAAGCCCTTTCTCTGGTGGATGGAGATGCAGATCGTTTGGATGCAGATCTTCTTTTATCTGTAATAAGAAGACAGGCAGAAGAAGGTGTTGATTTTATGACTTTGCATGCCGGCTTGTTGAAACGCCACGTGCCTCTAGCTTTAAAAAGAGTTATGGGCATTGTGAGTCGGGGCGGTGCAATTCTTGCCGGCTGGATGACGAGGAAGAACAAGGAAAATCCACTTTTTGAGCAATGGGATGCTGTTCTTGATATTTGCGTAAAGCATGATGTTACAGTCTCTCTTGGGGATGGCCTGCGTCCTGGCTGTCTTGCGGATGCCAGCGACAAGGCGCAGTTTGCTGAGCTTGACGTTCTTGGAAATCTTGTTCAAAAGTGCAGAAAGCGAGGGGTTCAGGTGATGGTGGAAGGACCTGGACATGTTCCGTTTGACCAGATACAGATGAATATGGAACGAGAACAGGCTGTCTGTGATCGTGCTCCCTTTTATGTTCTTGGACCTTTGGTCACAGATATAGCTCCGGGATATGATCATATCACGTGTTCAATCGGGTCAACAGCAGCAGCGTATTACGGCGCCTCCTTGCTGTGTTATGTCACGCCTGCCGAGCATCTAGGGCTTCCTACAGAAGATGATGTAAGGGCAGGGGTTGTTGCAAGCAGGATAGCTGCGCATGCGGCCGATGTGGCCAGAAAACTTCCTGGTGCGATAGAGAGGGATATTGCCATGGCACGGGCGAGAATGGATTTTGACTGGAAACGTCAATTTGAGCTTTCTCTTGACGGTGTATCAGCCAGACAAAGATACCAGCAGACGCTGTGCGGCAAGGGCAGGAAGGCGGATCATTGCTCAATGTGTGGAAAGGATTTCTGCGCTGTTCGCGCGACAAAGAAATTGTCGGAAAATTTAATAGCTAATACCGCTCGTTGTAAGAAAACTCTTAAAACAAAATGAGCCAGACCTCTCATAAAAAGGGTATTGATCGATTAATAGACGTTGTGGCTAAGCTTAGAGGAGAGGGTGGTTGCCCATGGGATCGAGAACAAACTCTATTGTCTCTCAAGCAATACCTTATTGAAGAGAGTTATGAGGTTCTCGATGCCATTGATTCCGGTGACCTCGATCGCCACAAGGAAGAACTGGGTGATGTTCTTCTTCAGATAGTGCTGCACTCCCAGATCCGCAATGAAAAAAGTGAATTTGATTTCAATGATGTTGCAAATAGGATTTCCGATAAGCTGATTAATCGCCATCCTCATGTATTTGGTGATGTAAAGGTGTCGAATACTGCAGAGGTACTCGCCAATTGGGAGGTTATAAAGACAAAAGAGAAGAAAGGTGGGAAAGGGTCTGTTCTTGAGGGTGTACCCCGTCATTTGCCAGCACTTCAGAAAGCTCAAAGGGTCCAGTCGAGGGCTGCCAAGTTTGGTTTTGACTGGGCCAGAATAGAGGATGTACTGAGGAAAGTCGAAGAAGAACTTGCTGAGACCAAGCAGGCTCTTGAAGAAAACAATACTGACAGGATCAAGGACGAGGTTGGAGATCTTCTGTTTGCAGTTGTTAATCTGTGCCGATTCAGGGATATACTTGCCGAACACGCTTTGGAGGGTACCATCTCAAAGTTTACGCGCAGATTTCAGGAGGTTGAGCGCCGGGTTCAAGATGGTGGCAGAGACTTGAAAGATTGTTCGCTTTCTGAACTTGATGCGCACTGGGAGGCTGTTAAGAGCGCGGAACGGAAGCCATCTTTCTGATCTGCTGAGAGATTGCTTTAGGCGGTGGTGCCATCGTTACTACCGCTGGCTGTTTTGTTTTTGCCCTTGCAAGTTCTTCTTCAAGCTCCTGGATGTGTTTCTTCTCGCCCTTGAGGATTTCTTCCTTCTTGATTAATTCTTCGCTCATCGACTTGTTTTTCTCTTCGATTTCGATCATTTCTGCTATGGGAAGCGTGTCAAGGGTACGTGTTTCGCCTGTGTCTTTGTTGATAAACCTGGCGTTTGTGTCTGCAGATCCCTCTTTTGCGAATTGAATGGCTGCAAAGATATTAAGCGGTCCGATAGAAGTTCCATCGGTAAGCTCAACAATCCAATCCATCCTGAGTTCTTTAAGTGTTTTTGCTGCCAACCATTCTTTTTGATCCTTGGATATCAGGTGATCAGGACCGATACGACAGTCAGAGGCCCACTTTTTGAGATCTGATATTTCCACTGGTCCGAAAATTGAGCTTTCATCGAGTTTCAGGTACCACTTGTTTCCAGCATCAGGTTGTGCCGTTGTCTGCTGTTCCGACTTGAGATGTACTATGTCGGACAAAGCCTGCGAGAGTTCTTTTTGTATCTGTTCAACGGTTCTTAAAAGGTCTTCTTCCCGTTTTCTGGCACTGGATCTCTGTTTCTCGAGTTCCTGTCCGGCTTTTTCCAGCATGGATGTGGATGTTTCTGCGTCACGTTCCAGATGACGAATGCGTTCTCGTACAGATTCCTGCTCTCCATTATTTTCATGCAGCTGCGCTGCTAGTAGCTTTTCTTCTTTGAGCTCGCTTTCGAGGGCGGAAACTCTTGCGGAAGCACTCTCTAGTTGTTTTTCGAGCTGTGTAACCTGTTGGGCGAGGCGATTTCCGTTTTCATCACTGTTCTTCTTGAGTTCATTCATGGTGTTTTCGAAAGAGGTCAGCTCGTCTTTAGCTCTTTTAAGATCCTGCAGGTAATTCTGGGAGTTCTGCTCTATTTCAGATATTTTGTTGAGTAGGTCCTTCTCCTTTTCCTGTGCCTGGAGTCGTGTTTGTTCATGGTTCTTCTTCTCGGTACTTAATATGCCCTGTATATCGTCTGTATTGGCGGATACGGATGACAGTTCATGCTCCATCTGGGCAATTCGCTGCGATAATTTCTTCTCGTTGGCTTCCGCCTGCAGTCTGGCCTGTTCGTGTCTTGCCCTTTCTGTATCCAGTTGTTTCCTGAGTTCCTCAAGCGTGCTGCCAGAGACTTCGCCTCGTTGTTCCATCTGGCTGATGCGGGCAAGGAGGTCTCTTTCCCTTGCCTCAGCCTGGGACGTAGCCATATCATAATGCGACCTTTGGCTTTCAAGCTGTTTCCTGATTTCGTCAACAACCAGTTGGGCGGATGATGCCTGTTGTTCTGTGTGACTTATCTTCTGAAGCAGTTGCTGTTCTTTCTCAAGGCTTGCCTGTCTGATGGAAGAGCATTCTTCTGATTTTCTCCTCAGTTCGTCTTTGTCGGATTCAGCTCTTGTTATGGATTCTCGTACGTTTTGCTCGAGGTTTCGTATCTGTTCCCCCATCTTGGCTTCAATGCCTGCCTTGTTGGCTTCGATCTCTGCACGCAAGGCTTTTTCGGATTCAAGCTGTCTCCTCAGGGTCTGGATGTCTGCGGTTGCCGATATTGAGGTTCGCTCGATTTCCTCTGTCCGCTGTTTAAGTTCTGCCTGGTATTGTTTTGCAGCTGTATCCAGGGATCTGTTCTGTTGTTTTTGTTCGTCGAGTTCCTGCTTAATCCTTTCCAGAAGAGCTGCCGTACTTTGCAGGTTCTGTTCCAATTCACTTATACGATGTGTGAATTCCCTTTCGCGGGAACCGGCATCTGTCCTGGTTCTGGAATGCTCTGCCTTTTCAGTTTCAAGCTCTGTCCGCAGGCTGTTCAAAGAGCTGGATGAGGCTGTTGTCTGCATTTCCAGCTGATCGATACGATGCATAAGGTCATGTTCTTTTGAAGAACTGGACTGTCTGAGTGATGAATACTCTTCCATCTGTTTTCGCAGCTTATCCCTGACAGTTTCAAGTTTGGCATCTGACTCTCTGGTGTTTTGTTCCAGTAATCTGCTCTGCTGTTGAAGTGTTTTTTCAGTCTCCGAAGTGCGATGCTCAGCTTCACCTCTGAGCATTCTTTCGTTTTCAAGATCTTTTTTCAGTAAATCAATGGTCGCGACCTGATTTCCTGCAGTCTGTTCAATCTCTCTGACCCTTTTCTTGAGCTCTTCGATCTGAGCAGTAGATGCTTCTTCAAGCTCTTTATGCTCTTTTTTGAACCTTTCAATCTGGCTGCTACCTGCGTTGAGGTTTTCTGAAGTTGCCTGGAGTTTCTGCTCGAGGTCTGAAATCTTGCCGGTAAGCTCGTTGATTTTATCTGTTGCCTGCAATCTATTTTTTTCGTGTTCCGATTTCTCTTCGTCGAGCTGAGTCTTGAATGTATCAATGGTGATTGAGTCGGCGGCAATCTTCTGCTCTAAATTGATGATGCGCAGGGATAGATCCTTCTGGGTGATCTCGGCTTGCGAGACAG
>MHBM01000106.1 GCA_001804885.1 Lentisphaerae bacterium RIFOXYA12_FULL_48_11
ATTCCTGCATGCAATGGTGGATGAGGTTTTCTTCGACAACGATGTTGACGCCGCCGATACTCATGCCGGAATAGGGAGTGTGGTGGATCTCGTTGCGCCGGATTGTATATCCTTTTTCCTTTCCACTGGCCGTCATGGCTATGGCACTCGGGTACAACAGGCCAACATAGTTGATGCGGTTGTTTGCTATAAGTCCATCTCCGCTGCCGACCTGGCATGCGCCAGCACCGATATGGTGAATGTTGCAATCTTCAATATGTAAATCGTGACTGCCCCACTCCCGGATGGCATTACCCGCAATATTCGTGATCTCCACGTTAAGAATCCGGATTCCATCAACCGTATTGAAATGGATTGCGCCCCGGTACTGACTTGCCCCGAAGCCGCCAGGCTTGCATGGGGTTGTGGTGGCGGAAAGTGTCAGTGATCGCAATGTGATGTTTTTTGCTGGTTTCTGCTTGTTGCTTTGTATTTCGATAATTGTTTCTACGCATGGGGCAACCACGAGAGCCTTGCTCATGTCTTCATTCGGCAGCGGCCAGTAAACGATCCGGCCTGAATCACGGTCGAGATACCATTGCCCTGGGCTCTTCATTCCTTCGCGCACATTCCATACGACATATGTGTTCACGCCAAAAGCGCCGGGTGGAGCTATGCAGTTTGTGGAAAATGTCAATATCCTCTTGTCTGCATCATGCGAGGCAACGCCGACCATGGATTCATCCCACATATGGTAGACGGTAACTTCTGCGTTACGGGGACTCAGCCAGTTGCCGAGATCGCCGGCGCGGTATTGCATCGTAATGAGTTCTTCCTTGGTTGGCTTTCTTTCCCAGCCACCTCCGGCTGAGCTCATCCATCGAACAGGGAATTTTGTTTCATGTTCGAATCGTCCGGTCTCAGGGAGTCGCGCTCTCATGCACAGCCTGTCGTTGACAACCAGTGCCCTGAAGTCCCATTTACCTTCCTTGACTCCTGGAACTTCGGCTGTCCAGAAATGTTCTCCATCCTTTTGCCAGTTCGAGATTTGCTTTCCGCCGTAAATAATAGTTTTGCCAGGGCCTCCTCCTTCGATGGTCAGTTCCGAATCCTTGGAGTTCAGTATCAATGTCTGTTCAGTGTAGTAACTTCCATCTCCGATAATGATCTTTCTGGGGGTTTCAGCCTGCTTTCTGCTGGCCACGATTGCGGCAGAAATTGAAGCCACTGGGCCGTCGGTTTTGTCGGCATTGGGTGCTGCCAGCCTGCCGCTCCACGAATCGTTTCCGTTTGTGGCTACAAAGATGGTAGCATCAGCAGTATTTTCCGCCGTTGCGGACAGGAATGATGTAAATAAAACAGCTGCGGCTAACTTGCCAAGCGAATAAGAGGGGTTGTTCATTCGATTGCTCCTGTCATCTAATGTAGTTCTAAGGCCATGAAGGGTTCTAATATTCCGAATGTTTCTTAATGATGTATTCATTCTTATTTGTCGTGCGAAAAGTGTCAATGTTAAAGAACTTCGCTGAGCCAACAAACATGTTGACGTGTCAGGATGCCGGTGAGAGATTAACCAAAGTCTTCGTAAAACCATCCAACACGAAAGGACAGAAGCATGCGTAAAGTTAATCCTGTTGCAGTGATTCTGGCATCAATTTCATTTTGTGCGGTCAGTGTGCTTAATGCCGCTGAATCGGCGAAGAGCAAAGTGCTAATAATAAGTGGCGATGATGTTGGGGCTCATAAGTGGCAGGAGACAACCCCGTGCACAAAGGAAATACTTGATAAAGCCGGCAAGTTAGATACGGCTGTTGTTGAGGGCCTGACGGTTTTGAATAGCAAGGATGAATTGGCCAAGTATGATGTGATTTATTTCATGCTCTTTAACAGTAAGAAAGTGGCCCTTGGCGATGATGCAAAGGCAAATCTTGTGAGTTTTGTGAAAAACGGCAAGGGATTGGTTGTTACGCACCTTGCCAGTGCTTCATTCCCGGAATGGGAAGAGTGGGGCAAGCTTTGCGGCAGGTACTGGAAATTCAAACAGAGCGGGCATGGTCCGGGCGGCGAGTTTGAATGCAAGGTTGTGGTGAAGGATCATCCGATTACCAAGGGATTGGTGGATTTCAAAACAACGGATGAACTTTACGCTAAACTGTTGGGCGAAGAAAAAATAAACATTCTTGTTACAGCTGACTCGGCCTGGAGCAAGAAGACAGAACCAATGGTCTGGACTCTGGATTACGGGAAGGGCCGGGTTGCGTGCCATACTTTTGGTCATGACAAGAAAGCTTTTGAATCTGCCGGCGTGCAAAAAGTCATGGTAAACACAACTTTGTGGGCTGCTACGGGTAAAGTTGAATAATTTCGTTTCGGGCGATGCGGGTGTCAGGCGCTTTTTGAGCGCCTGGCACTTTTGTTTTCGCATTATAATCCTGATCAATTAATATCAGCATGTTTTTGGTTCCGTTTAGTTTTGTCGAAATAGGTTGGAAGTTTCAGGCGTAAAGTATTTGGAGGAATAATATGGACAGACGTTCGTTCTTGCAGGGGATGGGTGGTGTTGCGGCGATGTCAACTCTTGTGCCAATAACAGGAGCTGTTGCGGCTGAACTGCCAAACCTGGCGCCGGCAAAGGGTATCCCGAAGCTTGTTAAGCGTTTTGGTGACGGCAGGGATTGGTTTTTTCAGAAGCGTTTCGGCATGTTTGTTCACTGGGGTATTTACTCTATTCTTGGCTGGCATGAACAGCATCAGTGGCGTGCGCGTGTCCCAAGGGAAGAATATGTAAAGCTTCAGCAGAAGTGGAATCCGGTCAAGTTCAATCCTGATGAATGGCTGGACATCATGGAAAAAGCGGGGATGAAGTACATCTGTCTGACCACGAAACACCATGACGGCTTTTGCCTTTGGGATACTAAGCAGACACAGTACAACACGATGAATACACCCTATGGCAAGGATGTGGTTAAGATGCTGGCGGATGCTTGCCACAGGAGAGGTGTGCCGCTTTGCCTGTACTATTCGATTGCCGACTGGCACCAGCCGAATTACCCTAATCAGGGGCGGCATCATGAGCTTCCGCCGCAGCCAGGTGATCAGCCTGACTTGATGAAGTACATTGAGTTTCTCAAGAAACAGGTCGCAGAGCTCTGCACCAATTACGGCGAAATACACGGATTCTGGTGGGATATGAACGTAGACAAGCACGTGGATCGAACGATTAACGACATGATCCGGAAGTTGCAGCCGAAAGCTGTGATCAATAACCGTGGTTATGATGAAGGCGATTTCGGAACACCGGAACGCGATTATGAGAAGGGTGGCGAGGATGCGATGTGCTTTGTCAGACCTACTGAAGCGTGTCAGTCGGTTGGTACGGAGAGCTGGGGCTACAAGAGCGACGAGGATTACTACACAGATAGACATCTGGTCCGAAGTATTGACAAGTATCTTGCCCGTGACGCGAATTACCTTTTGAATGTCGGACCTACTGGCGAGGGTGTTATTCCTCCAGAGGCCGTAGCGATACTTGGCCGTATTGGCGGATGGTATAATTCTGTGAAGGAGTCTTTTGAGGATGTTGTACCGGCAACACACCTTACGGCCAACAGGAATATACTCATTACGCGGCGCGACGACACGATTTACGTGCATTTTCACAGGGAGCCGACATCGGAAACATTGAAATTAAAGCCAATAGATATTGCACCAAGGAAGGCGACGCTGTTGAACAACGGGAAGCCGGTTGAGTTTGCGGTGAATATGATGCCTAGCGACCATGCGGAACAGAAGAAATATCTTCGACTGAGGGGTCTGCCGGTGAATGAAATGTCAAATACCGTGCTGGTCGTAAAGATGGAGTTTGATGACCTGGCGGCGATTGAAAGACTTCAGGACAAGCCACAGGATAAAGACGACATAATGAAAAGATAATGCCAATAACGAATGTTGAAGTCATGAGTAAATTGCTGAGGATAGATAAAAACTTGCTGGATGACTTGTCGGCGCAGGCGAAGACGGTCCAGCGATTGAGGAAGAATTACAATATTCATGTATCGGAAACCGAGCCCTGCAACCGTCTGCTGAATGGACTGGAACCGGGAACGTATGTTAAGCCGCATCGACATGATGACCCGATGAAAGACGAGGCCATGGTGATGGTTCGGGGCAAGATGGGGCTTGTGACTTTTGATAATAATGGAAATATTCTTGAGGCAGTTCTGATGGAAGCCGGCGGTGATGTGGTGGCAATCAGTATACCGCATGGGGTTTTCCACACGCTTGTATCATTGGAACCTGGTACGATTTTCTTTGAGGCAAAGGCCGGGCCATATCGTCCGTTGCAGTCAGAGGAAAAGGCATCTTGGGCTCCGGCTGAAGGGGCTCCTGAAGTTCTGTCCTATCTCGCCGTCTTGACGGAATTGTTTAAATAAACAGATGTGAAGCAGCAGGAAGTCAGGGGGCAGGTGTGGCATTAACCGGTTCCATCTCCAGTTTGTCTTTCGAGATAGACATTATCTTCCATTTATAGCGAATGCCTCCCATGTCGTGAGTGATGATATCGCCTTTCTGGAACATTTTACCGTTTATCATTATAATATATCCATCACCACCAGCCATTCTTCCTCCAATACGCAGAGACATACGTGCGGCGTCCCAGCCGGAATCCTCGCTTTTCACAATGGGATTTATTGGCGCAGTTTTTATGGCTGTTGGTCTGGATGGAACAGGTGCCTGATATTTGGCGGGTGAAACAGTTTCAGGCCTGCCTGCGGGAGCAGCAGGTCCTTCTTCCATTTCTTTAATCCTGGCCTCGATTTCCCTTTTTTTTGCTTCCGATTTTTCCTTCAACATGTTTGCCATGGCTGCGGCCTGTTCCGGTCCCGGCACCTGATAAACCGGCGCAGGTGCAGATGAATTGTCGGGCATATATTCGGGAGCGGGCAGGACCTCTGATGGCAGTAGAGCTGGTGTTGCACGTTGTTGAGTAGGCACCATTCCTGCAAACATGGCCCCAAGCAGCAAAGCCATTAGAAACGCGATGATGAAATGGCAGGTGATGTAAATAGCAACAACAATGAGTGATTTGCCGATGGATATCCAGCAGAACGTCATGAGTATGGCTGCCATGAACACGATCTGTGCAGGTATTGTAACAAAAGGGCCCTGCTGCATTGTAAAGACGCCAATAGCAAAACTTCCGACAGATATTCCGGCGGTTACCATTGCGACTTTTGCAAAAGAAGTGTCTGCCTCATGCTTGGCAATCAGAATAAGAATGGCACGCAGAATCGCGGCCTGTATCATTATCTGGACAACCATTCCGCCAATCATGCAAAGCTCCTTAAGCTTGAATTGATAGTAATGTTTTTTTTGCGTAGGTCAAAAAGATTCGGCTGGTTGCTCGAAGGAATTCTCAAATATGCAGTTCTGTAAGCTTGATGCTGCCGCCATATTTATCAAAATAATTAGATCTGCTATTCTTTTTTCGCTCCTTTTACTGCTCCGCCTCCGGGGGGTGGAGCAGAAGCAGACAGGAGACCATGCGTTATTTATATATTGGCAGGAAGATTCTGAATGTTGCACCCTGGTCCGGTGCACTTTGGACAGTTATCTGACCTTCGTGTTGTTCCACAATCTTGTAAACCATTGAAAGGCCTAGGCCGACATTGTGCCTGTCTTTTTTTGTTGTAAAAAATGGTTCAAAAATCCTTGTCTGGGATTCTTCGGTCATCCCGCAGCCGGTATCACTGATGGTCAGTATGGCATATTCCGGGATAGAACCATCTTCGTTACGCAGATTTAGGGGCAGCAGCGTGGCATCCTCGGTGGATGTGCTTGTTGATGATACTTCGATCGTAAGCGTTCCACATTTAGGCATTGCTTCGACGGCGTTTGCAACGACGTGAACAATGGCCTGTTCTATCTGGGAAGAATCCACTTTTACTTTGACCTTAGGATTCTTGACAACGATGTTGAAGTTGATCGCCGGGGCGGTTGCCCTTCTTATGATCTCGTCAATACCGTTGATAATCCGATCCAGATATATGGCTGTTGTGCGCGGAGGTGATGGATGGGCAAAAGCCATGAGCTCGGCCACAAAAGAGGTTATCTTGTTTGCAGAATTCGTTATCTCGTTTATAAACTGCATTGCTTCGTGTGAAGCTGGCAGTTGCTTTTTTGCCATTTCTGCGTTACCCAGGATCATCATCAATACATTGGTAAAATCGTGGGCAACCTTGTGCGCGAACTGGCCGATGGCTTTCAGCTTCTGTGATTGTCTCAATTGCTGTTCGAGTTCGACTTCGTGGGTAATATCTCTTTTTACGGCGACAAAATTTGTGATTTGTCCGGCATGATCGCGCACAGGAGAGATTGATGCCTCTTCCTCGTAAAGCGACCCATTTTTACGCTTGTTTTTAAAGCGTCCATGCCAGACATTGCCGGCATTAATAGTGTTCCGGAGTTCCTCGTAGAATTTGGCGTCATGCTTTCCGCTTTTGAGCAGGCTTATGCGTTTGCCGAGTACTTCTTCCCTTGAATAGCCAGATATGTTCTGGAAGGCTGGATTGACATATTCAATTACACCATTGATATCGGTGATAACCACAGTTTCTGCAGCCTGCTCGAAGGCTGTGCTAAGAAGTTGATTAACCTTCTTTGCCCTTTTATGCGCCTTTCTGATTTTAGATTCTTGGAGCTCTCTTTCTATTGCAGGAATGAGACGGCGGAAATTGCCTTTCATTATGTAGTCGGAGGCGCCTGCTCTCATTGTGTCGACTGCAGCATCTTCACCCATGGTTCCGGAAACAACTATCAGGGGTGTATCTATTCCACGTTCTTTAACCATTTCAAGTACGTTGAGGGCGGTAAACTGTGGCATTGAATAGTCAGCAATGATTAGGTCGTATTCTTTTTTACTGAGAGCGTCGTCGCTCTGGCCGCGACTGAATACACGCACATAATCAGGATCATAACCGTTTTCTCTGAGAAACCTTATGAGGAGGAGGGCGTCATCTTCCGAGTCTTCTGCAAGCAGAATGGAAATGGGTTTGACAGAGATTTCATCCTTGTTCTTTGCCTTTATCATTTCTGTCATTATCAGTTTCTCCTAGGCTGTTTTATTTGTCTGAATTATTGCACATGATTGGGGAAACCGTCACCATAGATAACTAGCTGACATACTACGTATGGTGACGTAAGTAGTATTCTGATGGGACGTTCCGGCAATAAAGGGGTTATTTTGCTGAATTATTAAGGAAAGTTGATAGATTTGTATCATCTCCGGTAATGCCCAGTTTCCTGCGTATGGCATTTCTGTGGGTTTCAACCGTTCGAAGTGATATACCCATCAAATCTGCGATTTCCTTATTCTTGGAACCGCTTTTGATCAAGTTGCATATTTCAAGCTGCCTGGGGCTCATGCGGGAAATACGGTTTCTGATTGTCCTGGTGAATCCGGAAGTCATGTTGGCCAGATTCTTCTCCAGGAGTTCAATGTGACGTTTTTCTGCTTCACCGCCGTTTTGTTTAAGTCGCCGTAGAGAGGGAAGAAGGAGTTTTTCTATATTTGCAGTGATGTGCTGTTGTATTTCTTCTTTCTCTGTTTCTATCTGGGAAAGAATTTCTTTGAGGGCGATATTCTTTTCTTTAAGGATTTCTTCCTGTTTCTTGAGTTCCTGCATTGATGTGTTAAGGGCTTTTTCTGCTTCTCTTCGTTTGCTACGTCCAGATGCTTCCTTGAGCTCCCTTTCAACGGCCGGCAAGAGACGATTCAGATTGTTTTTCAAGAGATAATCATGTGCGCCTGACTTCATTGCTTCGACTGCCACGTTCTCGCCAATCACTCCGGAGACTATAATAAATGGAATGTCCAGTCCGTATTTTTGAACTAGTTTCAGTGCTTTGAGTCCGTCAAACTGGGGCATTGAATAATCGGAAATTACAAGGTCCCAGGCTGCGGAATCAAGTGCTCTGGTCATGGTAACAGGGTTATCCACGCGAATACAATGCAGGTCGTACCCGCCTTTGCCAAGTGTTCGCTGCAAAAGCAGGTAATCGTCTTCGGAATCTTCTATTATAAGGACTCTCAGCTTTTTGTTCATTGTGGGTATTTTCTTCCTGAAGGTGCAATTTCATTCAGGATCAACCAGTAGAGGCCGAGCTGACGCACTGCTTCGATGAATTGGTTGAAATCCACAGGTTTACGGACATAACTGTTTGCCCCAAAGCTGTAGCTGTTGATTATATCCTGTTCCTGGGTTGATGATGTCAGGATTATCACAGGCAGGAGCTTTGTGCGAGGGTCAGCCCGCAGCTTCTTGAGGACCTCTATCCCGTCAATTTTGGGAAGTTTCAAATCAAGCAGGGTAATGGCTGGCCAGCGATTGCTGCCGGAAGCAGAATCAGGCCCCGTTCCGTGTAGATATTCAAGTGCATCCGCGCCATCACGTTTTACCACTATTTCATTAGCGATGTTATTCTTTTTGAAAGCACGAAGGGTGAGTTCAACGTCATCAGGGTTGTCTTCTACGAGAAGGATAATTTTGTTTTCCATAATCATGACTCCTTCGGTTCTGTATTGGTTAATCCAAGTGTGAAATAAAAAGTTGCTCCATGGTTCTGTTTGCCTTCTGCCCAAATCCTGCCGCCGTGCCGATGGATAATTCTCTGGACGCTGGCCAGTCCTATGCCATCGCCGGGATAATCTTCAACGCTGTGAAGCCGTTGGAAAGCGCAGAAGAGTTTGTTGATGAATGCCATGTCAAATCCGGCCCCGTTGTCGCGAACATAGTAAGTGGTTTCGTTCTCCGGTTTCATTGTCCCGAATTCGATTCTGGCATTTGCGTTTTTTGATGTAAATTTCCAGGCGTTTCCCAGCAGATTCTCCATGACGGCATGCATCAATTGTGGATCTGCGCTTACATTTATACCTGGTGTAATCACTGCCTCGATATTCCGCTGAGGGTCGGCCTCTCTCAGGTCTGCGATGAAATCTTCTACCATCTGGCTGAGGTTTACATTTGAAATGTGCATGTCTCCGCTGGTGACTTTGGACAACTTCAGCATATCATCAATGAGAGAGGCCATTCGCTGGCTGGCGCGGCGGAGCCGCTGCAGATAATCGCGTCCCTCGCCATCCAGTTTGTCTGAATAATCCTCGAGAATGGCAGTGCTGAATCCATCTATGCTTCTAAGAGGGGCCCTGAGGTCGTGTGAAACAGAATATGAGAATGCCTTAAGTTCCTTATTTGCGAGTTCGAGCTGAAGCGTGCGGTCCCTGACGCGTTGTTCCAGTTCGGCGTTCAGCTTGCGGACTTCTTCTTCTGCCTGTTTGCGCCCCGTAATGTCGACGTCCATGCAAACGAAAGCGGATTTGCCTTCACCCATCGGGATCTTGAAGGTGGTGGATATCAGCCAGCCCGAAGTGCCGTCCAGCCGCTGAAATTCAGACTCGAATGGGCCTGCAGGTTTGCCTGTCGCCTGAATATCTCGAAGTAAACGGTGAAAATCAGCAGCAAGTTCAGGAGTATAGATAAGTGCGTCAAGTGTCTTGCCCATAGCCTCTTCGGCCTTCCATCCGTACATCTTCTCGCTTGCCGGATTCCAGTACAGGATTCGTCCATCCAGGTCGTACCATTGAATGGCAACGTTAGGAGTACTCTCGAGGTTGGCTCGTAGTTGTGTTGCGCTCAAGAGCAGCGCCTCCTGTTGTCGCTTGCGTTCGGTAATGTCACGATTAATTCCGCGGTAACCTTTGAAGATGCCGTTGGCATCAAAGAATGGGGCTCCCGATCCTTCCAGGATAACGATGTGTCCATCCTTATGGATACATTTCTGCTCCATTCCGTAGAAGGTCTTTGGGGATACGTACAAGCGTGTGATCTGCGAATTGAATGTTTTCAGTGCGTCTTGAGCAATAAAATCGATGGCTTTTCTGCCAATTGCTTCTGTCGGAGTATACCCAAGGAGATCCTTGATTCGGGGGCTTGCGTAAGTGCAGATTCCATTTTTGTCAGTCTCCCATATCCAATCGCTTGATGTCTCCACGAGGGATCTGAATTTCTCCTCATTTTGAATGAGGGTATCCTCCAGTTGTTTCTTTTCCGTTATGTCGGTGAATACAGTTGCGAACCATCCTTTTCTGGGAGAACAGCAGGCTATGTAGAAATACTTGTTCATGGGGGCAAAGAAAACTTCCATATGGTGGGGTGTGCCTGTTTCTGCAACTTTCCCCCAGATGGGCAGGTAGGGGGCCGATTCTGTTCCATACAGTTCGGTGGCAAGTTTGTTTTTTGCATGTGCAGGATGGATGCCGGTGTGTTTTTCGTATGCCGGGTTTACATCCACAATTCTGTAATTAACTGCCCGGCCTTTCTCGTCATAGATCACTTCGTGAATTGCTACGCCCTCTGTTATGTTCTCAAACAGGGTCCGGAATTTTTCTTCATTCTGCCTGAGCTGATTGTCAAGATTTTCAGTGGTTGTTATGTCTTCTATCATGCCCAGTAGATACAATAGTTCTCCGGATTGATCGCGAATTACCGAGACGTTTAAATTGACCCAGACTGTCTGCCCGTCTTTTCGGATATATCTTTTCTTGGTTCTGTAATACGGGATTTCGCCTTTTGCCAGTTTATTTACATTTTCCATGTCGATCTTCGTGTGATCTGGATGTGTTATATCTGGAAAGGTTTTGGTGAGCAGTTCTTCGCGGGAATATCCGGTTATTTTACAGAAAGCAGGGTTTACGTTTATAAATCTGGTATCTGAATTAATGAAAACAATACCTATAAGTCCTTCTTCGAAGATGCTCCTGAATCGTTGTTCGCTTTCTGTTACTTCGATAATTCTTTCTTTAATGGCCAATCGCATGGCGTTGATGCTGTGTGAAAGGGATCTGATTTCAGATGCACCTCTAATGTTGAATTTCTGGTCGAAGTTGCCTTTTGCGATATCTTCTGCCATGGATGTGAGCTCTGTGACCGGCTTTGAAACCGAATTGGCGAGCAGAAAAGCAACAACAGCTCCTGCCAGTAATATTAATGCGGAAAGCCTCAAAGGTTTCTGGAGGGCAGACAGCAATACCTGATCAACTTTCTCCACGCTCATACTCGCGCCAAAACAATATTTCCGCCCATTTTTATCAGTTCCTGGAATCAGGACCATTCTGCCTTTGCCCCATTTATCATCGAAAGTGCTGTAACAGGTCTGCATGGTGGAGAAGACTTCTTCATAGGCTTCAGGGTTGGTGTGAATATCCAGGAAATGAGCATGATCATGTTTGTCCGTGTCTTTGCTGGTGGATGTCGACGAAGTAAAGACTATATGATTGTTCAACTGCATCAGGCTCCAGATATATTGGAGATCAAGCGTTTTACAGATGAGGTCGTTTCGCTCAATTATCCTTCTGAATTCTTCTGCAGATATGGAATTTGCATCAATGATTTTGTCATGATGGTCGGAGGGCAGGGTGGCTTTTGCCATGTTTGCAACGGCGAACAATTTGCTGTCAATTACTTCAAGAAGGGCCTTTTTTTCTGATTTATAGGCGAGGTATGTGAGTGTGCCTGCTGTGACCATTATCAGCAGAACCATAACTAACGAGAATTGTATCTTTATGCTCATGTCGAGTCTCGTATCCGTTACTTAACCAGATGAGCGACCACCCCTTCTCAACTTTTCATTTTATTTAAATACATGGGAATTCGAAAGAGAATTCTTGTTAATACAGGCTGATTAATTGGGGGTTAGGGCATAAGATGTAACAAATTAATGGTGAATTGGTTGCAGCAGAGCTACTTGTGCGGTGGGCTGAGCCTTTGTGATCTAAAAATTATGCTATTGAATTTATCGGCAATATGCCGCTGGGGTCTGTATCGGATATTGCAAAGTCAATTATTCGCATGAAAACAAAACAGTTTTCCTAATCAAGGTGTCAACCGTGTTGTCAGCTAATCTTTCTTTTTTACCGGTTTCCAGGGTTGTGGGAGCGGTGTCCTGGTAAACATATCCCATTGTTTTTGAATTTGTTCGGGAGGTGCCTTGCCTGTATGGATGTAAAGACCATAGCGGAGCATCAGCGGTTTGACGGGCTCGATAATCAAGGAGCCTCCGCAGGTCAATGAGGCACACATCCATCCGTCGCTGCGAACGTGAAAGGCGGATGGGTGGTTTGTGTTGGATGGATGATCAAACAGTGTGATGCCCTCGGTGGCATTCGCAGTGATTGGGCCGGAATAGTCAACCCACTTTGCCGGTTTCCGGAAAATGTCCTTTTCTCCTTCAGCTCCTTCGGAATTGCGGATTGTTCCGCCGCCGTCATTTACGCATATGGTTTTTGCCATTCGCACGCCGATAAGTCCAAATGGTGTCTTGCCTAAAGTAATGGTCTTGTCTTTGGCTTCGATTTGAAGATCAATCACAAGAAGCTCTTCGCCGTTCGGCAGGGACTGTGCCGTCGTGGTTCGACGTTCAACCAGAAGTACGGTGTTGTTCGTTTCGTTGATCCAGTGATTAAGGGTGGTTATCGAGGCATGATCATCGGCATCTTCAAACTTTTCAACGCGCTGGTGGATGATGCGACCCTTGCTTCGGTCTTCCCAGAAGCTCAGGCCATTGACGTCCATGTGTGAGATCCATACAGAGTAGTGATGACTGTGTCCTTCAGGGTCGTGCGGATGTCCCATCCGGGTAAGTGAGCGGCCGGATGGTCCTATCACAGGGAAAATGAAGGGGCGTCGCACGTCGAGGCCAAAGTGGTACCGGGCAATTTCCTGGCCGTCACGCTGGAAAGAAACCTGCTGGCCGGGCTGTGGAATGACCTGCATGTGCGGAACAGGTTTCGGACCTTTTTCCTGGGCTGGCGGTTCGGCGGAAATGCATGTTGAAATCACAATGCCGATCAATGTAAAGAAGGAGGGGTAAATGTATGTTTTCATTATAATAATTCCTGAAGTTTTACGTTTATATAATAATACACTACTGTCCGATTAAAAACCCTTTAGAATCAACTGATTTCGAACGTCCATCTTCTTGATTTGCAA
>MHBM01000107.1 GCA_001804885.1 Lentisphaerae bacterium RIFOXYA12_FULL_48_11
CTTCAGTGGGACAGGCCTGGTGATATGTCTTACCGCCACTCCAGACACAATACTCAAAAGGGTCTCCGGTGATACAAGCCGCCCCCTGCTTGCAGGTGATGACAAAATGAGCAGAATCATGAAGATCCTTGAATCACGGCGCCACCTCTACGAAGCAATACCGCACAAGATAAATACTTCAGGAATGACAATCGACAAGGTTGTCTCAACTGCACTTGAAATATACAAAACCGTCTCCAAGTAACTTATACTTGCACATTAGAAACAGCATACCGTTATGTCTTTAGAAAATTCCATCCTGACAGAAGCCAGGCGCCTTGGTTTCATAGCTGCCGGAATTGCAGCCGCAGGACCGGCAGAAAACCTGGACCTGTTTAACAGGTGGCTCCAGGACGGCAATGCCGCAGACATGGCGTTCATGGAGCGCAGCCGCCAGATAAGAACCGATGTCAAAAATGTCATGCCGGATGTTAAATCCATTATTGTTGTCGCAGCACGTTATGCAACCAATAAGGAGCCCGGCAAAGGATTTTCAACTTATGCCCGGGGAATGGACTATCACATAGTTATCAGGGGTAAACTTTCCCTGCTTGCTGATTTCATCAAAAAACAGCCTGGAATTTCCACGCGTGTCTGCGTGGACTCTGTTCCCCTGTTCGAGCGCGAATGGGCCATTCGAGCCGGTATCGGCTGGCGCGGAAGGCAGGGGCAGATAGTCAACCCGAAAGCCGGCTGTTGCCTGTCGATAGGAGTATTGCTTCTTAATATCGTGCTGGCCCCATCAACCCCATGTGCAAATCAATGCGGGAACTGCCGCCTCTGCGTTGATGCCTGTCCGACGCGGGCTATTCTCGATAATGGACTGATAGACTGTCGTAGATGTCTTGCCTATCTTACAGTAGAACACAAGGGCGATATTCAAGGGGAGCTTCAAATTGCAATGGGACAGACGTTGTTCGGCTGCGATATCTGTACCGCAGTGTGTCCATGGAACAAAATGGAAAATGACGGCATCCTTGCTGAATTTCAGGAACGCCTGATGCCGGATGCGAAGGAAATTCTTGCAATGTCGAAAGAGGAATTTACCAGTCGCTTTAAAGATTCAACGGTGTTCCGAACAGGTCTTGAACGATTAAAAAGAAATGCTGCTATTGTCCTGGAAAACACCTAGTTGTCGATCGACATTGGACAGGTTCCAGTCCCGCATCCGGTCCCTGCAGAGCAACAACCTTCACAGCTTGCCACAGGATTGTGCTGTTGAGGTGCCGAAACAGCAAATGCAGAGAACTGCTTTATGGGTTTAGGTGCCCCACACTTCGGACACTTGGCCGGATCATCACCCCTTTTTCTGATCAGAACCTCAAACTGGTTACCACATTTTCCACAGCTATATTCGTATATCGGCATTGTCTGTTGTCCAAACAGGAAGACGATATTTTTTCAAATACCTCATCCAGAAAACAAAGAATGGAGGCGTGAACCGGAGTTGAACCGGTGTAACAGGTTTTGCAGACCCGTGCCTAACCGCTCGGCCATCACGCCATAAAAGAATACAACCTAAATCAGGAATTAAACTTTCTTGGCTGCTTTGGCAGCAAGATTAGCCTGTTCCTTCTTACGCTTATTCCTGCGTTTTCTACGCATTCTCTTTAATCGTTGTCTTAATTGTTGTCCCATAGAGGCGGTGTTCCTATCAAAAGCGGTTGTCGATGTCAAATCTTCAACTGTTTTACTATGATATTATTCATCAACTGCAAGTCTTGCCTGATTTCTGTGTTCCAGGCCGGTTCGATACAAGCCCAGGTCCAAGGCCGGCGCAGCACCTGATTTTACTGCAGCTTCCGCCACAGCCAGAGAAACTTCAACAAACAGCCTTCTGTCAAATGGCTTAGGAATGATATAATTCACGCCAAAAGATAAATCAGCACCTGGATAATATTTCCTGACTTCATCAGGTACTGATTTACGCGCTCCAGCCGCTAGCGCATCGGCGGCAGCCAGCTTCATCTGAATGTTAATGGTTTTCGCCATGACATCCAATGCTCCACGGAAAAGAAACGGGAACCCAAGCACATTATTAATCTGGTTGGGGTAATCAGATCGTCCCGTGGCCATCACGTAGGGTTTTTGCCCCAGTGCCAAAGCGACTGCGGCAGGCTGTATTTCAGGATCAGGATTCGCCATCGCAAATATTGCCGGATAGGAAGCCATGGCTAATACATCCTGTCCCTTTATGCAATCTGCCACAGAAACACCGACAAACACATGCGCATCCTTCAATGCCTCTCCGACTGTTGAGGCAGACGTCTTGACCGCATGTTCTTTCTTCTTTCCCGAAAGATCTGACCTCTCCGTCCGTACCACCCCTTTTGAATCACAGAGCGTAACGTGTCGCGCACCAGAAGCCTTGAGCATCTCGCAAATTCTTATGCCTGCTGCACCAGCACCATTAATTACAATACGCAGTTCCGACATATTTCGCTCTGACAGGACACAGTAATTTTTTACACCCGCCAGAGTTATAACGGCTGTCCCCCACTGGTCATCATGAAAAACCGGTATATCGAGCATTTCATCCAGTTTATCTTCGATCTCAAAACATGCAGGGGCAGCAATATCTTCCAGATTAATTCCACCATACATTGGAGCTATGGCACACACCGCATCAATCACCCTCCTGGGATCAGTTTTCCCCGTGTTTCGACCATCCTGCCGGCAATGATTCAACGGGACCGGCCATCCATCAACATCGCCAAAAGCCTTGAAAAGTACAGCCTTCCCTTCCATGACAGGGATACTGGCTTCTGCACCAAGATCCCCCAACCCCAATATGGCCGTACCATCGGTGACAACGGCCACCAGATTCTGTTTGGCTGTATATTTACAAATAGTCGACGGATTACCGGCTATCTCCTTGACTGCAATAGCAACACCGGGCGTATAGGCTTTGCAAAGCGAATCAAGATCAGTCAGCATTTTTGTCATTCGCAAGCCTATCTTCCCACCAATATGATAATCCAATACATCTTCACGAGTAATGGCCATGATTATTAACTCCTTCCAATCGATTGAAAGACGACAGATGACCATATATCGGGACATATAATCAAGAAATTCTTTGACGACATGAAGTCGCACACTTCTTTTGATTTCTGAATATTCTGGCATTCCAATCAGACCGGTTATAACATGCTAATAAGATATTATTCATGAACAGGAGAATCCTTCATGTGGGACTATACAGACAAAGTACTGGATCATTTCCGCAACCCGAGAAATGTCGGCCTGGTAAACGATCCTGACGGAACAGGAGAAGTAGGATCATTGGCGTGCGGTGATGCACTGAAACTCACATTCAAGCTTGATGAAAACAAGAAGATTTCAGAAGCAAAATTCAAGACTTTTGGTTGTGCAAGCGCAATTGCATCATCCTCTGCCCTGACGGAAATAATAAAAGGCATGACACTTGAAGAAGCCCAGAAAGTGACCAACCAGGATATAGCCAACTTCCTGGGTGGTCTGCCTGAACAGAAGATGCATTGTTCGGTCATGGGCCGGGAAGCCCTGGAAGCAGCCATCGAGAACTACCGTACAGGTAAAACAGAGAAGAAAATAATCCAGGGAAAAGTAGTATGTACTTGTTTCGGGGTAACAGAAGAAGAAATTGAGCGTGTCGTTCGGGATAACAACCTTACCACAGTTGAGCAGGTCACAAATTATTGTAAAGCCGGAGGCGGATGCGGTGGATGCCATAATGACATTGCAAACATTATTGATCGCGTAAGAAAAGAACGAGACACGAAATCCGCGACAGCCCTGAAACCGGCCAAAATGACCGTTCTGCAAAAAGTAAAACTGATCGAAGAAACTCTTGATCGCGAAATACGTACCATGCTCAAAAGAGACGGTGGAGACATAGAACTCATCGATGTGTCAGGTAATATCGTAAAAATCTCATTCCGCGGGATGTGCGCAGGGTGCCAGGCTGCGCCCATCACCATGAAAGATGTTGTAGAAGCAAAGTTAAGGGAGTTTGTATCGAGTGATCTCATTGTCGAGGAGGACAAATCTTGAAAAACGTTTATCTCGACAACAATGCGACTACGCAGGTTGCCCCTGAAGTCATAGAGGCCATGATGCCTTTCTTCAAGGAGTTATGGGGTAACCCATCCAGCATGCATCACTTCGGCGGCCAGGTTAAGAAATACATCGACACAGCCAGGGAACAGGTTGCTGACCTTATCAATGCAGAGCCATCAGAAATTGTTTTTACCAGCTGTGGTACGGAAGGTGATAATACAGCCATAAGGGGCGCTGCAGAAGCTTCGGGCAAGAACATAAGAATAATCACCACAAGAGTAGAACATCCTGCTGTCCTTGGTCCATGCCGCCATCTCAAGGAACAGGGCCATGAAGTAATTGAGCTCGGAGTAAATTCCTCGGGCCAGCTGGATCTAACCGAATTTAGAAAGGTACTGGGCAAAGAGCCCGCCATTGTAAGCATAATGTGGGCAAACAACGAAACTGGAGTGATCTTCCCTATTCCGGAGATTGCCTTAATAGCCAAAGAACAGTCCGCTGTTCTGCACACAGATGCAGTACAGGTTGCAGGCAAATTCTCTATTGATGTACGCAAAACACCCCTGGACATGCTCTCCATTTCAGGCCATAAAATTCATGCCCCAAAGGGAATAGGCGCTCTCTATATCCGCAAAGGAACGAAAGTGAATACATTTCTTATCGGCGGACACCAGGAAAACGGCAGGCGCGGCGGTACGGAAAATGTACCTTACATTGTCGGTCTGGGTCAGGCCTGCGTCCTGGCAAAGAAACATATGCAGGACGAAACAACACGGATTGCTAAACTGCGTGATCGCCTCGAAGCCGGCCTGCTAGCATCATGCCCGGACACAACGGTAAACGGCGACCGTGTACACCGGCTGCCTAACACTACCAATATAAGCTTTCAGTACATTGAGGGTGAAGCCATCCTTTACCATCTGAGTGACATCGGAGTTGCTGCATCGTCGGGGTCAGCCTGCACGTCCGGCTCACTGGAACCGTCTCATGTCATCAGGGCAATGGGCGTGCCGTTTACATCAGCCCATGGATCAACGAGATTCAGCCTGAGCCGTTATAATACAGCCGAAGAAATTGAATATGTTATAGAAACAATGCCGGCGATAGTCAAACGGCTCAGAGAGCTGTCACCTTTTGTGTAATGGCGCACCAACTTCAGCTCAAGGCATGAAAATATGTATTGATGCCAGGGAATTTGTCAAAAACAGGAAAACCGGCATCAGCCGTTATCTGGAAACTTTCCTGCCTGCCGTACTAGAGCATCCCGGGTTTGAAACCATTCTCCTGGTTACAGATCCAGAATCTTTGCCGGCAGTTATCGCAAAATACAAACCGCAATGCATCACACTTCCCAAAATCCCTGTTCTTCTGACAGATCAGGCAGTCATCCCGCGCATAGCAGAAAAGGCCAGGGTCGACACCTTTTTCAGCCCGTATTACAAGGTTCCATTGTCGGGCAGTTACAGACGAATCATCACCGTCCATGACATAATGTTCCTGCGCTTGCCTGGAACAAATGTTCTCCGAAAGTTTTTAGCTGGTATACAGTTCCGGTTGGCAGCTGGAAAAACAGACGTGATTCTTGTAGATTCCGAATTTACAAAGAAAGACATTATCGCCTGTATGCCAGGTACCGCAAAGAAAATATCTATTCTTTATCCCACGCTCGGAAAAGAGTGGCTTGATAACATTTACAATAAACAGGCTGATGAAGTCGCAAATCGACATACTTCAGGCAAACCTTATTTCCTGTATGCCGGAAACTTTAAACCACACAAAAACGTCCATCTGCTTGTCGAGGCTTTTCTCAAGCTTGATTCAGAAACTCTTCTCGGTACCCATTGCCTGATCCTGGCAGGTGGAGACGATGTAAATACTCCAACGATCAGGGAATTGGCAGGTCCCGCTGTTCGTAACGGTACAATTAGAATACTCAGAGACGTCGACGATAATGAGCTCAAAGCTCTTTATGCCGGAGCCAGATGGTTCATTTCTGCATCGCAATACGAGGGATTTGGGTACCCAATGCTGGAAGCTATGATCTCGGGTTGTCCTGTAATCTGTACCAACCTAACATCCATTCCGGAAGTGACAGGAAATACGAATATTCCAATCATCCGACCGGAATTACCGGAGATTGTTGGAGCAATAAAAAAAGCGCTTGAGACAACAGACTCTCAACGGAAAGAATTGATAGAAAAAGGCATGAGTACCGCACAAGAATTCATTTCATCGAACCGTCCTGATGGCCTGCTTAAAATATTGAGAGAACTTTGAGGCAAGCGCTTTAAAGCAAACTCGCAACTAATTTATCAAATTCAACGAGGTTGAACTTCTCTTTATCCACAAACGCAGACACCCTGTTTCCAAGAGATTCTTTCTCAGGGTCGGACAGCGCCGCACCCGTCACAATCACAACTGCTGCATCTTTATTGACATTTCCGGACCTGATCTCGTCAAGAAGGTCCCATCCAGTCACATGAGGAATGAATAAGTCCAGGAATATAACATTAAAGGCTTCATTATTCCCAAGAATGGTTCGAGCCTCGATGCCATCACGGGCTGTTACTGTAATTACGCCATACTTATCGAGCACCTTACCAATTAAAAGGCGTACCACCTCATCATCATCTACAATCAATACTCTTTTCTTTTCGCTCATTTATCTGGACCACCTTCTATTTCAGGGCAAAAGCACCTGTAACCTCATCAACCGCACATCTCAATTCTTTAAGTGATACCGGCTTACTCAATATTCTGTCAACCCCATCAGGTTTTTCATGCTTGTTTTTCATAAGTTCGCCAAACCCGGTGAGCATGATTATTGGAATTTTGACATTACCTTTTCGTATGGACGCAGCAACAATGTCTCCACTCATATCAGGCATTGCACGATCCGTAATTACCAGATCATATTTATCCTCAGCAAATGCCTCAAGTCCTTTCACACCGCTATCCGCAGACTTTACAACAAAACCTGTTGCATTCAGGTAACGCGACAGGATATTTCTAGAGGACGCATCGTCATCGATTAGCAGGATCTTCAACTGGCCGGATGTCCCTCCGATCCGGAAGGATGAAGCTGTCTCACTGGAACTGACCTTAACCAGCGGCAGAATGATCTTAACGATGGTACCCTTGCCTAAATCGCTGCTAATTTCCAGATTCCCATGATGTCGGCGTGCAATCCCGTAAACAACGGCAAGCCCTATGCCATTCTTATGACCAGGCTTTGTGGTAAAGAAAGGATCCATGCATCGGCCCTGAACATCAAGAGTCATTCCCTCTCCTGTGTCCGTAATCTCCAGGGCAACATGCTTACCTTCCATCCTGGAGCGACAGGTAATCACCCCCCCTTCAGGCATGGCCTCTATTGAATTGACTATGACATTCCGGATTGCCTCGCGAAGCTCTGACTCATCGGCATTAATAAGCGGCAGATCGAATAAATCCCGCCTGATTTCAATGACAATATTGTTCTCCAGCTTTTTCTGAAGAAGGTCGGAAAATGAATTAATCGCTTTTTCAAAGATCATATTTACATCAACAAGATCGTATTCCGCGCTTCCGTCCATCTTATAGAATTCGCGCAACCGACCCACCGCCTCCCTGGCACGATCTGCCGAATCATGAATATCCTCCAGAGTGCTGATCACTTCCTGCCGATCATCAAGTTTATTTCGATTCATCAGCAGAAATTCAGTCAAACCAATTACAGGCATTAAAGCATTATTGAAGTCATGCGCGACACTGCTTGCCATCTGGCCCAGTGCGCTCATTTTCTCTTCAACAACCAGGCGATGCTCCATTTCCTTCAACTCGGTGAGCGCATCGGAGAGCATCATATTACTTTCCCTCAAAGCCTGCTCAGTTCTCTTTCTTCGTTCGATATCCTCTTTCAACTCGTTTGTCCGGCTTGCCACCTCGACTTCAAGGTTCTGAGTGAATGCTGCCAGACGTTCACGATCCTGCTCCAGCTTTTCAATTATTTTTTCCATCGACTCATTAATACGGGCTTCCTCAGGACCATTCCTGGAAATCAACTGTTTATTCAAGCTGCCCCTTGCTACATTTTCAATATATGTACAAAATCCGGCCAGGGTATTGATGTTTCTTATGAGTATTGAAAAACCTGCAAGGGACAACATGACACTAAACGCGATTACGAGAAGCAGATTCTCCCTGGTATTATGTTCCGGCAAAAGATAAGCGACAAGAAAGTAACCAAAAGTAAGAAGGGGAATGATGGCCATTGCAGCATAGGCAACTGTAAACTGCGTCCGCCAGTTAGCTTTTCCCAAAGAAAAAGAAAACTTCATTAGCCCCCTCCCGCAACGTCAACCCTGATGTAACACTCCTTTAATTAATTTAACACTGGCAGAGGGAAACGTCAAACAGTCATTCAATACCCCACTCCTTCTTCAGGCTCTCATTAATCATCCGTTCCTGAATCGGCGAAAGATCAGCATGCTCACAATGATTTAAACGTTTCGAAAAAGATTTTCCTCCAGCAGTGCCGGTAGAGAAGAAATCTGACGCAGACATAACCCTTGCCCCCATACGTTTTGAATTACCGGAAACATAGTTGTCGCTTGAAATGACCACGTAATCCGTATCGTCGTCGACATCCCTCAACAGGGACAAAACCCTGTCATCGGCATCCTCTTTGGTACGGGTAAACACCACTCGCACTCCTCGTGACGAAGTACCAGACAATGGCATAACAGAAGAGTCACCATCAAAAACAACCCAGAATTCGGAAATATCCCCTCTCCTTGACAGCCAGCGAATGCAGAAATCGACCAGCCCCTTTCTCGCATTGGCCAGGCTTATATCAAGCTGCTTTTTTAACGAAGCATCCCTGTAAATGACATTATAACCATCAATAATGGCGATTCGTTTTCTCATGTTAAAAGCCGGTTAATTCTGAAGGATTCAAGAATACTCACGTGAATCTTTGGAGTGCCATCTCGTGAGCCTGACGGTAGTACTGCCCCAGATGTTGCCAGTCGAACTGCTCCGAGCTGTGCTCGGTTCTGTTACGCATGGTAATTCTTTCCCTGCGTTCCATCTGAACAAACCGGAACATCTCTTCTGTAAGTTCATCGGCAGATGCATCAAAGGTTGCATTCCTTCTTTTAAGAACACTTATACCGCATTCCTTGTGTTCAGGCATCTTATCCAAAACATAGGTTCCAAATCCGGACGTGTCTGTAGTTATAGCCGGAATACCCATTACAATAGATTCAAGCGGCGCGTAACCCCATGGCTCATAATAGCTTGGAAAAACACCCAGGTGACAACCTCGCACAAACTGATCATAATCCATCCCGAAAAGAGGATCACTCGATGAAACAAAATCAGGATGGTACACCACCTTTACAGGATCATCTGGCTTATTGAACAGATTACATGATCTCAACTGCATAAGAATTTCATCCGTAGCGTCATCAAACAGGTCATGTGTCACCACTATGGGCAATCGTTTTGTCTTCCAGGCATAAAGGTTGCGTCTCAACCTCAGTTTCCAGTAATCATCGACCAGCTCATCCAGTTTTGGCCATTGTCCCATTGCGGCTGAAACGAACAATCGATCCCCGACCTGGTTCTTGATCGACTTGCAGTTCTCCCTTAATTCCAGCATTAGAGCACGCGTTCTCAGAACCTCTGGATTAATCGACTTGAAGGGCCTCTTGGTAACAATAAAGAATACCACGGTACGATTAAGCTTCATCTGCTTCATTCGCCAGTTCAGTCTGGCAAGGGCCTCAATCGTCAGGTTGAACCCCTTGTTGGCATACTCATACCGGCCGGATGTGAAGAAATAAACCGTTTTATCAAGGTCAAAAGAATAACTCGGAAAGAAATGACCCATGACGAACTCATGAATCTTCTCTTTGTTTATTCTGTGGAGATTCTGAAATTCATGCAATGCAACAAACCGCTCTATGTTAAGACCATTCGGCAAAAGTACGTCAGGTTTGCGCCCAAGCAGATACTTGCATTCATAACCTGTAATATCGCTTACTGTAGACATCACATGGGAACCATGCGCAGCTGCACGCTCGATCAAAACCTGGGCCTCGACATTGAAACGCCTGGCATCCACATGCCAGTTCACAAATGGCACATGATCATAGAACCACGGATCATTCATGGCCAGGTAACGGCCAAGGAGTGTCGCGTGTGTTGTGAAAACAACCGAAACAGGCAGATTATCACGTCTGATTTCGGGAATGGCTGATCCGGCCATCCATTCATGAAAATGCCCAACGATGGGCTTCCTGGCATCATCTTCGGCAGACAAGGCACGGAAAAATTCACTCACAAGAAAACCGAAAGCGACTACTTCATCAACCAGAGGATCATAAGATGCAAAATTAATTCCGTGATGCTCCCAAAGCAGATATTTGATTTCATGAAGACGATGGAACACACACTTTGGATTCAACAGCACGACACGCGGCCGGCCGGTAATCAACCAATGACCATAATGCGCATCAAAACCTGCTTTCTGAAGTGCCTTCACGGCATTGCCTATGGGCCCAGACGGCGTAGTCTCTTCGAACTCTGCAGGAGAAGTAATTGGATTATATGGACCTACCAGACAGTACCGATTTCCCCATGTCTTTACCATGCATGGAGCTTTAGAACGTATAACCGTATATATTCCCCCAACCTGCTGGCAAACTTCCCATGCCACTTCACACAAAAGCGCATCATCCAACCCAGCAGGACTATTTTCCATGTGCTTCATAGCCGGCTCCACCTTGACACTTGTATTATCAGGTTTAGGGATTATTTCAACCTTCTTAACTTCTTTTCTTTTTTTTACCATTAGACTCCATTGGAACAAAGCAAATTAGTCATGTTCATCAATCTCGGGACTTGGTTCAGCATGTTTCCGACGGGCAACAGCTAATATATCCGAATCAAGAACGTCCTGAAGAGATCCGAACCGCTTACACTCCTGCCATTCATTATCCATGAGGGTTTCATGAACATACCCATCACTCATCCTGCACCGCTTGACCCTGTTATGCGAATCTATTTCCAGAGCAACTGCGCGTTCAAGCCGCATTTTTCTCTCATTTCCAAGTCTGGGAAGCTCGTATTTATCAGGGTAACTCAACGTTTGAGCGGAGAAACCGGCAACAAGTTCTCTTTCACACGGCAACATGTCTTCACTCTCTTCAGGCATCAACCTCTCCACCAGTTTATTCCCCTATTCGTATTTCAGCGCAGTTATTGGATCAAGCTTAGATGCCTGCCTGGCAGGCCACAATCCAAAAATAATACCAATAATAACCGAAAATGTCACTGCCAATGCGATGGCTGAACCCGACACTTTTACAGGCCACTCTGCCAGCGTGGATAATAAATACGCAGTTCCGCTGCCCAGTATAATCCCTATCACACCACCACTGAGAGTCATCACAACAGCTTCTATCAGGAACTGAACCATTATATCACTGCGGCGCGCCCCGATCGCCTTTCTCAGGCCTATTTCCTTGGTCCTCTCAGTCACGGAAACTAGCATTATGTTCATGATCCCTATACCACCGACAACCAGTGAAATCGCCGCTATCGAGCCAAGAAGCCATCCCATTGTCTTTGTTGTGCTGCTCAGCATGTCCTGTATCTCGGTCATATCATGTATCTGAATGGCATCACTGTTCTTTGGGCTGACACGATGCCGTCGCAGCAGCAGCTGCCTGATCTCATCCTTTGCGTCGGTCATCATGGAAGATTCCCTCACCTCGACATCCAGATCACTGATATAATCAAGGCCAAACAACCGGTACATGGCTGTGGTAACAGGTACAACAACAAAATCATCCTGATCCCACCCGCGGAAACTGCCCTTTGGCGGGGATATACCAAGCACAGTGAACTCAACCCTGTTTATTCTTATGACTTTACCTACCGGATCGCTATCTCCGAACAACTCCCTTGCAACAGTGATTCCGATGATTACTACACGTGCCCTGTTCTTCACTTCTTCTTCCATGAAAAAACGCCCAACTAACGGTATCGCGGCTCTCATCTCCGCATAAGAAGCACCATTACCCTGTAAACGCGTGTTCCAGTTCTTGTTTTTGTAGACCAACTGCGCCCTGCCATTCACGTTGGGACAAACCAGCCTTACCGTGTCCAACTTCCCAACGGCTTCGACATCCTGTAAGGTCAAGCGCGTCACGGCACCAGCTTGAAGCGAAACGCCACCCGTCCTGACAGCACCCGGATGAATATGCAACATATTCGAACCGAGAGAAGCCAAACCTTTCTGTACTGACTCTCTTGCGCCCTGCCCGACTGCCAGCATTGCAATGACCGCACCCACTCCTATCAGAATTCCAAGCATAGACAACGCCGACCGCATCTTGTGCGAAAAAATGGAATGAAAAGCCTGGTGAACCTGATCGCCAAATTCAGCCCTCCCAACGGCCCTGTGAACGGAAAGCACATTGTCGATCTTGTCCGAATCCGCCAGCGATACGGCCCCCTTACTTGATATTGGGCCAGAGACCTTTCGTTCATCCGATACA
>MHBM01000108.1 GCA_001804885.1 Lentisphaerae bacterium RIFOXYA12_FULL_48_11
CCGCAAGCAGTGGAATGCCGCGAAATAGATCAAGTATCTTTCTCTATTTTCGTTTGAAAGCAACATTTCGCAAGCAATGCTTTTGCGTGATGCATCCACGCTGACTGCGTTGCCGCAGACGGTGCGGATACATATCCAGCCCTTCAGAATTTTGCTTTTCTCGGAAGATTTCCACAAAAGGCAACAAAGTTAACGAAGAAAGATTCCTATATCTTTCCCGCCTTCGGCGAAAACTTTGGTTTCTTTGTTACCTTCTGTAAGAAATTATCTTCTATAATATCGGCAATCAGAACTCTTCCTTTGGTTGCGGCTTGCCGCGCTGGAAACTTGGTGGTTTATCATTTATCACGTCTTATCCTGTAAAGTTTATATTGACGCTCCGGTGTTGTTTCGGTAATGCTACCGGTGTCAATAGCGATACGCAGGACATCTTATGGCCAGCAGGAAGAATTCACTCGCCTTCGCCGGGATGCCCCGTGCCTCGGCACGGGGAGGAACGGCGGGGCTACGGCGGAGTTGCGCTGATCCTGTTTTTGTTAACAGGATGCCCCGCGGCTTGCCGGGGGGAGCTTCACCAGCAATTCAAAGGGTCTCGAAAGAAGCATGCCTGACCCCGGCGCTTGACCGCGGGCTCATGGTCCTGGAGCTTCTTGTTAAGAAGAGAATACCCCTTCGAGCGATCGACATGGCGCAGGAATTGAATATCCCGAAAGGAAGTCTCGGGCGTATACTCAATAACCTTGTTGATCGTGGCTACATTGAGCGTGACGAACAAACCATGACGTTTGCGCTTACGTCCAAGCTTCTGGCAATGGGAAGTTCGACTGTCGGTGAAAGTCACCTCATTGAAGAATCGCTGGATGTCATGCGTGACTTAAGGGATACAACGCTGGAAATGGTTGCGCTCCAGGTGTTGCTGAGTGACAGGGAGGGCGTGGTGTTGAATACTTTTCCTTCCCGGCACCAGGTCAGGCTAATGGTTGATCCCGGGACGCATTTTGAATTCCACGATACTGCACCCGGGAAGGTAATACTGGCATTTATGTCCGATAAGGACAGGGATCGCATTCTTTCCTCGATTAAACTTACGAGGGAAACAGATAAAACGATAACCACGCTGGATGCTCTCAGGGAAGAACTTGATGATGTCAGGAAATGCGGTTATGCGCTGGACAGAAGCGAATGCGTGGAAGGTATCCAGTGCATCAGCGTGCCTGTTTATGAACGTAACAGGACATTTGTGGCGGCGCTGACAGTCATAGGTCCATCAACACGTCTGTCCATTTCAAAGTTGAAGGAGCTGGCGCCGACGGTAATTGCTCACGCCGGAGAGATATCTCGGCGGCTCGGGTATGAGGGTGTTAAGAGTTAAACAAATATCCAATTCTGAATTTCCAAATTCAAAATAGAGCGTTAATCAATGGCAAGCAGTAATGTCGGGGCCTTTTCTTTATTTGTGTTTCATCTGTGTTTTCGGTGTATTCTTATTTGAAGTTTTGCCGACTAAGGAGAGAAGTTATGAATATAAGACTTTGCTTTGTATCGGCTGTTTCCGCTGTTGTATTGATGTTTGCGGCAGTGATTAATCCGGTTTTTGCCAAGGATACTGACCTGTTCCTGATCGGGTTACCCGACAATTCGGCGGCTGAGTTCGGGATTGTTAAAGAGAAATACCCGGCATATTCGAAAAAATATCCCGAGCCTGTGGTATTTACTGTGGGCAAGAGCAAGATGAGTGACTGGCCGTATCTTCATCCCAGTTCACATGATGCCTGGGCCGGCAGCAAGGCGCACACATTCACGATTAAGTTCAAGGCCGAAAAGGTGCACACCCAGTTATTATACCTGAAGATAGGCGTGGTGGGAATCTGGGAGCCGAGCCAGATCACGATTACCCTGAACGAGAAGCAAATTGCCTCGCAGAGATTGCCAAAGGAGGAGTTGTCCAATGAACTGGTGCATCGGCCCGATGGCGAAGGGAAATCTTTTCCGCTGATTTTTCCAGTTCAAGGGAACTCCGTAAAGGCCGGTGATAATACGATTACGATAAACATGAACGATGGCAGTTGGATTCTTTACGATTACGTGCAGTTGAATGGGCAGCGTGAGGCCCCGAAGATGGTGAGTGAAGAGGCTGTTGACCTTGCAAAAGAGTTTCTTGCCGGGCCCATGGCTGATGTGGATGAGATTGTTTTTGCCGTAAGATCGCTCATTGGTGACGGGCACTGGTACGCCAATATCGGGTATTACTCAGTGGACCGTGAAAGGCCTGCCTATGGCAAGGGTGGTCGTCTCTGCAAGTTGAATGTAAAGACCGGCAAGATGACAATAATGGTGGACGATGTCGAGGGGGCTGTGCGTGATCCCGTAGTGCATTATGACGGTAAGCAGATCCTCTTTTCTTATAGGAAAGGCGGCACGGATAATTACCTGCTGTATCTGATCAACTCCGATGGAAGCGGGCTTAAGCAGATTACAGAGGGCGAGTTTGATGATTTTGAGCCATGCTGGTTACCGGATGGAGGGATTGTCTTTGTGACGACTCGTGCCAAACGTTGGGTAAACTGCTGGCTTACTCAGGTGGCCAACATCTGGCGCTGTGATGCCGACGGCAAGAACATGCGGGCGTTGTCGGCCAACCTTGAGCAGGACAATACGCCCTGGATGATGCGTGACGGTCGGATCCAGTACATGCGCTGGGAATATGTTGACCGTTCGCAGGTTGATTATCATCACCTGTGGACAATGTATCCTGATGGTACCGCGCAGACAGTGTTTTTCGGAAATATGCATCCCGGTGGAGTATACATTGATTCAAAACCAATTCCGGACAGCGACGACATGGTGTTGATTAATTCGCCCGGGCATGGCGGAATAGAGCATGAGGGATTCCTTGCCACTGTAAGCGTTAAGAAGGGCCCAGACGATTTAAGCAATCTCAGGAACGTGAGCAAGCAGCGCGGTTATCGTGATCCATGGGCATTCAACGCTAACGCTTTTATGGCAGCTAACGGTAACAAGCTGGTTCTAATGAACGCACTTGGTCAGTCCAGTGTTTTGTTTACGCTGCCAAAGGAATTCGAGAAAGTCTGGTTGCATGAACCGCGCCCGATTTTTTCCCATTCAAGAGAACTGGTAATTACTTCCAGGGTTGATCTCTCCAAGCCGAACGGGCGCTTCCTTCTTGATAACATGTATCATGGCAGAAATATGGCCGATGTTAAACAAGGTGAAATCAAGAGAATGATGATTATGGAGAGTCTGCCCAAGCCAATCAATTTCACGGGAGGGATGGACCCGCTGAGTTATAAGGGTACATTCTCTCTTGAGCGGGTGCTGGGTACTGTTCCCGTCGAGCCTGATGGCTCGGCTTACTTCGAAGCACCTGCGGTCAGGAGCCTGTTCTTTGTCGCACTTGACGGGAACGGGAAAGCTATCAAGCGCATGCAGAGTTTTACAACAGTGCAACCGGGTGAGACGCTTGGTTGCATTGGTTGCCATGAGCATCGGGTCACGGCACGGTCGACGGTTAGCGGAAATGTTTCAATGGCATCGAAGAGAGCTCCAAGTCTTATCGAACCACTCAAGGATCTTCCTGATCTGCCGGATTTTGTGCGTGATATTCAACCGGTACTGGACAGGAATTGCGTCAAGTGTCACGACTACGACAAGCGGTCCGGCGGAGTGATTTTGACGGGTGATCATGGCCCGATGTTTTCGCATAGTTATTATACTTTGACTGTCTGGAAGCAGATTTCGGATGGGCGTAATTATGCGCGGAGTAACTATGAGCCGCGAAAGCTCGGGAGCGGCGGCTCGGCCCTTGCCGAAAAACTTGAAGGCAAACATCATGATGTAAAGCCCAGCGAGAATGAAAAGGCGCTGGTGCGGCTGTGGCTTGACCTCGGAGCGCCGTACCCCGGCACGTATGCGGCCCTTGGCTGCGGATCTATTGGCGGCTATATCCAGAATAATCAGATACTGAATAACGATAAGGACAGGGAAGAAACAAAGGCGGCGCAGCCGGTTTTCAAGGATCGCTGCATATCCTGTCATGATACGAAGGCACATCCTGTTGCGCATACATTGTCTGATGAGATCGGGTTGAGTTTCTGGGCTCCGAACATGGATGATCTCAGGTTGAAATATTCACGTCACGTTGTGTTCAACCTTTCCCGGCCCGAGAAGTCGTTGATTCTTCTGGCACCGCTGGCGAAGAGTGCCGGAGGTTACGGGTTGTGCAGGCCAAAAGGGGCGGCTTCGGATGCAGACAGTAAAGTTTTCGTTAGTAAGGATGATACAGGTTACAAGCTGTTGCTTGCGATGTGCGAAGGCGGTAAATGCTATCTTGAAGAGATCAAGAGGTTTGACATGCCGGGTTTCAAACCGCGTTCCGAATACATACGTGAGATGAAGCGCTATAAGCTCCTGCCTGAATCATTCGACGTGGAGAAAGACCCGATAAATGTTTACGAGATGGACAGGAAGTACTGGAATTCTTTCATTTACAATCCTGCCATACAGACTACCCACAACTGATTACCGCATGAGCGCTTGCTACGAGGGTCAATTATACCTTAAATTCTGAGAATTAGGTGACAATAACCCCTGTAGTTTAACCGTTATAATAGTAAGCGTTGAGAATGTCGTAATGCGAGTCGTTGCCGTTTTTTTTGAAGAAACGGCTTGTTTTGTGTAATTACAGCCTGGGTAATGCTGTATTCTTTTAGTCAAGAATTAATTGTGCTTACAGGAATCATTATGGTAGTATTTTTTTAGTTGAAGTTCTGGCAAGTGTGGGAAATCATGCAGATTAGGGTGAGAAGGTTCACCTGCCAAATCTATCCGTTATCAAGCAGACTAGGGAAAAGCAGAATGAAAACACTTTCTATTTTGACCATAACAGTTCTCCTTTCGACAAGCGTTATTGCGGCTCCGAAGGCAGCGCCTTCCGCATCACCTCCCGCTAAACCGGCTGTGTCATCAAATCTCTTCGAGGCTGCTGACTGCGTGGTGCCTGAAACCAAGATTGACAAGCTTGTCGGGGAGAAGCTGTCCAAGCTGGGTATTAAGCCGGCCATTTGTTCCGACGAAGTCTTTCTGCGGCGTGTGTACCTCGATGTGACCGGCACTCTTCCAACTGCGGCAGAGGCAAGGGATTTTCTCCAGGACAAAGGCAAGAATAAGAGGGCTGTGCTGGTGAATCGTCTTCTGGATACTCTTGAGTATGCTGATTTCTGGGCCATGAAATGGAGCGATATCCTGCGTGTAAAAGCGGAGTTTCCTGTGAACCTCTGGCCGAATGCGGCGCAGGCATACCACCACTGGATAAAGATCTCTCTCAGGGACAACAAGCCGTACGATAAATTTGTACGGGAAATGCTTGTTTCCAACGGTAGTAATTTTCGGGTCGGGCCGGTTAACTTCTATCGTGCAGTACAGAGTAAGACTCCGGAGGGCCTTGCGGCTTCAGCAGCACTTGCTTTCATGGGTACGAGGGTTGATACGTGGAAGGACAAGGAGGCTCTGCCTGGTATGTCGGTGTTCTTCTCGCAGGTTAGTTATAAGCCCACGAGGGAATGGAAAGAGGAAATTGTCTTTTGGGATCCAGACAAGGAGTACAACGATGCGGTCAAGGCTGCGGAGCAGGCTGCTGCCGCCGCTGCTGCGGAGCAGGCTGCCGCGATTGCCGCAGCCAAGGCTGCATCTAAAACTGCTACCAATGTGTCCGCCAAGGCTACGACAAATGCTGTTCCCAAGCAGGCTGCCAATGTTGTCGCGCAAGCCGCTACAAATGCTGTTGCGGCAAAACCAGCCATAATTGTTCCGAAGGTGGCAATTTTTCCCGATGGGACAAAGTTAAAAACGCTGCCGCCGGACCAGGATCCCCGTGAGATATTTGCCGACTGGCTGATAACGCCGAAAAATCCGTGGTTTACCAAGAGTATAGTCAACCGGATGTGGTCATGGCTGATGGGGCGCGGTATAATTCATGAGCCTGATGACATCAGACCTGACAATCCTCCAAGCAATCCGAAGCTGCTGGCCTACCTTCAGGAAGAGTTTATTGCCAGTAAGTACGATATGAAGCATCTCTTCAGGCTTATCCTGAATTCCAGGACATACCAGTCATCTTCTATTGTTCCAAAATCCAAGGAACTTGCGAAAATTGAAGCAAACTTCGGGTTCTACCCTTTAAGGCGCCTGGATGCGGAGGTGTTGATTGATGCCATTAACCAGTTTACCGGCACGTCGGACCTGTACACCAGCGCCATTCCGGAGCCGTTTACGTTTATTCCGGAGAACAAACCGGCAGTTGCACTTCCTGATGGCAGTATCAGCAGCTCATTCCTGGAATTGTTTGGAAAGCCTGCGCGTGCCACTGGTCAGGAGAATGAACGCGTCAGCAAGTTCATGGCCACACAGAAGATGCATCTGCTTAACTCAGGTCATATCCAGCGTAAGCTTGAAACGAGTCCGAAGCTCAGGAGTCTTATAAAGGCCAGGACCGTAAAGAACAAGGATACGTCAAAAGATATTCTTGAAGAGATTTATCTTTCTGTCCTGTCGCGTTTCCCCACCGCAGATGAAGTCAAGAATGCGCACGCATACGCGAAGTCTGGAATTGTAAAAGGAAATGATGTTTGGATAGATATTGTCTGGGCGCTGTTGAATAGTGACGAGTTCCTGTACAGACACTGACAGGCCCGGGAAGTTTCCGGCCAGGCCGGATGTAGAATGATAGGAGGCCGTGCAATGAATACAGAATCCAGTATGAATAACAAACTGCAGAACGTGAATGGTGTACCCATTTCCAGACGTGAGGCAATGCGGAGGGGTATAACAGGAACCGCAGGGCTTTTGCTGGCTGACAAGTTTGGTGGTTTTGGAGCTCTGGCTGCCGAAGAGCAGAAGCCAAAGCCGGTGATCAAAGCCAAGGCTAAATCGGTCATACAGATCTTCCTGTGGGGTGGAATGTCCCACAATGACACGTGGGATCCGAAGCCGAAAAGCGGATACGAATACCTTGGGGATTTCAGGGGGGTGCTGGATACAAATGTTCCTGGAATCCAGGTAAGTGAATTGTTCCCTCAGCTCGCCAAGCAGGCCGACAAGTATTCAATTATACGCAGCATGACGCATCGAAACAATGGACATGAGACAGCTGCGTACATAATGCAGACGGGACACATGCCAGGGGAGCGTCTGGCCTACCCAAGCGTGGGCGCTGTATTTGCGATGTTCAAGGGGTACAATGCCGGCTACAAGGGGGTGCTCCCTCCATATGTGGTCATGACGCAACCGCAGGGAAGATTTTCCGAGGCAGGTTTCCTGGGCGCAAAATATAAGCCGTTTGCCACTGGCGGTGATCCGAATGCCGCCAGATTCGAGGTGGAAGGTGTTGTTGCGCGCGGAATCACCGATGATCGGCAGAAAGCGCGGCGGGAATTTCTGGGAAAAATGAACACCATGCGTAACGCAATGCCAGGTAACCCACAGCTCGCAGAATCAAAATCAACGGAGGAAAGCGCATATAATCTTATACTGGGTAAGGGTAAGGAAGTTTTTGATCTTTCCCTGGAGAAACCTGAATTGAGAGACAAGTATGGTCGTCATACTTTCGGGCAGGAATGCCTGGTGGCCAGGCGGCTTGTGGAGTCAGGTGTGCCTTATGTTACCATCAACTACCCGGGTGGATGGGATACTCACTCCAATCATTTCCTGACCATGCGCAGGCAATGTCCCCAGCTGGACCAGGGATTGGCTGCACTGTTGCAGGATTTGCATGATACGGGACTGTTGGAAACAACGGTTGTATGGTGCTGTGGTGAATTCGGAAGAGGCCCGAAGGTTGACTGGCAGCCGCCGTGGAATGGCGGACGAAATCATTACGGTAACGTATTCTCCGTGCTGGTTGCAGGCGGCGGATTCAAGAGTGGCTGTATCGTGGGTTCGTCTGATGAAAAGGGCGAGGAAGTCAAGGAACGTCCCGTATATCCGATTGACTTGATGGGCAGTATTTACCTGTTGGCCGGGATCGATCCCAATGCAAAATTGCCGCACCCGGAGGGGCTTGATGCCTTTGTGTTGAATCCGGAAGAGAAGGGGCAGAAGACGGCCGGCTATCTTACGGAAATAATGAATATTTAGAGACGTGGGTTCATTTTTGGTAGGGCGGGGCCGCCGGACCCGCCCTTTTTAAAGAACGGCGCGCCCGGCGGTCGCGCCCTGCCTGAAAACAGGCTTGTGAGCTGATGTATCTGGTCACATGAAAACTATGAACTGTATTACTCACAGATCGCAATGTTGTTTGCTTGCAGGGTTATTCGCTTTGCTTGCGTTGGTTTCCAACCTGCCGGCCCAGTATATAGGCTTTGTTTATCCCGCGGGCGGTCAGCAGGGGACGACTTTCCGGGTTAGAATGGGAGGGCAGGGGCTTCACGAAATTAGCGGAATGTATGTTTCCGGGACCGGCGTAAAAGCGCGAATTGTGGAATACAATAAGCACATGAATCCACAGGAAGTCCAGCTCTTGAATGAACAGTTGCGGGAATTAAAATTCGAACCACCCGAAACCCCTGACCTGGCGATTACCAACATGATTGAAAGAATACAGAAACTTACGCGTGAACACGTTCTGCAGACCGCGTGCGCGTCAATTGCCAATATAGTCATTGCGGAAATTACTATTGAGTCCAACGCTGTTCCCGGCCTGAGGGAGATAAGGGTGACGACTCCTCGCGGGGTGTCGAATCCGCTCGTTTTCAATGTGGGACAGGTGCCAGAATATTCGGCAGAACCCATGGTGACTTGTCCCCTCGTAATCCTCGGTAAGGAAGAACTGAGCCTGCGAAGGAAAAAGCGTGATGTGGCAAAGCAGGGCGGTTCTGAAATGATGATGACTGAAGAGCCGATGATGATGGGGAGCGCCGGCGCAGCGAGTGATCTGGATGATGAAGAAGTGTGCGTGAACATACCATGTATAATGAATGGCCAGATAGCACAGGGAACCGTTGACAGGTACAGGTTTGCGGCAAAGAAGGGCCAGAAACTGGTTATATCTGCCCAGGCAAGGGAATTGATTCCTTTCCTTGCTGATGCGGTTCCGGGTTGGTTTCAGGCAGTTCTAGTTCTCTGCGATGCAAAGGGCAAGGAATTGGCATATGCTGATGATTATTATTTCAAGCCCGACCCGGTTATGCTTTTTGAAGTTCCTGAGGATGGTGAGTACCTGCTCGCAATTTATGATGCAATCTATCGTGGCCGAGAAGACTGGGTTTATCGTATTACCATCGGTGAAATGCCTTTCATAACGAGTATCTTCCCTATGGGCGCCAGGGTGGGAGCTGTGACAAAAGTTGAGTTGAAAGGATGGAATCTTTCCGAAACAAGCCTGACATTTGACATGAAAGACAAGGCTCCTGGTATATATCCCGTGATGGCACGCGGTAAGGGTAACCTGGTTTCCACCCCTATGCCTTTTGCTCTTGATCCGATTCCTGATTGCCTGGAGAAAGAGCCGAACAGCCAGATAAAGACTGCCCAGAAGGTCACGTTGCCAGTCATGGTGAATGGTCACATTGACAAGACGAGCAGAAAGGACCTGTTCCAGTTCGAGGGGAAGGCAGGGGATGACGTCGTTGTTGAAGTTTTTGCGCGCAGATTGAATTCTCCCCTTGATCCTGTTCTCAAGCTGACTGATGCGACAGGAAAAATCCTCGCGCTGAACGATGACAGGGAAGACGTTGCCGCCGGTATTAACACGCATCACGCGGATCCTTATATAAGGGCCAAGCTGCCTGCCAATGGAACTTATTATCTTCACCTGGATGACACTCAGCATAAGGGCGGAGATGAGTATGGTTACCGCTTGCGCATAAGCGCTCCCCAGCCTGATTTTGCGCTGCGGCTTGTGCCGTCGATGGTCGCAATTCGCAGTAATTCAACCGCTAGCCTGAGGGCGTTTGCCATAAGGCAGGACGGTTTTACCAATGCTATCAATTTCGCGTTGAAAGGGGATACGAACGACTTTGTGGTTACCGGCAGAATAACCGGTACCCAGGCTATGACCCAGGTGATTGTAAAGACAAAGCTCACCGAGACGAAAGAGCCGGTGAATCTTGTCATAGAAGGTTGCGCGACGACCAAAACGCAGAGAATAACCCACATTGCGATTCCATCGGAAGACCGGATGCAGGCCTTTCTGTGGAGGCACCTTGTCCCTGCTCAGGAACTGAAGGCTCTGGTTTTTATTCCTCCTCCGCCTCTACCCAAGCCGGAGCCCAAGAAGGCAGAGCCGCCGAAAACTAATGAAGTGAAGAAAGTTGAATTTCCTACCGGGTTGATGATGCAATTAAACTTCGACCAGTGGGAGGGTGGCGGTAATGTGACCGACCGTACCGGTCGCGGGAATAATGGTCGGGCATTCGGTGCAAAATGGATTCCCGTAGGCAAGATGGCCGGCGGCTATGAGTTTGCCGCGACAAACAGCTATATCCGTGTAACCAATAGCGTGACGCTGAATTCAAAAACAGCAACATATGCATTATGGCTAAGAACTGCGAAATCATGTGATGTTGATCGATATATTTTCGAAAAGCAAAAAGACAATGGATTTGCCCTGTGTGTGGCAGGCAGTTTAAAAAATCCTGCAGACAAGGGGAAGTTGCGCTTTGTGGTTAATAATCACGAGTGCCTCAGTGATGGCATTGTTGCTGATGGTGCATGGCATCATGCGATCGCCGTGTATGATGGCGGGAAGCTTAAGCTTTATGTTGACGGTGAGCCCCAGAAGCAGGTGACATCCTGGAAGGGCGAGATCGGTTCGAATACAAATATTCTGGCTATAGGTATGAATCGCTCCAACCCGACGTCCCAGGAAAAGAATACGGGTTTTGATGGTGTGATGGATGATATCATGATCTTCAACCAGTCGATAAACGATGAAGAGGCCAAGGCGGTTCTAGCTTCTACGAAACCGAAATTCACAAAGTATCAGGTAGCCCGCCGCATAATCGAACTCAAGGAGCTTTTTGCGAGGGGCTTGCTTGTTCAGTCGTTCTATGAACGCAAGCTGAAGGAGTGCGAAGTCGCGGAGTAATCCAGCCGTCTTTATGTTTTATGGAAGGGTATTCAAGACATACCCTTCCATTCAGAAGAAAAGCTCTACCTGCTGGTTGTTATCCATCTCTGGTAAACCTTTTCGATCGCTGACGCATCAATCTTCCCATCCCAGGCCGCCACTCCATATCGAAGCTCCAACGGCTGGCCTGACTTCAGGACAAATGGTTCTTTCCAGAGGTTCAAAGTTGATGAAAGGTAGGAGAAAGGGTTCAACATTGTAAATTTATTTGATGGATGCCTCAGGTTCAATGGATGATCGAATACTGCAACTGTGACCATTTTCCCTTCTACTGGCGCCGAATAGGCGCACCACCTGGCCGGTGCCAACCGCTCGTCGCCTCGAACCACTTCACCAGTGTGACCTGAGGAATTAATAAATGTGCCGATCTTGTCCATGCTTGTGACAAATCGTATTCCAAGCCCGAAGTAGTGATTGCCGGTAAGTTTGATTTCGTCCCTGCCTGCCGGATTCTTGAGATTGCTTTGCCATGTGAGCAGGGTTGTATTCAGGTCGTCTGCCTTGTTGATCTTAATAATTCGTTGCTCGAGAAGAACGGGGGTTCCGTTTGTAGCTGTCCATTCCAGCTGATGGACAAGGCTTCCATCGCCGGTCTCCAGGCTTTTATGAACTTGTTTTCCGCATTTTGGCCGTTCGGTCCAGAAGTCTGTTCCGTCTGCACCAATTGCGAACATCAGGGAATGATGATGTTTGTGGTCAAATGGTGAATCACGCAGCATGGCCACGCCGCCAGGCGTGTAGAGCTGCGAGACATACGGTTTGAACGGCACATCGGCAAAGCGGTATTTGGCGACAGGCTTGCCGCCGGCGTTGATCTTGACTGTTGACTGGTCTTTTACGACTTCAAGCGCGAGTACACGGTTGATGGCAAGAATAAGAAACATATAATAATAAGTAGTTTTCATTGGTTTTCCTCTTTTGCGTTGTTTAATTGTTATTTATGGAATGATTTAGGTAGGGTGGGGCCGCTGGACCCGCCGTTTGTTAAGACCGCGCGCCCGGCCGCCGCAACCTATAAAGCAGAACCCGATGTCTCTCCTTGTTTCTAAGAGGGTGTTTCTTTCCAGCTTGTTTTCAAATTGATGATCAGCCGAACAACGAGCCTATCCATGACCTGTTCAGCTTCCATGGGCTCCGCATGTCGCGATGCATCATTTTCTCAGCCTGTTTGTCGCCGACGATCGTTTCTTTCCTGTTATCCCATTCGAGCTTCCTGCCTGTCCGTGCGCTTATGTCGATGAGATGGCACAGGATATCCGAACGAACGGCAGAATGCAGGTTGTCCACCGGCTGTTCCCTGCTGAGCACGCAGTCGACGAAGTTCTGTATCTGGTCTTTGCTGACAGGCAGTCTTTTTGATCCGGGGTCTTTCGCCTTCTGGCGTATTGAATCGTTTGAGAACGACCATCCTCCACGATTAACCTGTACCCATCCCTCTGAGCCGACAAATAACGTGCCGTGTCCGCCTGTCACGCCGGGGTGGGGTTTCTCCTTGTTGGCCGTGAGGTCATCCATGAATCTCATTTTCAGGCCGTTCGGATAGACAAAGTGTGCATCCCAGTTTGTAAGTGTGTTGAACAGGCCTTCTGTCGGGATAACACCCTTTGCCTCGCATGAAACCGGCATGTTTGGAATTCCGGCGTTATCCAGCCACCACTGTAGCATATCTGCAGGATGTGCGCCCCAGCCGGCCACAAAACCTATGGCGTAGTCGTAGATGTGGAAGATCCCGTTTCTGCCACTCTGTGTTAGACACCTGTCGTTACAGAATGGCGCTTTTGGCGCAGGCCCCAGCCACATATCGTAGTCCACACCCTCTGGAACAGGTTGTTCGGTTGCGGTGCCGCCTGATTCACCGTGTG
>MHBM01000109.1 GCA_001804885.1 Lentisphaerae bacterium RIFOXYA12_FULL_48_11
CTCGTATAATCAACAAAATCTGCAAACTGGCCCTCAAGGCAGCCGAAACAAACCAGATGAAAGAGATCACTGATGAAGTGGTCAGTGGTATAGCCGGCCGTTTCATGAGAACTTACAGGAAACAACGCCGCAAGCCTCAGAACATGGAAATGATAGAAGTTGCTGAGAGCAACGAAGAAGAATTAAGCAAGAAAAATGAAACTGTGCCTCCAGTTCAAGCGTTACCTGTCAGGGAAGACAATAGCGAAACGGATACACCACCCCCTGTTCCAAAACCTACCCCAAAAGCTACGCCGAAACCTCGCAAAGAAAAATCTGCCGTAAAACCTGAGACAGAACAGAAAACAGAAATAGCTGCGCCGAAACCAACTGCCGCCGGATCTGAAAAGACGAAGCTTTCTACAAAAGAAATTGAAGAACTGGCCAGCAAGCTTGCCACGGAAAAGGTGGAAACTATGACAAATGTTACCGACCCATTCGAGGCGTGGGAAAAGGCCAGAGACGAATATCTTGCACAGTTGCTCAAGGAAAACGGCGGAAAATAATCACCGCTCCGATTATTGTCTCGATTATACGTTTAGCTGTCACACCATTCCTTTCTAAAATATTACATCAGGGTATACCAAACAGTACAATTGTGATTAATTATCCTTCATGAAACCGAAAATTCTACTGGTTAATCCACCAGTCTATGACTTCACGGCCCATGACTTCTGGCTAAAGCCTTACGGTCTACTGGAAGTGGCCGGCTTTCTCAGGGGACGGGCAGAAATGAAACTGTTTGATTATCTCGACAGGACAAGAATGCCTGCAACCAGAGAAAAAGATAAATGGGGCAGAGGCAAGTATATATCCGAAGAAATCCCCAAGCCACCCTGCCTCCAGGAGATACGGCGCAGATATCAAAGGTTCGGGCTGAAAAGGGAAATGTTCCAAAAATTCATTACAGGAAATGGACCTTTTGATTTCGTGCTGATACAGACAGTTATGACATACTGGTACCCAGGCCTGAAAGAAGTGATTGAAGACATCCGCCATATATTGCCAGGGGCAAAAATCATCCTTGGAGGTATCTATGCAACACTTTGTTATACTCACGCCACATCATTGGGTGCAGATCTGATCATCAGGGGTACGGAACTATCGCCACTCTGGCAAATGCTTTCAATTGAACCGGACATCAGGCAACCTGCATTCTGGCAGGGTTACTGGGATTTGCAGACTGGAACAATCCGACTTTCAGATGGATGCCCCTTCTCATGCTCATACTGTTCCGTACAATCGATCTATCCGGCATTTACACCTCGGGCACAGGAACGATGTACTCACGAACTCGACCTTATGAAAAGCAAGAATGTCCAGAATATAGCGTTCTATGATGATGCCCTTCTTCATAACCCTGATATCTGTCTTATGCCTTTTCTCCAGTACGTTCTTTCCAAACAATACAAGTTCAATTTTCATACCCCAAACGCATTAAACGCCCGTCTAATCACCCCCGAACTGGCCGGATTAATGATAAAAGCCGGCGTAAAAACTTTTTACCTTGGGTTCGAAAGTATGTCGGAAGAGTGGCAGAAAAATACAGGTAACAAAGTACTCAATGATGATATTATTGCGGCCGTTAACAACCTGATCAAGGCAGGCGCCGACACCAGCAACATATTTGCCTACATCATCGCAGGGCATCCTGATCACAACATCCAGAAGGTACGGGAATCAATGAACTTTGTGCATAATCTAGGAATCAACATCATGCTTTCTGAATATTCACCGGTTCCTGGAACCAAAGACAGCACGAAATGTCAGAACCTCACCAGTATCGACGAACCATTAATGCACAACAAGACCGCTTTTACCATACGTTCACTTGGTGAATCTGAAGTTCAACAATTAAAGCTGCTATGCAAAGAACTCAACGGAAGAAAATAGCAACACAAACCAATATATTACCAGCCAAGAACACGTAAAACAAAGTGAACAACAATTGAGTATATCAGTATAACAGCAACCCCCGGAAGCAACTGCATATAAACCTTAGAAAGAGTTGCTGAGAAATAATCTCTTGTCACAAGCAAGCAAAGATGTACAGGTGACAACAACAGCCCAACATATCCGAAACCATACCCCAGAACCAGCGTTGAAAGAGGAGTTAACCCGGACCCTTCTGTATTCATCAACCCCACAAGCAGAGGGAATGCAGTACCAGTAAAACCGGAAGCTATACCCGTAATCATCCCTCCGAGAAAAGGTAAAATCGCTACCGCAATAACCAGAGGAATTCCACTGCTTACGAGTTCTTTCCCTGCAGCAGGAAGCAACCCCGACTTTTCAAGCATGAACTGAAAAACAAGCACACCGACAAGCGAAAACTGAATACTCAAAGAAGATCTAGTGAACAACGTCGAGAACATTTTTCGACCTGTTGAAACCGTCGGCCCTCCCTTACCCCTTCTCCCGTCCCACACAATCAACAACAGTGCCATAACTAACCCAAGAACCACCGCAAGAAGTTTTCGGACCTGCATGTTCATGCCAGGAAGAATCCTGGAAAGAGGGAGAGGGAGAACAAATAAAGACGCCAGGACAATCAACAGCGGCGTTAAAAGAAAGAAGGCCCTTCTGTTATCACCTTCCGTATTGACGGAAATACCTGCAAGTCTTGGAATATGCGAACGCACCAGAAATAAATATCCCAACGTAATCGATAAAATCGTGTAAGGAATCTGAACGCTTACAAACTGCCATGATGGAATCATACTGAATACCGACATGGCAATAATGACACCTGGGTAAAGTGGCCACCAGTATTCCCACAGGTGCCTGAACCAGTAATTTACAGCCGTTTTCCATTCAGGCGATCCATCCTCCCTGCCACTGGCCTGTTCGACAAATGGAGCTGAAAAAAGGGCACCTGCCGGGCTCGGTATAAGCCCCATAACCGCAGGAAGCGACATTAAAGTCAAAGCTCTGCCGTGTTTACCGCCCCAGCGCTGTGTTGCGGCAACAATCTCGGCTGAATTCTTTTCTTCTGTCATGTAATGATCAACTTCTATAATTAAAGCCATCACTAGAATGAAAAACCATAATTCAGTGTTAAGAAAAGCATTACCAAGATTAGAAACAGTAATCTGAACAGTCAGGCCACCCCAAAGATTAAGGCCAATTCCCCCAAGAATCAGAGCCATGCCGAGATTGAGCTTCAATCTGTTCAAGATCAATACAGCCGCGAAAACCATTAATATTTTTATAACAGCATAATTCATGAAAAAGGAACTGAGTTTAAGAGGCAGAGAGATATAAAGTCCAGTAGTCTCTTTGTCTTGCGTTAAGCCCTTCTATGACAACTTCCGACACTTCACTCCGGCCTGTTTAAGAAGAGCTTTGATCTGACGTGTAAACTGGTATTCCCCCTCATATACAACCTCACAAATACCGGCATTTATAATCATTTTTGCACAAATAATGCATGGACTGATCGTTGTATACAGCGTGGCTCCAGCCAAAGGTATCCCGTAATATGCAGCCTGTGTAATTGAATTCTCTTCAGCATGAGAACAAATGCATTCCCCGAGACCTGTGCCGGACGGCGCATCACTTGAGCAACGCGGGCAACCGCCCTCATAACAGTTCTTTACACCGCGAGGCGTCCCGTTATACCCGGTAGATATTATCCTCTGGTCTTTCACCACCACCGCTGCAACATGCCGTCTGATACAATTACTGCGGGTGGCAACAACACGGGCTATATCCATGAAATAATGATCCCAATCGGGTCTTTTTCTGAATTTTGTTTTCATACCTGCCAAGGATGCACGGAATCCGCCTTTTCGTCAATTTTCATCACCCGCTTCGCTGCATGCGGGCTTCATAAAATAAAAGAGCAGCGGCAACAGAAACATTCAATGAATTTATCTTCCCAAACATCGGAATTGAAACCAGGAAATCGCACTTCTCTCTTACCAACCGGCGAATACCTTCGCCTTCCGCGCCGACTACAAGACCCACGGGCCCTTTGAAGTCACCCTTTTTATAGGACATCTCGGCCCCTTCAACTGCACCGGTTATCCACAATCCCTTTTCCTTGAGCTCCTCCAACGTCCTGGAAATATTAACCACTTGTGCCACGCGCACATGTGCTGCAGCACCGGCCGAAGCCTTGAATGCCGCAGGCGTAAGGCCAACAGCCCGGTCTTTGGCAACAATAACCCCATGTATTCCCGCTCCGTCGGCCGTCCTTAGCACAGCACCGAAATTCTGCGGATCCTGAACACCATCAAGAATACAGACTAGAGGTGGTTCTTTTCTTTCTTGGGCAGATTGCAAGATATCATCAATACTCACGTATGGCGGCATTCTAACTTCAGCGGCAACCCCCTGATGCATATTATGGCCTACAATCTTGATCAGGACATCCCTGGCCATCCTGGTCACCGTAATATCTCTGCTTTTTGCCGACTCTTCTATTTTGTCAAGCGCACTGCCATGGGTATCTGTGGCAATCAGTATGCGTTTCACGGGTAGTTTCGAATCCAGCCACACCTGGACAGGATTCCTGCCATAAATCAATTCCGGATTATTGCTTCCATGCGTCATAAGTTACGGCACTGTACATACTTCCCCTCTTTACTGCAACAATGCATATATAATTAAGTATTCAAAGCCTGCCGTAATGCGCTCAAAAAGACATGGATTCTTTTCCTTGACCTTACCACATTCCCATATATATTCATTGGCTTCTGTTTTTCGGGAAAAGCGCACAATTACTGAATAAAAGGAAGGAAGGAAACTATGATAGTATCAACCAAAGGTCTGTTCAAGCATGCATATGGCAAATACGCCGTCGGCGCGTACAATATCAACAACGCCGAACAGGTAATGGGACTCTTCAAGGGAAATATTGACAGCAAGGCCCCCTTTATAATTCAGCTCTCCAAGGGCGCCCGCTCCTATACCGACAAGCGTCTGCTTGAGGCAATGATCCGCGCTGCTGACCAGATTTTCCCTGATGCCGTTTTTGCAGTACATCTGGACCACGGCGACGAGGCCTCCTGCATGGATTGCATAGCCAGCGGCTTCTACAGTTCAGTAATGATCGACGCCAGCAGTGAACCTTTTGAAAAGAATATCGAGATTACAAAGCGTGTCGTAGAGGCAGCGCATAAGAAGAACATCTCGGTCGAAGCCGAACTCGGAACCCTGGGTGGAGTTGAGGAACATGTGTCGGTCGACGAGAAAAATGCCCATCTCACGGACCCCAAGGAAGCCGTGGAATTCATCAAGAAATCCGGCTGCGACAGCCTCGCGTGCGCCATTGGAACAAGTCATGGCGCCTACAAGTTTGCAGGCTCGCAGGGGATTCACTTCGAAATCATCAGCGAGATCCAGAAGCTCGTACCTGAATTTCCTCTTGTAATGCACGGATCCAGCTCGGTACCGCAGGATGAAGTTCAGCGCATCAATGCTGCTGGCGGCAAGCTCAAAGGCGCAAAGGGCGTAGACGAAGCGCAGATTACAAAGGCCGGCAAGATGGGTGTCACCAAGATCAACATCGACACTGACGGCCGCCTGGTCTGGTGTCGCGTTCACCGCGAGCACTTCCTGAGCAAGCCGGAAGATTTCGATCTTCGCCCCGCAGGAAAAGTTTTCATGGCTGAGTATGCAAAATACATCGTCCACAAGAACCAGGTACTCGGCAGCGCAGGACAACTTGATGACGTACGAAATTCTTTAAAGAAATAGGGAGACTGAAATGGCCGACAAGAAAATGATAATGACCGACGGCAACACTGTTGCAGGGACGATCGCCCACGCATGCAGTGAAGTTTGTGCAATTTATCCGATTACACCTTCATCAAACATGGGTGAAACCGCCGACGAATTAAGCGCCGCAGGTGTACAAAACCTGTGGGGCACAGTTCCTCAGGTTGTGGAGATGCAGTCCGAGGGAGGCGCCGCAGGCGCAGTCCACGGAGCCTGTACATCAGGTTCTCTTACGGCAACATTTACGGCATCACAGGGACTATTACTGATGATTCCCAACATGTACAAGATCGCCGGTGAACTCACGCCTTCTGTCATACATGTTACTGCCCGTTCGCTGGCATGCCAGGCGCTGTCAATCTTCGGCGATCACTCCGACGTAATGTCGGTCCGCCAGACCGGTTACGCCATGCTGGCCTCAAACAGCGTACAGGAAGTGGCAGATATGGCGATTATCTCGCATGCTGCAACGCTAGAATCACGCGTGCCATTCCTTCATTTCTTCGACGGCTTCCGTACTTCTCACGAAGTACAAAAGATCGAAGAGATTTCCCGTGATGTAATGCGGAAAATGATTAACGATGATTTCGTCATCGCCCATAGGAAACGAGGAATGACGCCCGACAACCCGGTCCTGCGCGGTACGGCCCAGAATCCTGACGTTTACTTCCAGGGTCGTGAAACGGTAAACAAATACTACAGTGCTGCACCAGGTATTGTTCAGAAGTACATGGACAAACTGGCTGCACTCACAGGCAGACAGTACAAGTTATTTGATTATGTCGGCGCAAAAGACGCCGAGAAAATCATAATAATAATGGGTTCAGGCGCTGAAACAGTCCACGAGACCGTTGATCACCTGGTTTCCAAGGGTGAGAAAGTAGGCGTTCTTAAGCTTAGACTCTACAGGCCCTTCGACACCAAGGCCTTCTCCGATGCTGTGCCTGCGTCGGTCAAGTCAATTGCAGTTCTGGACCGTACCAAGGAACCAGGATCAATCGGAGAACCCCTGTACACTGATATCCGCACAGCTATCGGCGAAGCAATGCAGGAGAAATGGTGGAAATCCAACATCTATCCTCAGGTGCTGGGCGGCCGTTACGGATTGGGTTCCAAGGAATTCACTCCGGCAATGGTCAAGGCGGTTTTTGACAACCTGCAGTCAAAAGAAGCAAAGAACCATTTCACCGTTGGCATCAATGATGACGTGACAAAGAGTAGTCTCGCTGTTGACGCTTCGTGGCACATCGAACGCGACAAACTTTTTGAATGCATGTTCTACGGACTGGGCTCTGACGGCACAGTAGGCGCAAACAAGAATTCCATCAAAATAATCGGTGACGACACCAACAACTACGCACAGGGTTACTTCGTGTACGACTCGAAGAAAGCCGGCGCAATGACGGTTTCTCACCTGCGTTTCGGGCCTGAAATAATCCGAAGTCCTTATCTCTGCACAAAGGCGAATTTTGTGGCATGCCATAATTTCTCATTCCTTGAGAAGTACAATATGCTTGCCAGCGCAAAGCCCGGTGCGGTGTTCCTGCTGGCCAGTCCATTTTCAGCGACAGAAGTCTGGAATCATATGCCGGACGAAGTTGAACAGCAGATTATCGATAAAAAGATCAAGTTCTATGTTATCGACGCAATCAAACTTGCAACGGAATTGGGACTGGGCGCACGCATTAACACAATCATGCAGACCTGTTTCTTCGCAATCTCGGGCGTAATCCCGACATCCGAGGCAATAGATGCGTTGAAGAAAGCCATCAAGAAAACATACGGCCGCAAGGGCGAAGATGTTGTCAAAAAGAACTTCCAGGCAGTTGACACAGCCGTGGCCTCATTGCAGGAAGTAAAGGTTCCTGCAAAACCGGCCGGGAAAATCAAGATGCCGCCAACTGTATCTACAGACGCGCCTGAATTCGTTCAGACCGTTACAGCAAAGATCATGCGACAGGAAGGTGACTCCGTGCCGGTCAGCGCTATGCCCGATGACGGCGCATGGCCGACAGCAACAACGAAGTACGAAAAGCGTAATATCGCAGTGGAAATTCCAAAATGGGAACCTACACTCTGCATACAGTGCGCACAGTGCTCACTGTCCTGTCCCCATGCGGCAATTCGCGCGAAAGTCTATGACGCTTCCCTTCTTCAGAAGGCGCCAAAGACATTCAAGTCGGCTGACGCAAAAGGCAAGGAGTTCGAAGGCAAGAAGTTCACAATCCAAGTTGCTCCTGAAGACTGTACCGGCTGCGGTGCCTGTGTCGAAAGGTGCCCTGCCCGCGAGAAAGATGCAGCAAAAGTGGAAACAGGCCGTCGCGCCATCAATATGGTCGAGCAGATTCCGCTCCGCGAACCGGAAGCCGAAAACTTCAAGTGGTTCCTCACTATTCCAGACCTCGATACTAAGCTGTACAACAAGTCTAGCATCAAGGGCAGTCAGCTCACGACTCCTTTATTCGAGTTCTCAGGTGCGTGCGCAGGATGCGGCGAAACACCTTACGTCAAACTGCTTTCGCAGCTGTTCGGCGATAGGGCCATGATCGCTAACGCAACTGGTTGTTCTTCGATCTATGGCGGTAACCTGCCTACAACGCCTTATGCAAAGCGTGCTGATGGACGCGGCCCCGCCTGGTCAAACTCACTATTCGAAGACAATGCGGAATTCGGTTACGGAATGAGACTTGCAGTCGATAAGTTCAACGCCTACGCAATCGAACTGATCGATAAGCTGTTGAATGGCGCATGTGACTGCATGAAGGGGGAAAACGACCTTCTCGGCGCAATCAAGACTGCCGACCAGTCAACACAGGCACTGATAGAAGAGCAGCGCGGACGTATTGCCCAGCTCAAGGATAAGCTCAGCAAGTGTGACAACGATATGTGCAAGCAACTGTTATCGGTTGCTGATTATCTGGTCAAGAAATCCGTATGGATTCTTGGCGGTGACGGCTGGGCTTATGACATCGGGTACGGCGGACTGGACCATGTTCTTGCCTCTGGCAGAAACGTCAATGTCCTGGTTTTGGATACAGAAGTTTATTCGAACACTGGAGGACAGGCTTCGAAATCAACGCCTATGGGCGCTGTGGCCAAATTTGCCGCATCAGGCAAACCGATGAACAAGAAGGACCTGGGCATGATATCGATGACCTATGGCAACATCTATGTCGCAACCGTTGCCTTGGGTGCAAACCCTAACCAGACGGTTAAGGCATTTGCAGAGGCGGAAGCTTATGATGGCCCGTCTATAATCATCGCTTACAGCCATTGCATAGCGCAGGGAATCAACATGACAACAGGATTCAATCAGCAGAAAGAGGCAGTGATTTCCGGTCATTTCCCTCTCTACAGGTACAATCCTGAGCTGACAAAGCAGGGCAAGAATCCGCTGACCCTTGACAGCAAGGCACCCACAATGAAGTTCAGCGAGCACGCACTAAAGGAGAACAGGTTCAAAATCCTGACCAAAACGGATCCTGAAAACTCCAAGAAACTGATGGCGCAGGCTGATGCCCTGTTCGCGGCAAAGTACAACCTGCTAGAAAAACTTGCGGCCATGGAACCCTGCAAGTAAGTTAAGAATACAGGCAAATCATGCAGCGCCCCGACCATTCGGGGCGCTGTTTTTTTGATAAATTTCTTTTCTTGGCGTATCAGCCACCGATCTGTTACTTTCATGCAATATTCAAACAAAAAGGATCTTTATGAATAAACCAATCAACCGTTTATCTTTATTTCTTGCAGCAGGTATTTGCGTCATAGGCTTAAGCGGATGTGAAGACGATGGAGATTCTCATGATTTCGGAACAAATGATCCCAACATGATCGTCGCCATGGGTGACAGCATAACAGCGCTTGAAGGTGGAAATACAACGACATACCCGGCGATACTCGCCTCCATCACAGGAAAGACGGTCGCAAATGAAGGCAGTGGCGGAGCAACGGCGGGAGACGGCGCATCAAAGGTGCACAGTGTTCTCAACGAATATCAGCCAGGCTATGTGCTTATTCTGTACGGAGCAAACGATGTCATCAGGAGTATGGGCAGCAACAACACCATTGCCAACCTGAGATCCATTATTAGCGCAGCTAAGAACAACAAATCTGTTCCCGTAATCGCAACATTGACGCCAATGTATTACTCACATGAAATATTTGACGGTTCAGCAAAGGAATTGAATGTCCTGATCAGACAGATGGCAAGCGAAGAAGGCTGTAAACTAGTCGATCTCGAGGATGCATTTGGCAATAATACCAGCTACATGAAGAATGACGGCCTTCATCCGAATGACGCCGGGCTTAGCGTGATCGCCGAAGCTTTTTCGGGAGCATTATAAATACTGGTTACGACTGGACAACAATTTAACCTTAAGCTAAATTCACCAAAGTAAGGTTTACCTGTGCGTAAGTTGAGGATCAAGCGGTTCTGATTTCATATTAAGTCAGAATGCGGCCGGGCCTAAAACTCGAAGGCAGCGGGAACAATAACGCCCCGTGGGACTAATATTCTCACGGGTTTTTTTGTTCGCGAGGTATCAACATGTTTGATCAAACGCTTGAAACAATGCAGAAAACACAGGTTGCACTGCTTTCAGTCATTTCAAATACTCTACTGGTTAGCCTGAAACTGATTGTTGGAATAATCATCGGGTCGGTATCAATCATTTCGGAAGCCATTCATTCCGGGATTGATTTGATCGCTGCCATAATCGCCTTCTTTGCGGTCAAGACATCCGGCAAACCGGCAGACAAGGAACATCCGTTCGGGCACGGCAAGTTCGAAAACATTTCCGGCACCGTAGAAGCAATACTCATTTTTGTGGCAGCGATATGGATTTTATATGAATCAATACACAAACTCATAAATCCCAGTCTTATGGAAATGGCAGAAATGGGTGTAATCATCATGTTTATTTCCACAACTGCAAATCTATTTGTATCGAAGATGCTCTTCAAAGTCGGACGGGAAACGGACTCTGTAGCCTTGCTTGCTGACGCGTGGCATCTCAGAACAGACGTTTATACATCCGCCGGCGTAATGATCGGCCTTGGTATAATATGGCTTGGAAAACTCTTTTTCCCATCTTTAAACCTGACATGGGTTGACCCTGTTGCAGCAATATTTGTTGCTCTCCTCATTACAAAGGCGGCGTGGGATCTTACAGCCGATTCTGTAAAAGACCTTTTGGACACAAGCTTGTCCCCTGACGAGGAGGAGTTGATACGTAATTATATCAAGGATGTCTCATCCCTCGCCTACGGATTCCACGGGCTGAAAACGCGCAAAGCTGGTGGACACAGATTTATTGAATTTCATCTTGCTGTTAACCCCGACATCTCAGTCAAAGAGTCACATGCCATCTCTGATAAGATTGAAGGTATTATTTTGGAACATTTTCCGCGTGCCGACATAATCATACATATCGAACCATGTGACGGAACCTGCGAAATAAATTGCATAAGTGGCTGTATGACCCCGGAAAGACAACAGAAATACAGTCCCACATAAACCGGCAAGAAATTTACCGGCCTGACAGGAGTTTAATGGCAGCTTCGATCTGGCCGTGAAGACCAAGTAGAAGAACCTTATCGCCTGGGATGAGAACTTCTTCAAGAGGAGGATTAGTGATCATGTCTTCCCCCCTCCTGATTCCTATTATTGTGGCCCCGGTACGCGACCTTATTCCGAGCTGCCGAACAGTCTGTCCAGCCGAAAGCGAACCCCTGAGAATCTCGACAGAAGACAATTTCGCCTCACGAAAAAGATAAGGCATTGCCGTCATCGGTTCGACGTAAAGAGGCGCTTCCGGCTCAGCAAAAGTCCTGATAACCAGGTCCTGAGCCCTGGAATACAGCTTTATCTGGAATTTCCAGAGCAACGCCGTGATAAGGCCTACGACAACAAGCATGATTATAAGAACGTGAAGAGACGGCAGCAGAGCAGAACTGAGCATCAGTGTATAAACAGCCAGAATGGCAATGCCAGCGAACATAATGACCTTTTCGGAAAGCGTCCTGGCAATGGCATTATGTGAATTTCCCGTATCGATAGGGAAATGAATCTCGGCGGCAACCATACTTATCGCCTGCCACTTACGAACATTCGCAACATATAGAGGTATCGTCAGCAATACCCCAAGCAGCCACAAATATGCGCTTGTTCCACCGAGATATTGTGGCACCTGGATTGGCAATTTTGTCTCGTAACGTGACAAAACCGTCACGGTTATGAAAACTGTCGTAATCAGAGCTAGGTTAACGGCAATAGTGATGAAAGAACGTCTCACAAGCTTTCTAACCGGTTCCGCTATACGCCGCCGTGCGGTATTCTTGATCCATCGAGTATAAACCGCCATTATTCCCGTGATTCTCTGCGGAACAAAACGTTCGACGGCCTTGAAAAGAAAGTCCGTATTTCTAAGTATATACGGGTTAACAAAAATGGAGACAACACTTACTGTAACAGCAATGGAGTAGACGTAATCACTGGTAACATGGAGCGTGTTCCCCAGCGCAGCTATGATCAATGCGAATTCACAGATCTGTGCCATTCCTGCACCAACACGAAAAGAAGTCTCCCTGTCATTTCCGCTGATAAACGAGCCAAATGCGCTGGCAGCCATTTTCCCAAAAATAACAGCCAGAGAAATAATGATTATCGTCCCTGAATGTAGAAACATCACCGACGGATCAAGAAGCATGCCGATGGATACAAAAAACATCGGCGCAAAGATATCCCGTATAGGCTGAGTGAAAAGAGCAATTCGATCCGCAGATCCAGATTCTGCAATCACAGCCCCGACGATAAAAGCCCCAAGCGCAAGGCTGAACTCAAGCTTAACGGCAATCAACGAGACTGTGAAACATATCCCCAGGGCAATCATGAGAAGGAGCTCGTCATTCTTGAATCTGGCCACCAGATTGATTCCAGGTCTCACAAGGAAAAAACCAGCAAGTACAATTATGACCAGGAATGTCAGGAGTTCACCAATTCGCAACAGAACACCTTCAGGCTGCACTGAACCGGTTATCCCTATACCGGTAAGGATAGCAACCAGGGTTACGGCTACAAGGTCTTCAACAATGGCAGCTCCCATTATTATTGCAGTATACCTCTCCTTCATGTGACCCAGTTCATTCAGTATTCGAAGGGCAACCGTAGTTGAACAGGTACAGATTATTGCCCCGAGAAAAACACTCTCCACCCCTCTCCACCCCAGCATTCGTC
>MHBM01000110.1:0-10242 GCA_001804885.1 Lentisphaerae bacterium RIFOXYA12_FULL_48_11
TAACCTTCGACGAGTAATGTTCCTGCTATTCCGAACCCTGGAGGCATTTTTTCCGGTATTTTATAGGGTTTGCCCCATGTTGGCCGGCCGATTATGGTGTGGTATGGCTCTGGGAATACTGGTTCGCTTGGCCGTTCTGTCATGTCGAACACCTTGCGGCCTTCGCCCTTTCCTTCATGACATTTTGCGCAGTATTGGTCGAGTGTTGGTCTGACATAGCGGGGGTAGCTTACGGTGTCATTTCCCCATGGGAGAGGTGTAATCAGTTTTGGAGCGCTCTTTAATGCTATCACACTGTCCTGATTGATGGGGGCCCGGCTGTGTGATTCATGACAGCCTAGACAACCCCTCGATTCGCCTGGCATAACACCGACAAAACTCCGCATCGTTTGTAGTGCACGTTGCTGTTCATCCAGCAGCTGGAAATGAAGAGCTTTGCCTGGAGGTGCATAAAAGGATACGGAACCGTCCTTTTCGATAGGTACCGTTCCAATAACTCTTTTTACACCTTCGGATTGGACGGCTGAAACCACTGGGCCTGTTGAAAGGTAAGGACGTTTATACCAGTAAGTATAAGTCTTGGGGTCGACGTGAATAACCCTCAGGAACTTTGCCTTGTCCCTCAATTCAGCAGGGGATCCCTGATAAACATTTCCGCTGAAGATTACTCCCGCTTGCGGGTTTGAACGATTTTCGGTAGTTGGCCATACAACTCTGTCGTGAATAACGGCAGGTTTGGTGCGTGGTTTAAGCGGCATCGCATGGAGAATATTATGGTTTCCCTCGTAAATAAGTTCGCGGTTGCCGTCAAGATCCATGAGGTAAAGTCTGTATTTGTTATCTCTGCGTGCTGATACCAGGAAATCATTCTCGCTGATGGGGTAGGGTGAATAATAACCCGTAAAAGTTCCGCTTGAATGATAAGCTGGTGATGCTGTCGGGTCTGTTGGGCCATTACCTACCTCCGGCCAAGCCATATCTGTTGTCACTTTTGTTATGCCGTTCGGAAAGTTCAATCCCTTGTCCACGTCGATGATCCCGACTGATCCTGCAAACCAGTTATGGTGTCCGCATCCGGTGAACATTACGCGTCGCGTACCAGGAATTGAACGCGCATCTTTCATGACGTCAGGCCATACACTCTGGTTGCCCCAGTACATGCTTACCTGGGTTCCGTCGGGATTTATGGTCCACAGCTTTTGCGCACGCCAGAGCGGCTTGTCTGTGTATTCCCATCGCGTATAAATCACTCTTCCATCATTCATGACCGAGGGGAGGTAGTCAGGTTCATTGTTGGCGGAGATCAGGTAAATATTTTTTCCGTCCCTGTCGCATCTTGCCAGGACGAATGCGCTTGTGGGCGGCATGCAGCGAACGTACGTATGGCCCCTGGTTGTTGAGAAGATGATATGTTTATCGTCTGGCAAATAAATGGGGTCCATGTCATCGAACATTCCGTATGTCAGCTGTCGGCAGGATGACCCGTCGGTATAAATTTCATAAAGATGGAACATTTTCTCGTTGTGCGGCTTGAAGCAGGCCAGCACTTTTTTTCCATCCCAGGAAACATCCGGTCGCCAGAATGACCCATGTAGAGGTGCCTGGGGCATCAGTTGCAGTAATTTGCCTCCGGGATTGAGGCCGTTCAATACAAGAAGGCGGGCGCCGGGTATGGCCATATATCCCAGCCTGTGCCGGGTTTCGTGCAGCCATTCTCTGCCCTGTGGATATGGCATATCCACAAAAAGCACCTTATCGAAGTCGAGGGCCGGATTCTTGAGCATGATGTTGTGCTTAATCTCCCGTACCTTGAAATACAGGTTATTGTCAGTTCCTGTCATTTTGTTGACTTGTGCCTCGAGCTTTTTGAGTTCATCAAGTTCTGTGGCCATGTCAACTTTGCTGTATGCAGTCTTGCTAATACGTTCTGCCAGTGCTTTGGACCACTGGATTTCGTTCTGTATTCTTGCTGTATCCGGTTTTCCATTTGCCTGGAACAACCAGTCTTTTTCCATCAACTCTCTTGCCTCATCGCCCGATAATGATTTTGTTTCTGGTGTTTCAGGTTTGATATACGGAGCCACCGGTTCGTGTCTATATGGCCGGAACTGTATCTGTGGTCCGGCCTCCATTATTATTTCTATCCATTCTTTTGAGAGAGAGTCTCTGTCTGTCTTTTCTGCCAGTTGCCGGTATTTTGTTTCTATTTTCTTTGATTCTTCCCATTTAGCCGCATCTTCTGCCGATTGCCGGCTGATCTGGTCTTTTGTGATCGGACGGTACTCCATGAGTAAATCCACTATATTTCCTGTCAGCTTGGCGTTTATCTCTTTGTCTGTTGATTTCACGTATGCAGGCACATCAGTACCTGTCCACTCGCGGAACTGATTGCATTCCTTCTGGAATGCCCTTTGGATTTTGGTCAGTGTTGCCGGGTCGCATTGACCGCCATTCTCGACTGTCTTCTTCCTTAGTTCGGATAATGCCGTGGCAAAGGTTTTTCCCTCCAGCATTGCGGATGTCCGAGCCTGTTTTGCGAGGGTGGCGGCTTGTGTAGCGCCCCCTTTGTGCAGGGAGGAAACCTCATCTGCGGTCAGGGCATCGGCATACAACCTCAAGTCATCGATTTCGCCCTGGAAAAATTCACTCTGTCCACCTTGCGATCCAATGAATACGGCTGTCTGTCGCTGTGTTGATATTTTGCCTGGACGGATTAGTTTACCGATTTCCCGGCCATCAAGGTAAACACGCATGGTCGTTCCATCATAGGTGGCTGCACAGTGGTGCCATGCTCCGTCGAGAACCTCGTATTCGTTGATTCTGGCATCGCATTCAATGTATCCGTCTATGTTCAGTCCGAGCGACAGTATTGTCCCGTTGTTCTGGAAGGAGAAAAGAACCCTTTGTTCACATTCCTGACGGAGAATTTCCTTGTAAGTTCCGAGTTCCACCGGCAATACCCAAGCTGAGATTGATATTTTGGTGATATCTTCGGGGAAGATTTCCCCTGTTGTTTTCAGGGCATGTTTGTCGTGAAGTTCCAAGGCTTTCCCGTATATTCCTGCGGTTCGGCCCACAGTGCCGGAAATTTCCACGTTGGCCTTGCTGCTGCCATCTTCATCTCGAATGAATGTGTCGTCATCAAAGGTCCAGCAAGCGATAAGAGGTTTATCGATGCTGGGTGTTTTTCCGGTCTCTTCTGCTGCCTGGGAACCAATTGAGAAAGCGATTGTTAAGAGCAGACCAGATAGCTTTGCGAGTATTATTTTCATGATGCTCCTTTATTATGCGACTGATTTGTTTTTGCGCTGTTCATCAAGTTTTATGCCCCATTCGAGGAAACGTGTGCCGTCATATGCCATGTCATCTGAAATCATGGCGGCAGCCGTAAGTACCAATGTTTCAATATGTTTTTTCTCTTCCATATCAAGTCTTCCTGCCAGCCCTGTGATGCCCATGCCTGCGATGACCCTGCCGCTGACATCGAAAACAGGTGCTCCGACGCAGTAGATTCCCTGTACGTATTCTTCACGATCGTATCCCAGTCCAGTGCTTCTGACTGATGTCAGTTCGTCGAGCAGTTTCGGAAGGCTTGTAATAGTGTTTGGTGTACGTGAGGGGAGTCGGGGTGGAAGTATTCTGCGTATTTCCTCCTCTTCTAGAAAAGCGAGGATGCATTTGCCGAAAGCATTGCAGTGGTAGTCAAGCTGGCTGCCGACAACGATTTGCATGAAGAACTCTACGGAAGGATTTACAACATCCATGACTATCGCCGAACCGTTATTTTGGGTATGGAGTTGTACTGTATCGCCGGTTCTTCGGCAGAGCCATTCCAGGTGTTTTCTTGCCTTGATGCGCAGGTCGTACCGGGCAGACAGCCTCATGCCCAATCTAAAGAATCCGGATCCCAGTTGATAGCCTCCAGTTGTCGGATCAACTTCTGCGTACCTGCGGTCGGCAAGCCTTTTTAGAATACGGAACGCCGAGTTGGTAGGAATTTTTAAAGCTCTTGCGACTTCGGTGATTCCAATTGGTTCGGGATGTTCCAGGAGGAATTCTGCTATGTCAAGCATTCGATCTACGGCCGGAACTGCATATTCAGCTTTCTCGTTTTTCTTCTTCATTTTTTTTGTTCCTGTAATGTGTGCAGATTCTAGGCGTTTAAATTGAATATCATTAGTAGATCAAATATATGGCTGATGTAAGCATGTTGCCAAATTTGTTGGAAATAGTAACATAATGATTCCATATGTCAAATAAAGAAACTACAGGTGGTATGCATAATTGATTGGTTTTAGATGGGCTAAGGGCCGTGTGGTATTAATTGGTTAGGCAGGTGTTGGTATATTAATGGGGGCATTAGGGATGAAGCCGGAATGTCATTCATCAGGTTGCGGCCTGCTGAAAAAAGGGGTAATGCAAAGAATGAAAACATGAAACACATCTAGCGATGTTAATGATTAGCTGAGAATAATATGCCAAGGTTGTTTGCAATTAAACCTGTAAGGCTTGCCCTGATTGCTTCAGGATACAAGGAATCTGTCTTGCCATTATCATTTCCACTCCGTAAACTTCCGGCCATTAGTATTGTTTGTAATGGTGAATAAAAAATGACTTTGGATGAGATCGATAAAATTAAGGAAGAAGGGCTCCGTGAATGCGATGCGGTGAAGACCCTTCCAGAGCTTGAAGCTGTTCGTATCAAGTATATTGGCAGGAATGGATTCCTGCCACAGATTATGAAAGGGCTTAAGGATGTCAGCCCTGACGAGCGTTCTGAATACGGACGGATAGCGAATGAGTTTAAGAATCGGGTGGGTTCTGCGCTGGATCTGAAAAAAGCTGAACTGGCTGCCGGTGGTGCTGCTAATGGAGAATCGACTTTTGATTACAGCATGCCGGGTATCTGGCGAGGATTGGGAGCTAAGCATCCCATCTCGAGCATCATAGAAGAAACCATCAGGATCTTCGGGCGGCTGGGATTTACTGTGGCTGAGGGGCCTGACGTCGAGACGGGTTATCACAATTTTGAAGCGTTAAATACTCCTGCGCATCATCCTTCTTTGGACAACACTGATACGTTTTGGCTGGAAACTGGTGAATTGTTAAGGACGCAAACATCGCCGGTTCAGATTCGTGTGATGGAAGGTCGCAAGCCGCCTGTCCGTATAATAACGCCAGGTCGCTGTTACAGGCGAGATACTACGGATGCTACGCACAGTGCCAATTTTCACCAGGTGGAAGGCCTGTACGTCGACAGGAATGTATCTCTCGCAGATTTAAAAGGTACTCTCGCATATTTTGCCCGGGAGATGATGGGGCCGGGTGTTGATGTGAGATTTCGTCCCCATTTCTTTCCCTTTACTGAGCCGAGCGTGGAAGCCGATTTCACTTGTCATGTCTGCGGCGGGAAGGGGTGCCGCGTGTGTAAAAACAGTGGATGGATCGAGATTGCGGGGGCCGGTATGGTTGATCCTCGGGTTTTTAAGAAAGTCGGCTATGATTCAGAAGAATTTACAGGCTATGCTTTTGGAATGGGTATTGAGCGAATAGCGATGATTAAATACGGCATTAACGATATCAGGTTTTTGTACGAGAATGATGCCAGGTTCCTGCAACAATTTGTTTGAGGTTTGTTTTACCGCTAATACAGATAACGAAGTGAAGAGTAAAGAATGAAAGTACCGATCAGTTGGCTGAAAGAATATGTTGATTTTGATGCATCGCCTGAAGAGCTTGCAAATAAGCTTACCTTTTCAGGTACTGAAGTTGAGTCGATTCAGACCATAGGGGGTGATTATAAAGGAGTGGTTGTCGGTGAGATCAAGACTATTGAGAAACATGCAGGTGCCGATAATTTGCTCATTTGCCAGGTCAATAATGGCAGGGAAGATCTTCAGGTAGTCTGTGGTGCTCGTAATTTTAACGTGGGTGACAAAGCGCCATTTGCCATGGTTGGTGCAAAGCTTCCGAATGGCATGGAGATACTGGAGCGTAAGGTAAGGGGGGTATTGTCCCGGGGTATGCTTTGTGCCGAAGATGAGCTCGCTCTTTCTGATGATCACGGTGGGATAATGCTTGTTTCCCGCGATATTCCCGCTGGTACTCCATTTTCTGAAGTTGCAGGTCCACCCGAAACAGTGTTTGGAATTGAGATTACCTGGAACAGGCCGGACTGTCTGAGTATCATTGGCATGGCGAGAGAAATAGCCGCCCTGTTCGGCACAAAACTCAAGTTGCCATCAGTTGATTTCATGGAAAGAGGGGAGCCTGTGGATGTGATGGCTGAAGTGGATTTGCAGGATGCCGAGGGCTGTCCACGATATACTGCCCGTGTGTTGACCGACATCAGGCTGAAGCCGTCACCACAGTGGATGCAGAGGCGTTTGACGCTCTGCGGCGTAAGGCCTATCAACAATGTGGTGGATATAACCAACTATGTGCTCCTGGAATGCGGGCAACCGCTACATGCATTTGATTATGAGCTTTTGCGTGACCATAAGATCATTGTTAGACGTGGATTTTCCGGCGAGAGAATGTCAACTCTTGATGGCGTAGAACGCCAGACGCTGGATAAGGCTGTTTTGATAGCTGATCCGGTCCGTCCTGTAGCTCTGGCTGGGATCATGGGCGGAGCAGGAAGCGAGATAAATGACAACACGCGCAATGTTTTACTGGAGAGCGCGTATTTTAACCCACCTGATATCAGGCGAACATCGTCAAAGTTGGGTCTTTCAACGGAGTCTTCGTATCGCTTTGAGCGTGGTGTAGACATTGGTGGAGTTGACTGGGCCAGCAGGCGTGCGGCTGCGTTAATGGTCGAACATGCCGATGCAGTGGCTGCGCAGGGAGTAATAGACGTTTACCCCGGCAAGCAGGAGAATCGAAAAATCAAGTGCAGGTTCTCGCGTGTACGAAGTGTTCTAGGGGTTGATGTGCCTGATGAGCAGATTGTCGGGATAATGAAGTTCCTTGAACTTCAGGTAGCCGGGCATGAGAAGGATCATTGTATTGTTGAAGTACCGACATTCAGGCCGGATCTTCAAATAGAGGCTGATTTAGTAGAGGAAGTTGCCCGCATTAATGGTCTGGATAAAGTTGCCGCTGTTGTGCCTCAGGCAAAAGTGGTTGTGGATGCGGATGATTCCGTAACGAGGGCTGTTATTGCCTGCAGATCCAACCTGACAGGTCTTGGCCTCATGGAAATTATGAATTACAGCTTTCTTTCGGAGCAGCTTCTCAATGCTGTTTCAACGGTTGATATCGACAGTCGCGTGGTTCTCCCAAATCCTGTCAGTTCCGATTACTCGGTTATGCGTAATTCGCTTATTCCCCATATGGTTGATACGCTTGGAAGGAATCTTGCGCATCAGGTTGATAACGCTGCGCTGTTTGAGATCGGTAAAGTTTTTTTGAAAGCGGCTGATAGCAGTATTAGTGAAGAAAATCACATCTGTGTCGGGTTAATGGGTAAAGCAGGGCGCGTGGGATTGAGTCAACGTAGGCCTGTTGTGAGTGAAGAAATTTTTCTCTGGATTAAGGGTATTGTTGAATCTTTAGCTGCTGCGCAACATGTTGATGATGTTGTGTTTAAGACTGCTGAGCATGCAGGAATGGAAAAGGGATGGGCTGCTGTCATTGAGGCGGCAGGTAAGCCTTGCGGTATCCTGGGGGTGGTTAAGCCCGAGATTCGCAAGAAATGGCGCATGATAGAGCCGATTGCAATTGCAGAAATCAATGCAGCAGTTTTTGTAAGTAATATTTTCAGGCAGGTTCAGCTGAAGCCGATTCCTGTTTATCCTGCTGTTTCGCGGGACGTTGCCATGGTGGTCAACGAGAGTGTCAGACATGAAGATGTGATTAAAATCATCAAGAAAGCAGCTCCTCGAGAGTTGACTGGTGTCGAACTGTTTGATATATTCCGTAGTGAGCAGATAGGCGCGTGCAGGAAGAGCATGGCTTATTCGCTCACATATCGTTCTTTGGAGCGTACGTTGACCGACGAGGATGCCAACAGGTATCATGAGGCAATAAAGGACGCTTTGAAGAATGAATTGAAAGCTGAAATCAGAGAAGGTAAATAATTAAGTTGTAGCGTGAATGAGGTAGTGGTTTTTACCCATGAGTATATGTATGACAAATCTGTTCGATTGCCTGGTGTTGATCATACCGGTGGTTGTCGGATTTATTGCTGTTGGAAAAACGAAGCGGATCGTCAGGGAAGTCAGCGTACCGCTTTTTATTAATTATGACTGGGGCGATTTGCGGTTGTTCTTTGAACAGTATAAATTGTGTTTTTCCCTTGGGAATAAAATACCCTGCCTTGTTCGCAAACAGGCTGACGTCTCTGGCCCATTAATTGTAAGTTAGGGAGTTTGAATACGGCGGCAACTGAACGCCCTTTACTGGGACTCAGGAACCGACGGATAAAGCACCCACCTCGATTTCGAGGATCAGAGATAAATGCCTCTACGACAAAGTGGGGTATTTTTTTTTGGGGTGGGTATGGACTTGTTCGAAAAGAACAGTGCCGAAGGGAAAGATAATGTCAACAAACCGTTGGCAGCGCGAATGCGTCCCGGTTGTCTTGAGGAGATAGTGGGTCAGGATAAGATGCTTGGCCCGGGCAAGCTTTTGAGACGGGCTGTTGAGGCCGACAGGCTCAACAGTATTATTCTTTTCGGTCCGCCAGGTTGCGGGAAGACTTCTCTTGCCGAAGTAATTGCTTCTGTAACAAAGCGTGCCTTCGAAAGAACCAGCGGCGTAATTTCCAATGTTGCGGAACTTCGGGAGATAATAAAGAAGGCTGCTTACCGCCGTCAGAAGGATCACATTGAGACTATACTCTTCATAGATGAAATTCACAGATTCAGTAAATCGCAACAGGATGTTCTGCTGCCACATGTTGAAGATGGCACTGTAACGCTTATCGGTGCAACAACGCATAATCCTCTTTTCTTTATCAATACTCCTTTAACTTCAAGATCGCTGATATTCGAGCTGGAACCTCTTTCAGAGGAGGCGATACAGCAACTAGTTATACGTGCGCTTACTGACAAAAGAGGTATGGCTGGATTCAATGTGAAGATTGCCGACGATGCGGTAGCGCATCTTGCACAGATGTGTGAAGGTGATGCACGGCGTGCATTGAATGCCCTGGAGATAGCGGTCCTTACGACCCGGTCGGAACCTGATGGGGCTATACAGATTACGCGTGCCGTCATAGAGGATTCTATGCAGAAGAAGGCAGTGGTCTATGACCATGACGAGGATGGGCACTATGACACGATATCCGCTTTTATAAAAAGCGTGAGAGGTTCTGATCCGAACGCGGCTGTTTACTGGCTGGCAAAAATGATTTATGCAGGTGAAGATCCACGCTTTATTGCACGACGATTGGTGATACTTGCCTCTGAAGATATAGGAAATGCCGATCCGCGCGGGCTGACCTTGGCTGTATCCGCAATGCATGCGGTGGAGTTTGTTGGCATGCCGGAAGCCAGGATTATTCTATCACAGGCCACGACCTATCTCGCTACCGCTCCCAAAAGTAATGCGGCATATCTTGCAGTTGAAAAGGCACTCAAGGACATTGAGAGTGGTCGTTCGCTGCGTGTCCCCGAGCATTTAAAGAATATAAAGGTGAAAACTGCTGACGGTGGTGCGGAGCAAAGCGAGCAATATGTTTATCCGCATGATTATGCCGGTCACTACGTGGAACAGGAGTATGTTCCAACAACCACAAAATATTATGAACCGGGTCATGAAGGCTATGAGGATGTGATCTGGAAAAGAATGGAGGGGCTTAAGGCTGCGATTGCGCAGAAGAGGCGTCCAAGAAAAAGCGGGCAGGAATGAGGAGTAAAGAGGAGATCAGGAATTCTATCAGGGAAGAGCGGGCCAAACTGACCAAGGGTTGGGTTAAAGACAACAGCTGGCGTGCTCAGGAACTGCTTGTCGGGTTGCCGGAGTTCAAAAAGGCCAAGCGCGTATGCTGTTACCTGGCAGCGCCTGATGAAGTCGAAACAGACATGATTATTGAAATGTGCTGGACTGATGGCAAGAAGGTATGTGTGCCGACTTTCCGAAAGGAAATGAATCAGTACGGTTTGTCCGATTTGTGTAAGGACACGAATCTGGTGAAGGGAAAGTTTGGAATTATGGAACCTGCAGAGCCCGAATGGCTGGGGTTGGATAATGTTGATTTTATTATTGTACCGGGCCTTGCCTTTGATGCTTTTG
>MHBM01000110.1:10356-11064 GCA_001804885.1 Lentisphaerae bacterium RIFOXYA12_FULL_48_11
CTTGGTTGATTATGTTTAATACCAGTTTATTGGTGCTAGCTTCTCGTTTGCGGTTTTTTAATTATCTGATAAATTTTTGCAAAAAACCCTTGCGTTGGTTAAACAGTCGTTTGCAGGCTAAATTTTATGGTTATCGTATTGCGGATAATAACCCAAACAAAGAAGAGCCAGACGATGATACAAATGCAGATGCGACAGATGAAGATGATACTAAAAAATTGTTTGCCACTAAAGCAATTGCTGACGGACAAGAAGATTTCACCCCAACTCACGAACCAGAGCAGATGGAGTTGATTCCTAAGCCCAAAAAACGACGTTCTCCCAAGATTGATCTGCCAATTAATCTTTTAACCCAAAAGAACGAAAAGCCCACCAGCGGTAATATTGAACAAAACAAAAACATCATTCAAGAAACCTTAGCCAGTTTTGGTTTAGAGGTGGAAATGGGAGAGGTAAGCGTTGGTCCAATGGTGACGCAATATACCCTGCGACCGGCTCAAGGAGTAAAATTGACCCAAATTACTACTTTGCAAAATGATATTGCCTTGGCTTTGGCCGCTCACCCTATTAGAATAGAAGCGCCTATTCCCGGCAAGGCTTTGGTGGGGGTAGAAGTACCCAATAAAACTATGGCCACGGTCACGGTCCGAGAGTTAATTGATACCAAAAAATTTAAACAACAAGATAATTTATCTTTATGTTTAGGCA
>MHBM01000110.1:11081-12997 GCA_001804885.1 Lentisphaerae bacterium RIFOXYA12_FULL_48_11
CCTTTTTTTACCTCTCTGGATGCTATGCCGCATTTGTTAATTGCCGGAGCTACTGGTTCAGGTAAATCCGTTTGTATCAATTCCATCATTATTAGTTTGCTTTATCATAATTCTCCTGATGATTTGCGTTTTATTATGATAGACCCCAAAAGAGTGGAGCTCACTACTTATAATGATATTCCCCATTTAATGACACCGGTAATTACAGATGTTGCTAAAACCATCAATTCTTTAAAATGGACGGTGGCGGAAATGGAAAGGCGCTATGAATTGTTGTCTCGCGCTGGTAAAAGAAATATTGCTTCTTATAATACAATGGTGTCTGGTGATGAAAAACTGCCGTATTTGGTATTTATTATTGATGAACTGGCGGATTTAATGTCCATGGCCGCGCAGTCGGTAGAAGCGGCTATTGTGCGTTTGGCACAAATGTCGCGAGCGGTAGGCATTCATTTGATTCTGGCCACCCAACGTCCTTCGGTTAATGTTTTAACCGGTTTGATTAAAGCCAATATGCCGGCTCGCATTGCTTTTTCGGTGGCGTCTTTGGTAGACTCGCGCACGATTTTAGATTTTTCCGGAGCGGAAAAATTACTTGGTCGGGGAGATATGCTGTATATTGACGCTAAAATATCCAAACCGAAAAGATTACAGGGCGCTTTTGTGGGAGACGCGGAGATTGAACGTGTGGTGGATTATTTGCGTCAGCAAGGCGCTCCCGCTTATGAAAGTGATGTGGTAGAAAAACAACAAAACGTTAAACTTGTCAACGATTTTAATTTATCAGGAGGGGCAAGCGATGAAAACAGCGATGAGTTATTACCACAGGCTAAAGAAATTATTTTAGAAGCCAAAAAAGCCTCCGCTTCTTTATTACAAAGACGCTTGCGCATTGGTTATGCTCGTGCCGCTCGGATTTTGGATATTTTAGAAGAGCAGGGGTTTATTGGCCCTGCTGATGGCGCTAAACCGAGAGAATTATTAAAGGTTGCTAAAACAGAAACAACAGATAAAATTGAGAACACAGCAGAAGACATAGCAGAAGAGTTTGTGCAAGAAAACAGTTTGGAAGAAATAGAAACAGAAAATGAACTTAAGGAAGACGATGAAAAGACAAATTAGTTTTAAAGATTCTTTAACAATTAAGCTCCAAAAAACCGCGGAAAAAAAAGCAGGTAGACGCTTTCAAGAGAGGCCTTTGTTAAAGCAAAAAACCATTGGTGAGCAATTGTCTGCGGCCAGACAGGCGTCAAAACGCAATCTTAAAGACCTTGCTTTACAACTTAAAATTTCCGTTAATTACCTCAGTGCTTTAGAAAGTGGGAATTATAATGCTTTACCCTCGCCGGTTTACATTAAAAATTATTTACGTCTTTACTGCCAAGCTTTAGCAATTCCTTGGGATAAAATGCAAAAACAATATGAACAAGAAATTATTGTTTATCACGATAAAGAATCTTGGCCTAAAAAAGAGCAGGGTATTTTACAGAAAAAAAACCAAACAACCGTCCCTCAAATTTCTACCAACAGTCCCCATCATCAAAAACCGGTGCTTATTCCTCGCTTGTTAAAATTTGGTGTTTTTGGTATTGTGGTGTTTGGAGTAGTGGTTTATTTTGGCTTTAGTTTACTCCGCTTGGTTACTCCGCCGGCGCTGACCATTGCCTCTCCGCAGGCTGATATGATTGTCTCTGAAAGAGAGTTGATAATTTCCGGCAAATCCGTACCGGGAGCAGTGATTAAAATCAATGGTCAGGCTGTTGCTATTGATCAAGACGGTAAATTTTCAGAAGCAATTGTTTTGGGTCAGGGGCTAAATACCATTTACATCAGTGCCAAGTCAAAATTAAGCCAAGAAAATACGATAGTACGCAATGTATTATATAAAGAAACAGAATAATTATTAAAAATTATAA
>MHBM01000111.1 GCA_001804885.1 Lentisphaerae bacterium RIFOXYA12_FULL_48_11
TGTTGTGTGCTGGAACCATTGTACATTGAGGATAGGTTGGCCGCTTTTCCGGAAAAGTTCACACTTCTACTGTAAGATGCACTTTATTGAAGATGGTAATTTGCTGGAAAAAGCGGATATACCGTCTATTTTTGAGGGAAGGAAGGATAAGTATTTATAGTTTTCGGGGAGGTAATATAGCGTGACCTATCCAACTATTACAGAGATACCGAAGTTAAGAGAACAGGCCGTAATAAGCCGAATTTTGATGTTCTTGACTATCGGAAATGAATGTCAGGAAAGTTCACACTTCAGTAGAAGGGCGAACATATCAACTGCTTTTTGCAGGAAAGAGAGTGAAGGATTATGCCAACACCTTTGCCTATCAGTTATCATTGGCAGATAAGTCTTACCGATTACCCCGATATTGCGTAAGTCGTTTTTCCAATGTCGCCCCTATTCTATCGAGAAGATTCTTCTGCCATGAACCGGTAATATCCGGCGGATAAAGAGGAATAACATCAAATTGGTTCTGCTGATAAACCCTCAGTTTATGTCTTGTCCTTTCGATATAGTCCTGCTTACCGTTTATACCGAAATATTCGATAAGTGGGCCGCACTGCAGCGCAAAATCCGCATACCAGATTCTTGTTTTGCCATCATCAATAACAGCAATTGGTTTTTCATAAATATGTGGAATGTGTCGCTGATGAAGTAACTCTCCGATTTGCCTCTCTGCCCTGGACTTATAACGTGGTCTTGTGCAGACATGAGAGGGAACGCCATCTTCAAAGTCATAAGCCATAAAAGAGAGAAGACGAACGTCTATATAAGTTTTCCGGTATACCGAATTCATTACCGGAAAGTATTTAAGTGATGGATGTTTTTAAGAATGGGCATGAAAAATAAGAAAATACGAGAATGGCAGAAGGCTGAACAGGTAGTCGCAAGACTTTTAACAGAACTGCTGACTGACGGGTGCCTTGTCGTGAATGACATCAAGTTCAAGTATGGGAATATTGATCACCTTGTCATCAGGCCAGATGGATTTGTATTCAACATCGAGACCAAGGCCCATAGAGGGGTCGTCACTACTGATGGCAAGCAACTTCTTCTCAACGGAAAACCGTTCAAAAAGAATTATTTCTGCCAAATGAACCGTACGATTCGTTGGGAACGCCGGATCATGCAGCAATTATGGGGCAAGAACACCTGGATGATTGCGGTTATCGTGTTTCCGAATGCCGATGTGAGAATAAATAAATCAATAAAACGTATAAACGTCATATCCGCCGATAAGCTGCTTTCCTTTATTCGGTCATATTCCAACCCAAAACGATGAGAAGTCGGGTTGCCGCGCGTTACAATCCCGGCGCTTCCCATGTTCACCCCATTGCTTCCGTAGATGTTCCGTTAACTCTGGATTATGATTTACGTCGAAATCACTTCATGAAGTCGGATTGGTGAAAGAAATCCGGCAGTTGAGGTGAATAATCGCAAACCGACAACGTACATGTTTATGAAAAGGAGGATTAATTACATGGCAAATCTAAACAAAGTATTCCTCATCGGCAATCTGACAAAGGATCCTGAACTTCGATATACGCCATCTGGACGGCCTGTCACAAATCTCAGCATGGCAATCAACCGAAAATATAAAACAACAGATGGGAAAGAAAAAGATGAGGTTTGTTTCGCGGATGTGGTTGCCTGGAACAAACAGGCCGAAGCTTGTGCGGATCATCTCTCAAAAGGATCGCCTGTTTTCGTTGAGGGTCGGCTCCAATACGAGACTTGGGAAAAGGATGGAGAAAAGAAAAACAGGCTAAGGGTAATAGCCGAAAGAATTCAGTTTCTCTCCAGGGCAAAGAAGGAAACAGAAACACTACCCGAAGACAATAATGATGGTGACAGCGAACCCGCATCAAACGAATAACGCCTTTTTATTAACACATAACAACCAAATACCGGAGGACAGACAATGAAAACATCAGCAAACAATCCCCAGACCAGCAATTCCTCAGAACTCCGTCCTGGCATCTATCGCAACCGAAACGGAAACCAGCGGCTTCTTTTCGCTGTAATCGACCGGCGTTGTATCTATGGCATGGGCGATATCAATTCACGGCTTATTCACTTGACCACCTGTTCTCCAAAAACATTTATCGAAAGCGCAGGCATGAAATTCATCCGGCAATTCAAGGTTGAAGAAATAGCCTCCGTGAAAACAAAATTCGTGCCTTTGGCATCATGCCGGACAGCAAACAAAGCAGAAAGGAATCTGTTCTTCAGCCTTCAGGGTCTGGGAGATCTGATTGAAGCCATGGGCGCTGAAACTTCGGCAATGGAAGAAGAAACATCTGTTGTGCAGGAGAAATACGAGAACGGTCATCAGAATACAAGCTGGTATAAACGGATGTCTGACTGGTTTATAATTTTCTTCAGACCTTCAAGGAATGGTTTAGGACCGGTTATCAACCAAACATGAATAACAATGCAATCCTTCATAGGGAGCAAACATGAGCACAATTTTTTTCGTAGGGTATTTTATGGGCATTGCGGCTGTGGCATTCGTACTGATAATAAAAGAAGCCATAAAGGATCATCTGGACCTTGCAAATCCAATCATACTATACAGCTCAGTAGGGGCGTCTTTCATCGGAATTATCACTTTAGGCGACAAATGGATTGATCCGATCCTTATAATATATTCTACCATAACAATACCTTTTATCTTTCCATACCTGTTTGAGTGCTTATCACTCCAGAAACCAGCTAAGCCAAACATTCGAAATCGCAGACAGAAAGTTCTTCCTGAAACAAAAACAAGCCAGACATCCAAGCGAGGTGAACAATGAGAAAGCAAAATATCACCGGAACACGTGAATGGGCATGCAAAACTTTTAATATCTGCCTGGGCTGTCCACACGGTTGCCTGTATTGCTGGGCATGCAGCAATGCTGTCAGGTTTGGCAGGATCTCCCCGGAAGGATGGAGGAAACAGAGAATTCTCTGTGATAATCTTCCGCGCGCAGGCAAAGGAAAACCCACAAAAATCATGTTCCCCTCAACCCATGACATAAATCTTGAGAATCTCGGGTTTTGCCTTGGAGCATTGGACAAAATGCTGAATCGCGGGCATTTTGTACTTGTTGTGTCGAAACCGAATGTGGATTGCATCCATGCAATTTGTAAAAGATATACGAAATTCAAGGAAAAGATGTTATTTCGGTTTACAATAGGCAGTCTTGATAACAACATTCTGAAGTTCTGGGAGCCAAACGCTCCGAGTGTGGAAGAAAGGCTGCTTTCCCTGGAACTGGCCCATAATATGGGATACAAAACGAGCATATCATGCGAACCTATGCTGGATTGCGACGTTGGGAAGGTTATTTCTGCAACGCTGCCGTTTGTTTCCGATTCAATCTGGATAGGTCAAATGAATCAAGCCAAGCAGAGACTGAAACTCAACGGTGCAGGACAAGAAGCGCTACAGAAAGCGGACGAACTTCTCAAGGCGCAGAATCTTGATTTTATTAAGGACTTGTACGATCAATACAAAGACAATTCCAAGATCAAATGGAAAGACAGCATTAAAAAGATGCTGGACTTGGACAGGCCGACAAAACCGGGAATGGATGTATAGCTAACAAATGTATCCCATTATGGAGGTCAAGATGTCAAAGAAATCGAAAACAAGGCCGCTCGGCATGTATAAGGGTATAGACACCACCAAGCACGCGGGTGAAGACCCATATGATTATCTCGACAGAATGGATGATGCGGCAGCAAAATGGGAACAGGACAATATTCCAGATGAAGTGTTGAAAGAAGTTTTTCACCAAATCAACCCAGGGAAGCGGTAAAAGACCGGCTAATTGATTTTTTGCACCCAAAAACACCAAATGAGTATTACTTCTTCTTAGCCTTCTTCTGCTTTTTGGAAACAGACTCAAACGATAAGGTCGGTAAGCCAGCAATTGCTTTAGCCTTCTGCTCATCACCAGCATGACTGTACAACGCCGTCATGGCAGGGCTGCCATGGCCCACAAGTTCCATAATTGCAACCTGAGGCACATGATTAGCCGCACATAGGCTTACGAAGCTATGCCGTAGAGAATGAAAACCAACCCGAACAATGGCCCGCCGTCTATGACCATTTGTTGCCTGTTCCTGTGTCGCTATGCTGCAACTTTGAAAAAACGCCTGTATTTGTTTCGTAATTGCGCTCTGGTCAACTAAATAGATTTTTCTATCTTCAGGAAACAAATATTCACCATGTGAAGTTATGTGAAGTTCATTCAAGAGAGCGCGAAGAACAGGATGTATCGGCAAACGTACCTTTTTATTCAAACGTCTTGTCTTCATGGGCATGATTTCAATAAACCCATCCTTCAACCGCACTGCATCCCAGCGCAGATTTACAACATCACCAAGCCTCATACCCGTATAAAGTCCCAAAGCAATCATGTAACGCATGTTTCCCTTGGCACATTGACAAACTTTTGCCAGTTCTTCTGGCGTAAAATTGCGACGCCCCTCCTGTTCCTTTTCCATCATCGGAATGTCTCGCCAGATATTGGTCAACAAACCAGCCCTATTTTCTATAATATCGAACATGCTGCGCAAAAACTTGATGTGTGCATTGTAAGTGCCGGGAGAAACATGCGAATCCCATAAATCAGCGGCATAATCTTCCGCCATTGGCGGAGTAATTTCGTGCAAGTATTGGACTTGTTGTTTTGATATCCATTTTTCAAACCGCTTCCAGATGGCAGAATAGCCTTCCATAGTACGATCCCCTGGATTTCTCTTTCTGGGACTACTTGTCCAAGATTGCCACGACTCAGAAATTGAAAGTTTTGTGGATTGTCCCTGCAATAACTGAGTAGCGATTTTCCGCCGGATTTTGTCTGCTTCGTGTGGTTCTTTTATTTTCGAAAGATAGGAAATGATAACATCTTGAACATCTTGCCATTTATTTGAATCGGTCAGTTGTGATGATGTTCCATGGAGAAGGCGTTTTGCAAAAGACTGCTTTTGCGGCAATTGATCTTCTTTTGGCATTGCTTCCAACGCTTGAATAAGATTCTCAAAAATTCTTTCAATTGATAGACTCCCCTTTTCTGCTGCAATCATGTCAGACATGGCATCTTGTGCTTCACTTTTCTTTGTCTTCTTAGTGCTACGCCAGTAGTCTTTACCATTAATCTGAAACCGAGCTACCCAATAAGGAGACCCTTCTTTCTTCAGAAGCTGCGGCATATTTCGTTCTCCAAGTGAATATGTATATCCATGTTGTTTTTAGTAGAATATGACAGAAAACATAAGAAATCAAACCTTAAACGTAGAAATAAACGTAGAAATAACCCGCAATACAAGGCCGAACACGACCAACTCACAAAGGTAAAACAGACACAACAATCACAAAAGCATGTAATTTGCTTGGGATATTGCATGTATTTAGGTGGCGTACCTGGCTGGAGTTGAACCAGCAACCTTCTGATCCGTAGTCAGATGCTCTGTCCAATTGAGCTACAGGTACACACTTGAAAAACCGCCGGATGTTAGGCAAAGACTTCAGCGTTTGCAATAAGTATTTCCCTAAATGGTCCGCTTTACTGTTTTGATAACGCGATTACAGCGTCGGCACACGTAAGCACGACCATGAATTTTCTGTAACGGAGAACTACAATAAGGGCACTTCCCCTCCTTCAGCGTGTCAGCTTGGGAAATACCTTCCATAAACTCATCAAGTCGCATGGTTTTCTGAGCAAATCCGGACTCAAACTGTGCCACAGGCTTGTTCCCATCAGAAGCTTTCGTTCCTGTTGAGGCCACTTCTGCATCAACCTTTTCATCAGAAACTTCCGGCTGCTCAACATTAGCAGCAGCACCCGGGATAACCAACTGGCCGCCACACTCAGGACACTCCACAACTGTACCTGCAAGTTGAAGGTAATATTCGTCTTCAATTTCAAGATTCACGGAACAGGATGGACATGGTAATGCCAGCTTTTCAGGCAGGCGCAGGCCCGTCTCACAATTCGGGCATGAGACCACTTCATTCCTGAGTTCGTAAGGAGCAGACAACTCGGAACAACACGACGGACACAGAAACCTTAGAACAGGCAAAGGAACCTGAACCTCCGCCTTGCAGGAGGGGCAGGAAAAAGTCTGTCCCACCGCCACTTCCGAGACAGACAAACTCAATGAGCATCCCTGGCATTTGAACAAAACATCACTCATTAGTGATTCCTTCCAATCACTCACCAAAATCCCGCACACGACACTATCGCTTTTTCACAGGCGGCGGCGTACGACCCAGATGCCTCAAAACCTCCTGCAAGTCATCCCAGACTTCTTTCTTTGCAGGTGGATTACGCAACAAATACGCAGGATGATACGTCGGCATCAGGTCGATACCCTCAAAAGAAAGCCACTTTCCCCGCAATTTGGTAATGCCTGTGGTAAGATTAAGTAATCCTTTAACAGCGGTAGATCCAAGGGCAATAATCACTTTGGGCTTAATCACTGCAATCTGTGCCTTCAAAAATGGCAAACACACTTCCATCTCATCAGGCATCGGAGGTCGATTATCAGGAGGCCTGCATTTTAAAATGTTCCCGATAAAAACTTCTTCACGCTTGTACCCCATGGCCTCAATCATTTTTGTCAGAAGCTGTCCTGCTCTCCCGACAAATGCAAGCCCCTGCAAATCTTCATCAGCACCCGGCGCCTCCCCAACAAACATGATCTCAGGACTGACAGATCCTTGCCCTGGAACAACATTCGTGCGGGACTTATGGAGAGAGCACTTTTTACAGGCGGCAATGGATGCCTTTATTTCCTCCAACCCTGTAGTTCCCGGCAAATGTTCATGATTGACCTGCCGGTGTAGTGAGGCAATTTTGACAGCTTCCTTAGACACGGGCACAGTAGCTTTTTTTGGCATAACTCCCAGCTCATTCAAAACTTCAACAGGAACCTCCACCATACCTCGCCCAGCATCCCGTTCATTTTCAAGATACTGCACAAAGTCACTCAGGACATGGTTGAGCGATGACATAGAAACATCCACCTCCCAAACCACCTTAATCCTCGCCTAAACCGGCATCTTTAACAAGAGAATCAGAGGATCCATTAGCAGTGGTTCCATTTTTTTTGGCGTCCATACGGGCCTTGCGCACTGCCATACCCTTCACAAACAACGGCCCGAGAAAGATATACGCAACCCCCATCACAAGCAGAATGATTGCAACTCGCACGGAAAAAGTTTTCACGGGACAAAACAACAGCCCGACGAGAATGGCAGTTGGAATAAAAATAGTCGCCTTTTTCGAAGGCTTCGGATAACGCAGGTTTGACACCTGCAGAACTATGAAGATCAGAATACCTGCAAGGAAAAGAGTTGCCACTTTACCCTGATCCAAAGAAAACCTGTCATAAGGCGGAGTCTGACTTATGAAAACAAACAACGCAACCCATGAAGCATTGGCAGTGATGGGCAAACCGGCATACCCCCCCTGCCCACGAAGTGGATCCTTGACCTTAAATCTGGCAAGCCGACATACGCCCGAAACCGCAACCGCAGATGGAAGCAGAACACGAAGAACCTCGTCCTTACTCTGCAAGGTAACAGCAAAAATCAGGATTGCAGGAGCAATCCCAAAAGCTGTCAGATCCACATATGTGTCAAGCTCGGCACCAAACTCGCTGGACCCTTTGAGCATTCTTGCAAGATTGCCGTCCAATCCATCCAAAATCAGAGCCGACATAATTAACTGCGCAGAGAGCCGGAAAAGGTGCGGATTTGTCGTCCTGATTCCCTCAAATGTAACCAGAATACTGAGAAATCCGGAAAGCATGGCCATCAGCGTAATAATTGTCGGAACAAACTGGCGCCAGCTCACAAGAACTGGGTCAGGATCCCTTGCAAAACCAAGCCATTTCACAAATTACCGTCTCCTTTATTTCTTTATTTTACCGATCACTGACAGACCAGCCGCCACTTTATCGCCGACCTTTACAGTGATGTCGACCTCGGCCTTCGGGAAATACATATCCAGCCTCGATCCGAATTTCATCATACCAATCCGATCACCCATATTTAAATCAACTGCCTTGTCATGATCAGGCCAATACACAACCCTGCGGCACACCGGCCCCACAATCTGCTTCACAAGACATCGCGTTTTGCCAACAATCAGTATCGCATTATGCTGATTGTAATCCGATGATTTCTCCTTGAACGTGAAAAAATGTTTCCCCTTGAAATAACGGAGAAAACTGGACTTTCCAGAAATAGGAGCCCGGTTAACATGAACATCAAAAAGACTCAGAAAAATACTTACCCTTACCGTATCAGCCTTAAGGTCTTCCTCCTCACGGACATCCTTGATACACGCCACGACACCGTCAGCCCCGGCAAGAATAAGACTTTCATCTGTTGGCGAAACACGCCCGGGATCGCGGAAGAAATAAAGGAAATAACCTGTCAGGACAACGGCAGGAACTATGCCCGCCCATATGGCGCGCTGAACAGTTACTCCACAGATCCTGCACAGGACCGACACAATTATGCCAAAAACAACAGCGGCAACAATAAACGGCACAACTTCTTCTCTAACACCCATACCGACCTTTCCTTGTAAAAAGCCGGGATTCTCCGTAATGCCCGGCGATTTGTCAAGAACCCTTGCCTGAGTCTGAGCGGAGCTTGGCAATGAACTCCTCCATATCATCCGGAATCCGCGCCTTGAATTTGACACGCTTGTTCGTACCAGGATGAATAAAAGACAGTTCAGAAGAATGCAGCATCTGTCTGGCCGGGAGAACTTCATCATATTTCTGAACTTTCCTGCCGCCATACTGTCTGTCACCAAAGACAGGATGACCTATATGGGCCATGTGCACTCTTATCTGGTGCGTACGTCCTGTCTCAATATTCAGACTGACCACGGAGAAATCACCCAGGATTTCCATTACCTCGTAATTAGTTATAGCGGTACGTCCTGCAGGCTCTGATGTGACTGACATTTTCTTCCTGTCGTTTACGCTCCGTCCTATTTGCGTTTCTAATCTACCCACACGCGGCTCCGGAACGCCATGCACGATGGCGATATACTCCTTCTTAACTCTGCCGTTTTTAAATTGACGCGCCAGGATATTCATTGCCCGTTCATTCTTGGCAACCACCATGAGACCGCTTGTGTCTTTGTCCAGGCGATGCACAATACCAGGCCGCAATTCCCCTCCAACGCCGGCAAGATCCTTGCAATGGTACAACAAAGCATTAACAAGAGTACCGGATGGATGACCAGCGGCAGGATGGATAACCAATCCCGGCTGTTTATTCAGAACAATTACATCACTATCCTCGCAAACAACATCTATAGGAATATTCTCAGCACTGACCTCGACAGGAGCGACAGGCGGCACTGTCAATGCGACCTGCATTGCCTTGGCAACACGGGCATGCATTTTTACACTTTTCTTTCCATTCAGGGTCACACAACCGGCTTTAATGAGCGCCTGAATACGCGAACGGGACATATCAGGAAGTTTGGAACTCAACCACGCATCAAGTCTCTGACCACGCTCACCAGGCCCGACGGTTATTTCTATTACTGATTCGTTCTGGATTATAGCCATGACCGGTCAACTCCGTACCGTAGAATCAGGATTCGTGACTCGGCTTGGTAGAAACCAGATTACAAGCCCGAGAACTATCAGGCAGAGGCTGAAAATCTGGGCCACAGAAAAGCCTGCCAACCATCTTACCCGCTCGTCCCCCCTTAGATATTCAAAAAGAAAACGGCCAACAGGATACATCATGAGATAAAGCGCCGTTATTTTCCCGTCAACCGGTCTTTTACGATATATCAGCAACAGAACAACATACACCAAAAGGTTAAAAAAAGCCTCATACAGTTGAACAGGATGCACAGCCAAGCTGCATTTTGCGCCTGCTGTAATCTTCCCGGCATACAAATGCCCATCCCACGGAATACTTTCTTTTGGAAAATGGACTGACAATATGCCGTTATACTCCCGGCCATAACAACATCCGTTCAGGAAACACCCGATACGACCAAAAACATGCCCGAGAGGCACCGAGGTAATGACAAAATCAACTACAGACATGAATTTTTCATGGCGAAACTTCGAGAAAAGGTACAGGGCAATACCGGCACCGATAAAGCCACCATAATAAATAAGCCCACCCCTGTGTACGTACAGCATGGTTACAGGTCGCTCAATGAACGTCCGCCAGTCTGCGACAACATAAGCCATGCGAGCACCCACCACGCCGGCAACCATCATCCAGAACATGAGGTCGGAACAATAATTGAAGTCACGCCCCCGCCCCTTCCCTAGATATGTCCAATTTGTAAGGGCAGCAAGAAATGCCATGGCCATCATTACACCGAACCAGAAAATCTGGAAGTCACCTATTTTCAAAAATACAGAATGCATGCGAACACTTTTCTCCGTTTATGGAAGACACTATAACCAAAAAAATAGAGATGGACAGCTTGAAACGTGCATTCTATCATACAAAAACTAATAAAGATGGGCGATTTTAAGGCTTAAGGGTTTTACGCGAATGGATCCGGACAGCAAAGATATAGGAATAATAACTGACAGAGTGCCAGAAGCAACTTGCAGCAAATGCGGCTGCAAAATTGATGTTGCAGATCTTGAGCCTTTTGTCGGAGTCGAATGTCCTGACTGCGGATCGGTTGAGAACGTTCCCGCAAAACTTGGACAGTTCCTCCTCCTGAATCTTATCGGTAAGGGAGGAATGGGCGGGGTTTACTACGCAGAAGATACCGCGCTCGGTAGACACGTCGCGATCAAGGTAATGCTCCAGTCTCTGGGGGACAACAGGGAGTTCGTTGAAACCTTTAAACGCGAAGCCCAGGCTGTCGCAAAACTTAACCATCCCAACATTGTCCAGATCTATGCATTCGGCAAGGAAAAAGGTCAGCCCTACATCGTAATGGAACTGGTGGGCGGTCAGCGGCTGGACAAAATGATGGAGGGCGGGAAACAGATTGATCAGGCTCTGGCAATGAAAATTGCCGTTGATGTTGCAGACGCACTGAAAGCCGCCGATGAAATCGGACTGGTCCACGGCGATATCAAGCCTGAAAACATTCTATTGGACGAAAAAGGATCCGCAAAGATCGTAGATTTCGGACTTGCAACCTTCGCCCATCAGGCATCTGCAGAAGGCATATGGGGCACCCCGTATTATATCGCTCCAGAAAAGATCAGGCGTCAACCTGTTGATGCCAGATCAGACATATACAGTCTAGGAGCAACCCTCTACCACGCACTCACGGGCAAGCCGCCATTCGAAGGAGATACTCCGATCGATGTCGTCAAGGCCAGGCTGGAAAGAGACCCTGCTGAACTAAAAGTTCTGCGACCAAAAATCGACAGGTTCGTGGAAAGTATAGTAATGCGGATGCTCCAGCGGCAACCAGTCAGGAGATATCCCAATTACAGCTCCCTGCTTGGAGATCTGCGTAAAGCCGTACAGACGCTTGGACCGGTTAAAACCGGAACCTTCGCAGCACAAAAAGCAAGACAAACACTAATCATTCCCAAAAAGCGAACATCACAGATCTCTCTGGATACAACACCCAGAAGAGATGAACTTGGCAGACCAAAATCAAGCAAGATTCACATACCATCGTCCAGAGGCGCTGCAGACGGCGAAACCATTTCAGGCGAGGCGTTCAGCAAGCGTTTGATGCAAAATGTCACCAAAGCCAAAAACGTTAAGATTAAAATACCCGCCTGGGTGTATATCCTTATTGGAATCGGCCTCATTATATGGATGGCATCAGCCGCAGTCATGAAGTCGAAAGTAAAGAAAGAACAGACCAGGATTGCGAAGATCGAGAAGCTAAACCTTATAAAAGAAAAAGCGGTTTCCGAAACAACATTCTCGGCCATTCAACTTACCTCATCAAATATATTCAAAATGGCTCAGGCATCGGAAGCTTGCGTGGACAAGGTTATCAGCGCAGTTGCCATAGTCACAGGCGAACAGTTGGTGAAACCAATTTATAGACCAAAAACTGACGACGCAGCAGTTGCGCCAACGCCAGAACAGGCAGCCACAAACGCTGTAACCAATGCCATAACGAGCGCTACTGTATCAAATACGACTCCAGCCGCTATTGCAGATACCAACGCTGCAGCAGTTCCAGCCGTCGCAGCAACACCAGAAGAAAAAGCCAAACCAAAAAGTTCTCCAAAACCTAAAAAAGAAAAGAAACAAGCCATTGAAGAAGGTCCACCAGGAGAGGCCACCAAGGAACAGCTCGAACAGCAACGCAAAGCAGATCAAGCCAAACCTGAGGAAAAACCGGACGAACAAGCTCCATCTAATATTCCTGCATCAGTACCCATACCAGTGATCGCAAAGCCGGACGTTGTCCTTGAGAAAATAGAAAATGAACCGGAAATCAGGGGCCTGGCGAGGAAAATATTTGAGAATTACCTCGCTCTTGCTGAAAAAAGCTCACTCGCAAAATCAGCCCAAGAATCCTCTGAAGAATTAAAGAATGACGTCCTAAGCTCACCGGTATCATTTAAAGCGTCCGCCAAAAATAAACAAATTGTTCAGAAACTGGAAACCATACAGGTTCTTGAAAGTGAGACAAAAGTCTTGCTGGCAGAAACTGAAAAAACAGCACAAAAAGCAGAATCCATAAAAGCTGAATTCGAAGAAACAGCAAAAGCCAGGAAGAAAAGCGAAGAAGAGGAATTAAAAAAGAAAGCGGAAGAAGAAGCTGCAAAACGTAAAGCGGCAGAACTGAAAGCCCTGATAGAAAACGAAATTAAGCTAACCGAATCGGCACGCAACAATTGCCTGCCTATGATAAAGCTCTACGATTTCAAAGGTGCACTGGACTCTATAAATGGCCAGGCAGCATCATTCCAGACCGACGAGGGTAAGGCAGCTATCAAGGTATTGGCAGATCGCTACACATATCTCCAGAAACTCAAGCTGTACCTCATCGAACGACTGAACGCAGAACCCTTCAAGTGGGGCTGGCTCACGCCAAGTCAGGACATTATCGGAGCGAACATGCTCGGGGTTAAACTCAAGACAAGGATAGCCTCGTGGACGGAAATCAGTGGCGCACAATTATTGAGAATAATTGACTGGAGTCTTGCAAATAAAGCAACCCACTACAAGGTAAGGGCAGAGAATGCACTGGCCTCAGCCATTCTATGTTATGAACTGGGCGGGCTTGAAGCTGCGAAGAAATACGCAAACCAATCCATAGACATTTCAGTAAGCATGAAGGAAGAGGTCGCAAGGCTTCTGCCTCTCAACGAATAGGCTGCATTCACTTGCCCTGTATCCTGCCATCCGGATCTATGGCAAGCCCCACAGACAGGATTTTATTCTTCCCGAACCTTTTCTGGAGATTTGACAGCATCTGCTCACGGCCGTACCTGCTGAGTTCGCTCAACCAGACCGAATTATCCACAAAAACCGTCAACTTTCTCTTTTCCATCCTGCCTGGACGTGTATGTTTTGCAACTGCCACACCAACTATACCCTGCCACTCATTCTCAAGCACAGAAAGCCAGTGTGTATCTTCAAGACCGAAGCGTTTCATAACACCAGACAGCGCATCTGTGATACTCACAGGATCTGAAACACCAACCGGTGGAGTATAGTCCTCTATATGGCAGCGTTCCCTTTCCACCTGCCATCGTCCTTTTTTATAGGACTGTCTGCGTGTTTGTCGCCTGCCTTCTTCCATCTCAGGTTCTCCACTAGTGGAATCAAGTACTGCATCATTAACTGCTTAAACTGTTTCCCGTAGTATCATATTTTAACTTGAACAGCAAACCCCAACAATGGCAGATTACGCGCTTCTTAAATCTTTAATAAGGAGACATACAATGAAACAGAAAGTATCGGGAAATATGCTGATCGCACAGAGTGGTGGGCCATCTCCGGTAATTAACCAGAGCCTTGTGGGCGCTATTATTGAAGCAAAGAAACACAAGGAAATAAAAAATATCTACGGCGCACTCCATGGCATTAAGGGAATACTTGGCGAAGACTTCATAGATCTCAAGAAGGAATCTGTCGCCACACTGAAAGCCGTAGCTAATACTCCATCGTCGGCCCTCGGCAGCGTCAGAAAAAAGCCCTCCCCTGAAGATTGTGCAAGAATTTTTGAAGTCCTGAAGAAATACGAAATCCGCTATTTCTTCTATATCGGAGGAAACGATTCGGCAGAAACCGTTCATATAATTAGCGAGGAAGCCAAGAAGTCCAGTTTCGAGCTCCGCTGCTTCCACATCGCCAAGACTATCGATAACGATCTGCGTGAAAATGACCATACCCCCGGCTTCGGCAGCGCAGCCAAGTTTGTTACACTTGCACTCATGGGCGACAACCTGGACAACCGCGCCCTACCCGGCGTAAAGATCGACGTCATAATGGGACGTCATGCAGGATTCCTCACCGCCGCATCGGCCTTGGCAAGGGTTTATCCTGACGATGGTCCGCACCTGATTTACCTCCCTGAACGTCCTTTCAGCATGGAACAGTTCGTTGCCGACGTTAAGAAGGTAAACGACAAGTACGGACGCTGTGTTATCGCGGTTTCTGAGGGTATTTCCGATAAAGATGGAACCGCTATCGCTGCAAAATTCAGCAAGGAAGTTGATTCCCATGGAAATGTTCAACTCAGTGGTACCGGTGCATTGGGGGACCTGCTTGCAGCAGAGATCAAGGCAAAGACAGATATCAAACGTGTGCGTGCCGACACATTCGGATACCTGCAGAGATGCTATCCCTCGGTCATTTCCACAAACGATGCAAGGGAGGCCGCATTCGTTGGCTCAACAGCCGTAAAACAGGCATTAAAATTGCAGAGTGGATCAGTGGCAATCAGACGTAAGCCCGGCAAGAAATATCAGGTTTACTTCGAAGCTGTTCCATTGAGTTCGGTGGCAAAGGAAACCAAACATATGCCGGATGAATTCATCAACAGTGAAGGCAATGACGTCACAAAAGCCTTCATTGACTATGCAAAACCAATCGTGGGCGAACTTCCTGTGATCGGCAGATTCGCCGGCAAGAAAATTGCCAAGAAATAGTAATACGAATGCAAAAAAAAGGCGGTTGATCTCTGATCAACCGCCTTTTAGTTTTCCAATCAAGTTATGGGACAGAAAAACGCGAAGCCAGCTCAGCCGCTTTCTCACGTGTCTTGACAATAAGCACATCATCCTTGATATTCCGGAGGACAGAAACAATCATTTCCGCTATCGCAACCATTTCATTTTCCTTCATTCCACGGGTTGTAACAGAAGGTGTACCGATACGGATACCCGAAGTAATAAACGGGCTGTTCTTATCGAAAGGGATCGCATTCTTATTAACTATAATTCCAGCACGATCAAGAGCAGCTGCCGCCTCTTTACCGGTCAACCCGATGTGCGTAACATCCATAAGCATCAGGTGATTTTCCGTACCCCCGGAAACCAGCCTCATTTCAGCCTTCAGGAATATATCCGCCATGACTTTGGCATTCTTAACAATCTGTTGACCATACTGTTTGAATTCCGGCCTCATCGCTTCGTGGAAACAAACCGCTTTTGAAGCTATTGTATGCATAAGGGGACCACCCTGCAGTCCCGGAAAAACCGTTTTATCTATATCCGCCGCAAACTTTTCACGACATAACACCAGACCGCTTCGCGGTCCACGAAGAGTTTTATGTGTAGTTGAAGTCACGAATTCCGCATGCGGAACTGGATTAGGATGAGTTCCTGCAGCAACCAAGCCGGCGATATGCGCCATATCAACCATCAGCATTGCACCAACATCATCGGCAATCTGCCTAAACCTCGCGAAATCAAGTATCCGCGGGTAGGCACTGGCACCTACAACAATCAGTTTTGGCTTACTTTCCCTGGCAAGGCGAGCCACATCATCATAATCAATCATTTCAGTGTGCTGGTTCACACCATAAGAAACGATGTTAAAAAGCCGACCCGAGAAATTAACAGGACTGCCATGTGTAAGATGACCTCCGTGAGCTAAACTCATTGCAAGAATTGTGTCGCCTGGCTTCAATACCGAGAAATACACAGCCATATTGGCAGAACTTCCGCAATGAGGCTGAACATTGGCATGTTCTGCTCCGAAAAGCTGCTTGGCCCGATCTATTGCCAGTCGCTCGGCAACATCAACAAAATCACATCCGCTGTACCATCGCTTGCCGGGATATCCCTCGGCATATTTGTTGGTCATTACTGAGCCCTGAGACTCCATGACAGCGCGACTGGCATAGTTTTCGGAAGCAATAAGGTTTATAGTCAGACTTTGACGGCTGATCTCACTCCGTATTGCCCGCCAGATTTCAGGATCTTCTTCAAAAACACCATCTGATTCCCATACGTCCTGGGAATATGTCGCCATTTTGGTCAACCGACGCTCATGTCTAAAATCATTGCTGTAAGTGCAATTCATCCATGCATCAAGAATCTCCTCAGCAGTCTTTGGGGTAACGTAGTCGCCGCCCATGACAAGAATATTGGCATTATTGTGGGCTTTGGTCATCGCCGCCATCTCCGCCGAGAGGCAGAGGGCTGCGCGAACGCGTGGAAATTTATTAGCCGTCATCGACATACCAATGCCCGTCTTGCATATGAGAATTCCCTCATTAACAAGCCCATGAGAAACACGCATTGCCACATCACGCGCATAATCGGGATAATCAACAGAATCAATACTGCTGCAGCCAAAGTCTTCCACGTCCACTCCGCGTTTCTTAAGCAAGCTCTTAATCAATTCTTTAATCTCATATCCGCCATGATCGGCACCAAGCGCTATCTTCATCGTAAACCTTTCATTCTGATTCAAGACTCTTCACAAACGAAATCAATTCCGGCAAAGCCTCTTCTATTTCATCACGTATACCGCAATACACCTCAACCGACGCTCCAATCGGGTCCTCGACGTCACCACCCCTCCCATTGGGAGTGAACGATTTAAGGAGAAAAGACTTCTCCACCACCAACGGATACATCGCCCGCAATTGCGTAAGATGAGACGCCGTCATTACCACAATCAGAGAAGCCGAGTCAACCAATTCTCTGCTTACAGGACGGCTGAGATGAGCTTTCATGTCAATATTAAGCTCCCTGAGGGCAATAATGGCTGCACCACTGGCAGGCATTCCATTACACGTTGAAAGACCGGCAGACTCGACATCCCAGCCGGAATCTCGCCCCAGCCTGTCACGCAAAAGATATTCAGCCATGGGACTTCTGCACACATTCCCCGTACAAAGAAACAATATTCTCTTTTTCGGCATTCAATACCTTTCCGGATTTTACCGACTTGGCATATAAAACATAAACTCTTTACTACCAAACAGTTAGGCCTTAGGCCCCAGTTTCAGTTACCCTCACCAATTCTTCTCTGCTAATTGCACCTTGCCTTAAAACAACAACAGATCCCTTCTCGACTTTGGCCACAGTACTGGCAACGCCACCAGGCGAAACACCGGCATCAAGGGCGACATCAACATGTTCCCCTATGGATGCGATCGCATCTTCTACCGTAAGCGCAGGAGACTCTCCGCTCACGTTTGCACTGGTCACCCGCAAAACACCGCCCACCATTCGCAACAATTCCAGGGCAATAGCACAGGCAGGTACCCTGAAAGCTTCAGAAACACTCCCTGCACGTAACACAAGCGTTAATGGGCCAGGCCAGAATCTTTCTGCCAAAACCCTTTCAACACAATCCAAAACCACACCATAATTCTCTACTTGATCTATATTCGCCGCAAGAACTGGTATAGGCTTGCCACGGTCCCTGCTCTTGGCCCTGTACAACTTATCATCCCATCCGGCAATCCTTGCATCCGCAGCCACTCCATACACGGTATCGGTCGGCATGATTACTAGAGAACCCTTACGCAGGGTATCTGCGGCCCGACCGATTGCATCTTTACTGTCAGTGTATCCCGGTCGGACTCGGAGTATCAACGGTTGTTTTTTTTCCATAAGTTACAGTTGCTTTCATTGCCAGTAAAATATCTGTGGCTCGAAGAAGTACCGGGTCAGGAAAGACCTTCTCCATCAAGTCTCTATCCGATTTTGCTTTAGCAGATTCGGGCTTGATCGAGATTACTTTCGGAGGGAGCTTCCTCTTTCCGTCCACGCCGTCAGAGTTTACGGCAACATCCGGCAGAACACCAACACCTTCGTACTGAACACCATTCACATAAACCCGTCTGGTCACAATGTGAAGAATCTCATCCTGCGACAACGGGACATTCTCCCTGTAACTGATATCACCACTTGTGGAAACGCCAATCACCAGGACTCCCTTGCGGTTCTTTAAAATCGCAACCAGCAGCTCGCTTGCTGCTGTTGTAGCCTTATCAACCAGAAGAAGGAGGGGTATATTCCCATCCAATGTTTCATTATCCACACTGAGTCGATGAGTCTGAATAATTTCACCACGACCATCCTTGAGCAGATACAACAGAGGGTCATCTGAAACATAGAGCGCTGCGATCCTGTCTACGGAAGGAAGGCTTTCCCCTCCGGAACCTCTCAGATCCATAATAACCCCGGCCTTGCCTGAGTCATTCCACTTCTTTAGATGTTCAATAATTTCATCTCCTGCATCTCTGAATATCCCTCGCACTTTCAGGTAACAGATATCTTCAGGCCACTCCTCCACCTTTTCCACGGATGTCCGTATCATCATGGCATGGAATTGCTCCGCTGTAAGAAGCATTGCGCCGGAATCAACAGCCTTGATCAAGCCCTCAACGGTAGCTCTTCTGGTTTTGTTGAGATCAAACGCGATATTATGGTCGAGGAGGATCTTATAGACGTCTTCGATTGGCCTGGGCCCCTCTACTTCCTGGCAAAAAGCACACAGGCACATCATCAATACAGCTATAAAAGAATAAAATAGACGCAAACTCATCAGCTTCGCTTCTTGTTCAGGTCAGCCTGAACCTTAGAGTTTCCACTGGCCACTTTGTCTTCCAGCGTCTTCTTGTATTTTGCCAGCTTTTTCATCAATCCAGGCTGTGCTATAGCAAGCATCTGGATCGCCAGAACAGCCGCATTCACGGGACCGGCACTCCCGAGAGTTACAGTTGCCACGGGAATGCCTGCAGGCATCTGGACAATTGCCAGCAAAGCATCAATTCCATTCAAAGCACCACCCTTCACAGGAACGCCTATAACCGGCAAGGTAGTGTGGGCCGCCAGCACGCCGCCGAGATGGGCCGCACCTCCCGCCGCCGCAATGATGACTTTCAATCCCCGCCCAAGCGCTGTACGCGCATAGTTGGATGCTAAAGCAGGGGTCCGATGGGCCGATATAACCTTTACTTCATAACACACACCAAAAGTATCCAGGAACGTGGCCGAGTCCTTCAACATTGGCCAATCCGAATCGCTTCCCATTACAATTCCAACTTCAGGTTTTCTTCTCATTCCATACCCTCCAGCCATTGTGCCATTATTCCTGTTTCTTTATTCGATACTCGAAGATCAAACTTCGTCAATTTCTTCGTAGAGCCTTCGCTGCAATATCTTTCCTGAAATGAACTTGATCAAAAGTAATCCTGGCAACAGCCTTGTAAACATTGCCGATAGCAGCGGGTAAATCCGAACCAAGCGCTGTCACGCCAAGAACACGCCCACCCGAAGTAACAACCTTGCCATTATCCACTTTCGTTCCGGCATGAAATACAGTTGCACCATTGATCTCCTCGGCCTCTGCAATACCATTTATAACCTTCCCCTTTTCGTAAGCTCCCGGGTACCCACCTGACGCCATAACCACACACACGCAAGCTTCTCGGCGCCACTTGATCATTTTCTCGGAAAGCGTCCCGTCTACACACGCAAGGAGGGCTGGGACCAGATCGCCATCAATCCTCGGAAGAATAACCTGCGTCTCTGGATCACCGAACCTGCAATTGAACTCAAGAACCCTTGGACCCTTCTTTCCAATCATCAACCCGGCATAAAGCACCCCCTTGTATGTGATGCCACGCTTCTTCAATTCAGCAAGAGTCCTCTCGAAAACATCCCTGCGGATCACCGGCCACAAGTCGTCAGTGACCACAGGTGCCGGCGAATATGCGCCCATCCCTCCGGTATTCAACCCCTGGTCGTTATCAAAAACCCTCTTATGGTCCTGCGCTGACGCAAGCATGACCACGGTCTTTCCATCAATTAGAGCCAGAATTGAAGCTTCTTCTCCTTCAAGAAATTCTTCAACAAGGATACGTTCGCCGGCTCCGCCAAAAACTTTCTTTTCCAACATATCCTGTACAGCCGCCTCAGCCTCCGTCTCAGTATTACAAATGACCACACCCTTCCCTGCCGCAAGACCTTCAGCCTTGATGACAAGAGGAAAACTTTGCGACCGAACATACTTGAGCGCTTCCTTAGAGGATGTGAAACTCTGCGATGCAGCCGTAGGCACTCCTCCTGCATCCATAACATCTTTTGAAAAAACCTTGCTGCCCTCCATCTGGGCAGCGGCCCTGGACGGACCAAATACACGAAAACCTTCCTTTGAGAAAATATCGACAATCCCTGCACAAAGCGGTGCCTCTGGACCTACCACGGTAAGCTCTGGTTTGTTTGTTTTTGCCCAGGCAAGTAAACCGGAAACATCATCCGACTTGATAGCAAGGTTCGTTGCTATTCCGGCAGTTCCAGCATTGCCGGGTGCGCAGAAAATCCGGGCTTTACATGAATCTTTTGACAGTTTCCAGACCAAAGCATGTTCACGCCCGCCCTCACCAATAACAAGTATTTTCATGGGTCAGAAGGATATCGAAATACACCCCACCAGGGCAATAGCGATTATATATTCAGTTATGGTTTTCACATGCAGGACAAACCCTCTTCCCGTAATATTCCCCATGTAAAGCTATCTACCAAAGGTTATTCATTAATTCCACAGGAAGATGTTTGCGTAAGGAAGCAATGGCCAGGTTAAGCATCGAATTCAACCAGGCAATCCACGTAGTTAACCAGCCTCTCCTGAAAAGAAATTATTCTAGCCCGCTGTGTTATGAATGCTGTATAGTTCCCGATCGCAGCAAGGCAAGATTTCAGGAGAGAGAAACATGATACCACGTTACACAGGAAAAGAAATTGGAACCATATGGACGGATGAAAATAAATTCCGGACATGGCTGAGGATAGAGATTCTGGCATGCGAAGCCATGAACAAACTCGGAATGGTACCGACCGCTGATTTAAAACGAATCCAGACACGCTCCAACTTCAATGTCAAACGCATTGACAGGATTGAAGCAAAAGTAAATCACGACGTAATTGCGTTCCTTACCAACGTCGCTGAATATGTTGGACCATCAGCCCGCTACATACACCGTGGCCTGACCAGCTCGGATATACTAGACACATCGCTCGCTGTTCAAATGGTTCAGGCGATCGATATTCTAATCAGGGACGTTAAGGCTGTCCGCGCAGCCGTTGCAGTAAAAGCACGGAAATATAAATTCACCCCAATGATGGGCCGTTCACATGGGGTTCATGCCGAACCGATAACCTTCGGACTGAAGATGGCCTTGATGCATGATGAGTTCGGACGGGCTCTGGCTCGACTTCAGGCTGCTCGCCAAACCATTGCCGTGGGACAACTCTCGGGCGCGGTAGGTACACATGCACATCTCGATCCCTTCGTGGAAAAATATGTTTGCAGGAAGCTCGGATTGAAGCCAGCGGCAATATCCACGCAGATCCTCCAGCGCGACAGGCATGCGCATTACATAACCGCACTGGCACTGGTCGGAGCATCTGTTGATCGATGGGCCACCGAATTCCGACACCTTCAGCGTACAGAAGTCCATGAAATGGAAGAGTTTTTCGGATCAGAACAGAAGGGTTCCTCGGCAATGCCCCATAAAAAGAACCCTATAACCGGCGAGAAGCTTTCGGGATTATCACGCCTGCTTCGTGGAAACATGGTGGCAGCCATGGAAAACGTGGCACTCTGGCACGAACGGGATATCTCACACTCGTCGGTTGAACGTATAATTGTACCAGACAGCACGATCGCCCTCGATCATATGCTACGACAACTTGACAGGCTGGTAACCAACATGAAGGTCTACCCCAAACGTATGATGCAGAACCTTAACATGACACACGGACTGGTTCATTCACAGCAGGTTCTGTTGATGCTCACCGACAAAGGTTTCTCGCGGGAGACGGCCTACCGCATGGTACAGCGCCACGCTATGGAATCCTGGGAGACCGGCACAGAATTCAGGAAATTAATCGAGGCTGATCCCGAAATAATGCATAAAATCAAACCAAAGGATCTGAACAGAGTTTTCGATTTGAACGTGCACTTTAAAGACGTTAACAGGACATTCAAGGCAGTTGGTTTGTAATTCTTACAACAGAAAGTCGAACGATGAAAAAAAAGCAAATTTCCGCATACGCAAAGGCTGGAGTTGATATTGACAAAAAAATGGCCGGCATTTCGGCCATAAAGAAAATGGCGGACCGCACAGGGGGTAAGGGAGTTCTGAGCGGCATAGGTCTTTTCGGCGGCATGTTTGAATCCCCCGGAAAGGGAATGGTGCTTGTAGCAAGTGCAGACGGAGTCGGTACAAAGTTGAAGGTAGCCGCCATGGCAAAGCGTCATGATACAGTCGGGCAGGATATAGTAAATCACTGCGTTGACGACATTCTTGTGCAGGGAGCCAAACCGCTATTCTTCTTGGACTACATCGGCACATCAGTTTTCAACAGCAAAGTATTCCAAGACGTTGTATCCGGTCTATGTAAAGCCTGCAGCGAGAATAACTGCGCATTACTGGGCGGAGAAACAGCAGAATTACCGGGATTGTATCCTCCCGGCGAATACGATCTGGTCGGTACAATCGTCGGAGCCGTAGATAAGAAAAAAATCATTACCGGAGCAGGCATAAAACCAGGGGATGTCATGATAGGTCTGCCTTCGAGTGGCCTTCACACAAACGGTTATTCTCTGGCACGCAAAGTTTTATTCGAAACAGCAGGATTGAAGATCTCGGACAAACTGCCAGGAACAGTCAAGACCGTAGCTGATGCGCTTCTGGCAGTACATCGCAGTTATCTAAAGCCTGTCTGCCATGTAATGGAGAAAGTTCAGATCCAAGGTATGGCCCACATAACCGGAGGCGGCTTCCAGGACAATATCCCACGCGTACTGCCAAACAATGCAGTCGCTGTTGTTGATAGAAACTGTTGGAAAACACCTCCCCTTTTCCAGTTTATTCAGGAAAAGGGCAAGATAGACCGCGATGAAATGTACCGGGTGTTTAATATGGGAATCGGCTTTATCCTTATTATCAGGAAGATGGATGAAGGAAAGGTGATGTCTATACTCGGCAGGACAGATATCACACCTGTCGTGATAGGTCATATTGAAGAAGGCAAAAAAGGCGTAAAATTGATCGGATAAGAACGCTATTTGCCCTTGGGCTTCCACGACTCAATCCTGAAAGCAGGTTTGAATGGTGTGAGCTTGCCATCTTTAATCTCTCCTGCCGATCCTAATCGATCAACCTTCCCTCCTGATCCGATTTGACTGGCAGGTTCAAACTCAAAACCACCACGGAGCACAGATTCTGCCTGCTCCTCCATCAACTGGGAGTTTATCTCTTTCTGGACCCGCTTTTCCTCTGACAATATAGTATCGCTCAGCCAACCACCCCAGCCTTCTTCAACATCCTTTTTAAAGGGACTGGGACCCTTGCCTGAAGCCCGATCATCAAAGTCTGCCTTTCCATCCGATTGTCCCATTATGCTTCTTGATTTCTTCTTCCTTGTCTTATCCATCTCATTAATTTCCTCGTCTGCCGTATCCAGCATCATGCTCAAAACGGCTTGATCCATATCGGAAACACCACCATTCATAAAACTTGTCTCTTTCAAATCAGGCATGTCACGTTTTCTTTCTAGGGGCAATACGTTTACAGAGCTCGGCTCATGAAAGACAACGCAAACATAATTACCCAAATCAAGGGTGATGGAATTAATCTTACTGTAAGTCACTTCAGAAGGAATAGTTCCGCCATCTGGCAGATTCCTGCCACCAGCCAATCCTAAACACACCACTAACAGCGGTATTACGGCCAGCCATACATTCCTTTTCATATTCATACCTGAATATTAACACCTGCTTTTTTGTATTCAAGTTCGATTGACAAAACACCTTGATTCCTTTCATTATCCACCTTCTTCTGGAAAGAAACAGAAACAATGAACGAAACCAACCAGACAGACATCAGAACATGGTTCATGGATTTCACAGAGAAATACCGGGACAAAAATGGCACAATGCATCCCGTTCTCATGCTGAAATATGATCACAGCATGCGCGTTGCCACAGATAGCAGGGATATAGCCAGGGAACTCGGATGGTCAGCGGGTGATATCGCAATCGCCGAAACAATAGGACTGCTCCACGATGTCTCGAGATTTCCTCAGTTTGCCGAATACAAAACGTTTCTTGACCACAGGTCGTTTGACCACGGCGAGCGTGGATATCAAATCATAGCCAAATCTGATATTTTGTCAGGGCTATGCGAATCGGAACAAAATCAGATCCTGAACAGTGTACGTTACCACAATAAAAAGACCATTGATCCAGGGATGAATTCCGAAGAACTGCGCTTTGTAAACCTCATACGTGATGCCGATAAGTTGGATATTCTCAGCATCGTTTACGAAACCATAAAAAACAACCGGCACAAAGACTATCCGGAAATACTGTCACACGTCGATCCTGACGGCCCTGCTACGCCTGAACTGATTGCAGAGATCAGAAAATGTGGGCACGGTTCCTATGAAAATGTCAGATCAATGACGGACATGAACCTGATGCGAATGACATGGGTTTACAACATTAACTACATGCCTGCATTGCAGCGCCTGGCCAAACGAGGACATCTTGACCAGCTTGACGAAACCATGATCAAGAATCCCGATGTTGAGGAACTGCTGGCTAAGGCCCGGAATTTTGTGGCGGATAAATTAAGCAAAGAGAATCCCATCAAGACTTGATTTCGTATCTCTTAATCAGGCGCTGCAGGTAAGCTCTCTCGATCCCGGCTTCTCTTGCAGCTTTGGACACATTCCAGTCATTTCTCTTCAGTAATGCTGAAATATAATCCCTCTCAAACTGCTCAACCAGATCTCCTTTAGCCACTTTAAAAGGTCGCAACTCATCAGATGCCTGACTCCTGGATGTCTCGGCCGTCGTTTTCATTTTTCCGAGATAAAGGAAAGAACTTAGATCAAGAGGACGCTGCTTGTTGTAGGCCGCCATTTCTATAAGATTTCTTAGCTCACGAACATTGCCCGGCCAATCATGTGTCTTGAAAGCTTCCATAGCCTTGTCAAAATCCACAACCTGATCCATCGCATCTTTTCCAAAAAATTCTTTGAGAAAACGCTTAGCGAGCAAAGGAAGGTCATCTTTCCTGTTCCGCAGCGGAGGCAAGTCCATATGAACTACGGACAGTCGAAAATACAGGTCCTCCCTGAATCGACCGGCATTGACCTCGGCCTCAAGTTTCCTGTTTGTCGCAGATATGATCCTGACATCGATATTCCGAATCTTATTGCTACCAACCTTCCTTATTTCTTTCTTTTCAAGAACACGCAGCAACTTGGGCTGGAGCTCTCCGCTAAGATCACCTATCTCATCAAGGAATACGGTGCCACCATCTGCATATTCAAAAGCTCCGACACGATCAATATTCGCACCGGTGAAGGATCCCTTAGTGTGCCCGAAAAGTTCACTCTCGATAAGTTCCTTTGCAAGCGCGGCACAGTCGATGACAACGAACGGTTTGTCGCTCCGCGCACTCTGCTTGTGGATCTCTTCCGCCAGAACTTCCTTGCCGGTTCCAGTTTCGCCCTCTATCAATATAGTGGCATCTGTAGGGGCATAAGTTTCGGCAATATGAAATACCCTCCGCATCGGTACACTTCTTCCCAGCAGATTCCCAAACGATTCGTTCTGGCTCAGCGTATATTCCATCGCTTCTTTCAAGGGACAGAAAACAAGTTTTGTCTTACCCAGATGTATTTCGGTGCTCTGATTGAGAAAAGCCGCCGTTACTTTTACACCCTGAACAACGGTGCCATTAGTACTACCAAGATCCCTAATAACGTAACCCTCAGGGATAAGCTGGATTTCACAATGCCGACGGGAAATTGTAGTATCCTCAATAACAAGATCATTATTTGATCCGCTGCCGATGGTAAAGATGTTCTTGTCCACCATGAATTCTTTGCCCTGAAGCGGACCGCTTATCGCCAGTAACTTGGACTTCTGGACAAGTATTGCATTCTTGATTTTATCCCCTGAAATTACAAGAGTCGGTCCATCTATTTTCCTGACTTTCCTATCATTTTCCATCAAAAATACCTTCTAAATGACCAAAATCCCATGTGTACAAATGAATACAGCCGTAATTTATAAAGGTGCATACTCAAGTACACAAGAACTAAATAAAAAAACATTTTTACAGGCAAAGGCCGAAACCAACAGAAATCGATATTTTTCACATTTCAAGAATATGGCATGAATTCTGCAATAGTAATACAACCAAGAAGGATAACGAGAAGGTGCGCAGGAAAGGAGTGTTCCGTAATGTATGTAAGATTGCCTTTAATTATCCTTGCTTTACCCTTTCTCTGCCAGATAGTTATCGCAAGCGAAGACGATGACTGGCTCAGTAAGCACGCCGTGGTCAAGACTTCAGAAACCCAGGACTGCGATGATGATGGTTCTGTAAAAGCAGTTAGAACCGTTAAGGTTACGAACGTAAACATCACTCAGACCTGCACCGAAGTAAAACAAAAAAACGCGCAAGGCATTCTGGAACTTACAAGTCGAACTACCGAAACACTGGATACCTTGGGTGGAAAAGCAACCATTATCGAGGGACAAGTCAAAGGATATGCAGGGCTCATAGTAACCTCCATAACAACAATTCAGAAAACTCCTTCCGGCACAATTACAACAACACAAACACGTTCTGCCAGTGGATCCATGCGCATAGTTTATCGAGTGACAGTCAATACAGACCCAATGGACGGTATAACTTCTACAATCGTAGAAGCACTAGACAAACAAGGGAGACTCGTCACCAAGCAAACAATCATGCAGAACTGAATTGATGGTATTGCCAAAATATTGAGTACTCATCTGAATCTGTATAACCACTTCTCTCGCAAATCTAATTATTCAGCTATCTCCATTTTGCAGGTTTGAGAATCCTCTCGGGTTTTTACTTCACCTGGGAAAATATTTTTTATCGAACTTTGACACCATGATTTTGTCCTGCTTACAAATGGATACATAACTTCCACTAGATATGTATACTTGTGCATACACTAGACCAAATCTGAAATCCCACCTTATTTTAAATATTATTGTATTATGTTGATGTTAAACATTTTACAGAATAACCATTTTTGCATCTTCGAGAATGGCATGGATTGTGCAATAACTTAAAAATGAGAAAGTAAAAAGTCTTTAGTAAGTGACAAGATCAGTGAAAGGAGATAGTCATGAAGGGAAAAACAATAGGATGTGCGGCTGTTGTTATAGCTCTTCTATCGGGATCACTAGTGGAAGCGGCTGAAGAAAATAACGATGAATGGATGAAAAAGCATGCCGTCGTCAAGAACACAGAATCCACAACTCGTGATTCCAATGGTAATGTGGCATCGATAAAAACAGTAAATGATACAACCATTTACATCAAACAAACAGTAACTGAAATTCAGAAGGCAGACGGTAAAGGCGGTATGTACACCGCAAGCAGAACAACCGCCACATTGGACACCTTGGGTGCAAGTGCAACAATAGTTGAGTCAGCAACGGTAGCGAGTCCAAGCCTAGCAACAACGTCAATAACAACAGTTGATAAAACAGCTGAAGGAACAGTTACAACCGTATATGCTCGCGACAAAACCGGCAATATGGCAATGATCAGCCAAACTACAGCTGTAATTAAAAATAATGGCGTAGCACCAACCGTCACGCTTCAATAAGGCTTTTCTCTTTAAGAAATACCGGAAAATTTCAAGAAAGCAGCATATCGCGAGAATCTGGCGCTACCGTTTCCTCGTTAAGAAATTTCTTATTATTTCCTGCAACCACTATAGTGATCTCTCCCTTGATTTTTAACCCGGCAAATTCCTGACAAAGCTGCTTAAGGAATCCCCTGGAAACTCTTTCAAATTTCTTTGTCAGTTCAATACACACTGCAGCCCTTCGATCACCGAACACCTCCAGCACCACAGCCAGCGTTGCCCCCACTCTGAAAGGTGACTCAAAGAAAATCAGTGTATGCGGCATGTCTTTTTCTTCCTCAAAGAACCGTCTTAAAACTCCAGGCCGTCTGGGAGGATATCCTTTGAAAGTATAACTTGAAGTAGGCAATCCTGACATTAACAGGGCAACATCCACAGCCGAAGCACCCGGAATGACTTGGTATTCAATCCCTTGCGCTGCAGCCGTTGCAACCAAGCGGTAACCAGGATCGCTGATCCCGGGGTATCCGCCATCACTACACATGGCAACACGCCTGCCTTCAGAGAGGAGCCGCATAATATAATCTCCCGTACTTTGCTCGTTACCCTGACGATATGAAACGAAAATACCAGGCCTGGGAATTCCAAAATGGGTTAACAGAATGCGGGTGCGGCGAGTATCTTCACATGCTATAACATCAGATTCCCTCAGCACCTGTAAAGCACGCGCACTGATATCATCAAGATTACCTATTGGTGTTGCAACTATTGACAGCACTTTTCAGCCTTTCTGCTATGATTTCCTTTATCCTGCCAAGCCCTTCTTTCTGTAAGGCAGACAAAGGAAGGGCATCAGGATATGCTTCCATTAGTCTCGGCATATGTTCTTTTGCCTGAGGCGTATCACACTTATTTAACAGAAGCAATGAAGGAACATTCCCTGCACCTATCTCGGCTAGAGTATCTTTTACAACACGTAATTGATCGGAAAAATGCGGATGACCGGCATCTGTTACAAGAAGAAGCAGGTTTGCCTCCGAAGCGACCTCCAGAGTGGATCTAAACGAAGCCACAAGACCATGAGGAAGATGCCTGATAAATCCCACGGTATCCGTCAAAAGAATATTTCTCCCATCCGGCAGATAAACAAGCCGGGTTTTCGTATCAAGCGTGGCAAACAACCTGTCATCAACATATGCACCCGCAGATGAAAAGGCATTAAGCAGTGTGGATTTGCCGGCATTAGTATATCCCACAATACAGACTACCGCCTGCAATCGTCCCTGCCTGGTCATGCGTCGCCTCTGCTGGATTTTATCCAGCTTCTTTTTGAGTTCTTTTATCTGCCTACGCATCGGCTCGTTCCTAAGGTGGAGGGGACTTTCCCCAGGGCCCCTCATTCCTATACCACCATGAAAACGGTGCTGTTTAACCGAAACAGGCATCCGCGAAATCAGGTATTGAAGCTGGGCCAGCTTGACCTGTATCTGTGCTTCTGCTGACCTTGCACGACGGGCAAATATCTGAAGAATGAGCTCCGTCCGGTCAATAACTTTAATACCAAGAGCAAGATCAAGATTATTGACCTGCACCGCCGAAAGATCGTTGTCAAAAATAATAGTATTCGCCTTTGCCTGTCGGCAGGCCAGCTGAATATCCACAAGTTTACCTTCACCTATAAAGAAACCGGCAGTAGGCCGTTCCCGACGTTGCGTAATGACACCAACAACTACAGCACCGGCCGTATCTGACAACCTCTCTAATTCCAAAAGAGAATCCTCGGCCATATCCTTGTCCTGCCCACTCAGAACAACTTGAACAAGCAATACCTTTTCGACCGGAGCGGTTTCTATTTTTCTACTTGGCTTTCTCATTGATAAATATACTTTTGCATCACGTTAATCAGTCCGATTACCACGCTTAGTTACAGGCTTCCACTTCTTCCTAAAGAACTCCCGACGCAACTCTCTCCGTGTTTTGACTGTGGGTAGTTTTTGCCATTCTTTGAAATCACGGTAAAGCTCTGCATTTCCGAAACCGGAACATCCACCCCGCCCGTTCCACTGCTCCCTTGGTACTTCATAAAGCCAGCAATGATCCCCAAGATTCAAAATGCACTTATAGCACTTGCGAACCGGTTTACTGCTATACCGCATGCGAAAATATCCCCAAGTTACTCAGAATAAATTCCTTAATCAGGCTCCGTAATCTTATTCTCTTCGTACAAAGATACCAAACAAAAACTTGTATTCCCTGCGGAAAGAGGATTGTTTCAAAGCAATCAACCATGTATTATTAAAAAAATGGAAAGTTTACCTCCTTCACATCCTGAGCGTGCACGGCTGATCAACAAGGCAGTCAACATTGGCTTGATATGCAACCTCTTTCTTGCAGCTCTCAAGATCGCCGTCGCAATACCCGGCCATAGCAGGGCGCTGCTTGCCGACGGCATCAACTCGTGTTCAGATGTGGCTTATTACATCGTGGTAAAAATATTCACCACTCTCGCCGGTAAACCTGCCGACAAGGAACATCCCTACGGTCATCAACAGATGGAAAGCATTGCAGCCATTATTGTGGGCGCTTTTATCATAACTACCGCAATCGCGATATTCTGGGATTCCGTCAACACAGTGTATGACATCGCGACAAAAACCAGCATGGAACAACCCGGCATGACACTGTTTACATTCGCAACCGCGCTGTTCACTGTACTGCTGAAATCGGTACTGTACATGTACACCCGCATCATCGCCGCACGGACAAAGAACGCCGCAGCCATGGCGCTTACTTATGATCACCGCAACGATATAATCGCATCTATTGGCGCCGCAATCGGAATAGGACTTGGGTGGTTGAATATTCCACTGGGTGACCCTGTTGCCGGGGCAGTTGTAGCGCTGGTTGTCCTAAAGACAGGAATAATGATCATCAGGGAGTCATCCGACGATCTGATGGATACTTTACCTGGCGAGGCACTTGAGCGTCAGATAACGTCCCTTGTCACACCGGTTGCCGGCGTGCTGAGTATTGAAGAAATGACCGCACACCGCTTCGGACCGTATCTGGTGATCAACCTGGTCGTCGGAATTGACGGAAACTTGTCAGTGAAAAAAGGAGACGCGATCGCTACTGAGATCGAGAACTGTCTCTATTCGAACATCGAGTTATTAAGGAAAGTATACGTCCATTACCATCCTGCAAAATAATCACTCGCTGTGAATACTGAATGTAATGGGGCGAATGACGGGATTCGAACCCGCGACACTCAGATCCACAATCTGATGCTCTAACCAAGCTGAGCTACATTCGCCATCGTTGACGACCGGGTAATCTATATTTATAAACCAAAATATCAACAGAAAAACTCGAAGTTTGAGTTTTTGCGATTATACAACAACCGTCCTTATCCTTATCCTTATCAATCCACCTACTAGCCCCAATTATTCCCATTAAGTCGGCTTGATATCTCTATGGACTTACAGACATGCCACGGAACCGGCGATAACGCGCAGGCGTCGTACCTGTCAACCGTTTGAAATGTTTGATAAAATAACTCTGATCCTGGAAACCTACATCGTACGCAACCTCCGTGCAGCTCTTCGATGTTCTCTCCAGTAACTGTTGCGCATGTCTGATCCGCACCTGCTGGATGACCTGCAAAACAGTTTTGCCGGTAAATTCCTTAACAAGGTGGGCAGTACGGCATGGGCTCAAACCAACCACTTTGGCTATGGTCCGGAGCGAAATATTCCTAGCATAGTTTTCACTCACATGATCCAGAGCCAGCCTGACTTTGGTATTCGAACGGTTAATACCGTGCAGATAAATCCCGTCAATAAAATCGTCCAGAGCCTCCATCAACACGTGAGACAGATCCTCATAGCTGCCAGCCTTGACTAGCCTCTCCGTCCATGCGTGGTTGCGTTCAATAAGCGGCTCCATTAGCGGATTGTCCTCAATGGCCGCCCTAGTCAGATAACTCATCAACTCGATAGCTCTGGCCCGCAAAACAGCATACCTCGGCGATGATAGATAGATCGTGGCCAGCATCTCGTTCAGTACCCGCCTGGCACCATTGCGGTCACCAGCCCTAATACTGGTAAGGAGGACCCGTTCTTTCTCAAAGGCATAAAGAGCGCTCTTCCCCTGTTTTTTCTGATCCTCCATGGCTTGGGCTATCTGCTCCTGCTGAAGAGCCTTCATCCTGTTCTCATTCATCAGTTCAGCTTTCCATCCACTTACATTATAAAACGTTTCATGCAGAAACCTGCCTGCCTCATAAAGTCGTTTCTCCGGCCAGACAGGAAGACCTTTCAGAAAGCTATTGGCCTCAACCTCTGGCATCCCATGCGCTTCAAGATAGTCAACGGCTGCCTGCCGCTTACCAACATGTTCCTCAAGAAGAACTTCTCCTCCTAGCAAGCCACCATGAATCATGCGTTTGTTCTCAAGCGCAACAATGAATGTACCGATACCAGCCACTGGCGTGAAAATATAAGCCTGGCCAAGCGTGATACTCTCCTGGAGTCCGTAGTCACGTCTCCGTTTGGTGTTGGAAAGGGCTGCAAGACTGTCTTCCGAGTTCAGCAACTGACCCGAAAGGTCCATGAAATAAGGAATCAAACCGTATTTATCAGAATACAACCTACCAACTTGACCCATCATTCGTTTTGACAATATTGCCATACTTTATCCATGGTAATTGAAGAAATATAAGCATATTTGCACACTTTTCAAGGATAAAACAGCAATATCGTTATATTTTTCAATAACAATACCCTATTAGCTTTTCCCGTAATAATCTAAATTTAAAAAAATTGCATGGAGTAAAAAGCTAACAGAAGAAAAGGAGAAAGCATGAGCACACTGGATCAGATTGCTGAAAACCTGATGAAAGGTAAAGCTAAGGATGTTGCCGCGCTCGTTGAACAGGCACTGAAAGAAGGAGAACAACCTGGTAATGTTCTCACGAATGGACTTCTGAAAGGAATGGGAGTGATTGGTGAACGTTTCAAAAAAAATGAAGTATATGTTCCCGAAGTACTAATCGCAGCCCGTGCAATGAAAGCTGGAATGCAGATACTCCAACCCAAGCTCACAAGTGCAGGTGTCAAACCAGTGGGTATTGCAGTTATTGGAACCGTTAAAGGTGACTTGCACGATATCGGCAAAAACCTTGTCGGAATGATGCTTGAAGGTGGTGGATTCAAAGTTATCGATATCGGGATCGACGCGGAACCTCAGAAATTTGTTGATGCTGCAATCGCCAACAACGCTTCGGTAATCGGGGTATCAGCCCTTCTCACGACCACCATGACCAACATGAAAGCGGTCGTTGACGCTGTCAAAGCTTCAGCAATTGGCGGCAAGGTAAAGATAATGATAGGTGGCGCTCCAGTAACACAGGCTTTCTGTGACGAAATAGGTGCAAATGGTTATGCTCCTGACGCCGCTTCAGCCGCAGATTTGGCCAAGAAACTGGCTGCCTAAAAGAGATAATTACAGACAATCAATAAAAAAAGCGGGGCATTAGCCCCGTTTTTTTTCATTTGCCATTTATTTTCATATATGTATTATAGTTCATATTCTAATAATCATGACATGAAACAAAAAAAGAAAACATCGAATAACTATCATGTTCCTAACTTGGACAGGGCTCTGGTTATTCTTGACCTGCTGGCACATACCCCAAAGGGCCTTACGCGAAACGAAATAGCAGTTGCATCAGGCTGCTCCACCACCATGGTATACCGGATTGCCATTACTCTCACAAAAAATGGCTTCCTTTTCCGCGACGAAGCTTCGGGCCGTTACAGGCTCTCCTCAAAACTACTGGACCTCGGTTGCGCCGGTTCGGATGAACACAGTCTGACAAATCTGGCATGGCCAGAAATGATCATCCTGCGGGATACTACAAATATAACTGTAATGCTGGGCACGTTATATAGTGACACAGAAGGACTTTTACTTGAAACCGCAGAAAGCCATTCCCCCATCCGTTTTTGCGTTAATAAAGGATTCCGAACATCCGCCCTGCATGCCGGGGCCGGATGGAAGAGTATCCTGGCTTTTCTGCCCAACGAAAAACTCGCTACCATTATGGAGAATCTTTCATACCAGGCATTGACACCAAATACGATCACTACGGCAAAAGAACTTTTGATTGAGCTGGAGAAAACACGAAAACAGGGTTATGCCACCGATCTTGCAGAGATAACTGCTGGTGTACACTGTGTGGCGGCCCCTATTTTCGACAGATCAGGTTATCCAGTAGGAACCCTGAGTCTTTCAGCCCCAGGCGCTCAACTACCCGAACAGGATTTTCCTGAAAAAGGACAACAGGTTTGCGAGGCGGCAGGTCGTATCAGCGAGAAATTAGGCTGGAGGAATATTCAAACACGGGGGAAATAATCATGAAAAGAATACTGTTTCAAATGTTATTTTACGGAATCGCAGTCACTCTCGGCGCCGCTCAAACTACCGATGTTTCATTCGTCGCCGCTCACGACCAGACCGAACAAAGGTATGTAATTGTCCTGCCTGACGGGTTTATCCCCGACCAACCCCAAGACCTGCTGATTACTTTGCATGGCCACGGATCCGATCGATGGCAGTTTATCCGGGAAAACCGCGATGAAGCCCGCGCCGCTAGAGACATTGCCATGCAAAACAAAATGATTCTCGTATCTCCAGATTACCGCGCTAAATCCTCATGGATGGGACATGCGGCAGAAAAAGACCTGGTTCAAATCATTAACGATCTGAAAAAGAAGTTTACGATACGTAACCTGGTCATGTCGGGCGGTTCCATGGGTGCAACTAGTGCCTTGACCTTTACAGTACTGCATCCGGACCTCGTCAACGGAATAGTAGCTTTAAATGGTCATGCCAACCACATTGAATACAACGGCTTCCAGGATGCAATACAATCTTCTTTTGGTGGTACAAAAAAAAGCATTCCAAACGAATACAAAAGAAGAAGCGCAGAGTTTTATCCCGAAAAACTCGCAATGCCTGTAGCTATAACTGCCGGCGGACAGGACAACATTGTGCCTCCGAACAGCGTACTGCGGCTTGGACGGGTAATTAAAGCACGAAACCCACTAGTGTTTATCGACTTCAAGGATACGCGCGGGCATGAGACAGATTATGAGTCATCGATTGCAGCTTACAATTTTGTTATCCAGGCACTGTCAATGAAACCAGTTCCGTTTTCGATAATAATTAACGGAAGCAGTATTCTACCCACACACGGCTCGGCGGCGGGAACATGGTTTTATGCTGATGGAGATAATGGTTCACAATTATTATTAGCAGGGCATACATCTGTACCGGGATCCTGGCAACTGACAGTTTCTCTTAATAAAGGGGATAATGTGCGTATATCGCTCGCACCCGACATGCCTCTCCCTTCGAAAATTCAATTTCTATCAGAAACGCTTTCCACAACCGCCGTGGAATGTCAGGTTGAATCAAGCGCCATTGTCATCAAGGCAGTTTCCGGACCTGGCGCTGCAAAACTCACCCGGTTTACAAGTCAAAACGTGCCTATGTCATTTCTCCCGGAACGACGCCCTTTTTCCCGTGCCCCCGTAACATGTTCACCGGATACTCATCCGGCTATTACAGATTCAATGGTTGAATGGGATTGGCGAATGCAGGATGGCATCCAGACTCCAAGGGAACCGAGATCCTATTGTCAGGCAATAAAAAAAGTCGTGGCGCAAGTGGAAGGATTGGTGCTCGAAAGAACAGCCAAAAATAAACTTAGCCAGTCAGATCACGACATCTGGACAAAACTTCGAGCCACATGCCAAGACATACTTAAATCGGATAACACAGAAAAGGACGAGATCTACTGGCTCAAGCTCCACCAGTTTCGTCGCAAAATTGTTTTTTCTAATCCACTTTTCAAGCTGCCACCGTTGGTTATGGTCAAGCACGTTCCATCGGTAATGAGTCATCAACTAACACAGGTATACGGTGCCTGTGCCAGGCCGGGTGGCGGATTATTCATCATGGAGGAACCTGGCATAAGTATGCGCACAAAAAACATTACCCCGCCAAGCCTGCCGGCAGGGAACTTCATGACACCAGAGCTTTCTTATGACACAAAAAAAATGTTATTTGCATACTGTCCAGTAAAAGAGAGCGTATCTTCACGGAATCAAACACGCGATTTCAGCCAGTGGACAGAACAGGTAGTTTATCACATCTACGAACTGGACATGGACTCCGGAACCGTCCGCAAACTAACTCGCGGCAGCACAGATAATTTCTTCCCAGTTTATCTTCCTTCTCGCGACATACTTTTCATTTCAACAATGCGCGGCGGATTCCACAGATGCGGACGAGGACCATGTCCAGTGTATACCCTTACGCGCATGAACAAGGACGGAGACAAACCATGCAGCATTTCGTTTCACGAGACCCACGAATGGGATCCATGTCTTCTAACGGACGGGCGGGTCATTTACACGCGATGGGATTATGTCGACAGAAACGCGGTCCTTTACCAGCAACTCTGGTCCGCGCGTCCGGACGGTAGTAATACCCGTATTTATTATGGTAATAACACATGGAATCCAGCAGGTATCTGGGAGGCTCGACCTATCCCTGATTCTTTCTGTGTAATGGCAACGGCCAGTCCGCACCACGGCATGAGCGCCGGTTCAATCGTTATGCTGGATACAACAAAAGGAGTGGATGGCAAAGAACCTCTGACCCGCCTCACTCCTGACGTCCGATTCCCTGAATCAGAATCGCCCCTGGCTGCTGGGCCCGACTTCACCCCTTATGACTTCGATACACCAGTCGTACGGTACTGGAACAGCCCCATGAAAGAGCCCTGGATGGAAAAAACGCCTACTGAAGAAGAAAACCGCTGGCCTGGTCATTGCTATAAATCACCATGGCCTCTTTCAGAGAAATTCTTCATTGTTTCCTACAGTTTTGACCAACTGGTGGGAGAACCTGGACCAAATATTCCAAATATGTTCGGCATTTATTTTGCCGATGTATTCGGCAACAAGGAACTTATCTACCGTGACCCCAACATCTCCTCGCTATGGGCAAGACCTCTGGCCGGCAGAACACCACCACCGGAAATAGCAATGCAAAGAGCTGACACTGGCAGGAAAAGCGGCACTTTTTTCCTGAATGATGTCAAAGAAAGCTGGCCATACTTGCCAACAAACAATCCCATCACGCATTTACGAATCGTTCAGGTACTAATGAAAACAACACCCCATTCTAATACCCCTAGAATGGGTGCGGCAAACGCTTCACCAGGCAAGCAAGTACTTGGCACTGTACCCGTTGAAGATGACGGCTCTGCATATTTTGAAGCACCAGCCCAAACCCCTCTGCTTTTCCAAGCCCTGGACTCCAAGGGACGGGCAGTTCAAACTATGCGTAGCCTTGTGTACCTGCAACCTGATGAAAAAGAATCCTGTATTGGTTGCCACGAACATAGAATGAAGCAAAAAAGTCCACGCACACAGGCTAAAGCCTTGCAGCGTCTACCATCAAAGATTGCACCAGGACCGGATGGTTCTTTACCGTTCTGTTATCCGCGGCTTGTACAGCCCATACTCAACCGCCATTGCCTGAACTGCCATGACGGCAAAAAAACAGGCCGGCCGATTCTGACAGCTGATCCAGAAAATTCATTCTCGAAATCTTACAATTCTCTGGTAGATCGCGTTTCCTTCTCCGCGTGGGGCCGGCCTCAGAATAATTTCGAACCGCTCACAGAACCCGGCCGTTTTGGAGCATTGGGCAGCCAATTGGCTAAAATGCTCGAAAAAGGCCACAAGAATGTACAACTCACCAACGAAGAGTGGACAAGCCTTTACACATGGATGGATGTTAATGCCCTCTTCTACGGAACCTTTGACGTTGCAGAACAGAAGAGGCAATTGGCCGGCAAAATGATTGATCCACCCAAAGAATAGAAAGAATGGCAATGAAACGAAAATTCAATTTTCTTGTCTGCATGCTAGTTGCTGCAACACTGGTTAATGCAAGTGATAATCCATGGACAAAGGGAGATGAAAATTGCCGTCCGGAAATGTTCAAACAATTCGGCAATATACTTAACACGCCTGACGGACTGGCCATCGACAAGCTTGGTAATGTTTATCTTTCCGCTGTTAATGGTGTTGATTCCTCGTATCCTGGTCATATCTGGAAGATGGACACCGAGCGAAAACAATGGTCGGTGTTTACTGTCTGCAAGGCTCATCCTAAAACACGCTGCTCTTTCCCAATGGGCCTGACATTCGATCCGGATGGTAACCTTTATTATGCCGATGCCCAGTACTTCGCTAATCCTGATTACCAGTCCCGAATCATGCGGGTAGTAATCAAAAACGGAGAACCGCAACGAATAGAGATCGTGGTTGAAAACGTGAAACTCCCAAATGCGCTGCGATGGCGGAATGGAGCTATTTATTTTACAGAGTCTTTTTTTGATGTTCCCGGAAAATATCTCAGCGGCATTTACCGGATTCCTGATTCCGATTTAAACCCTGAAAAACCAGCCCATCCATTAAACAAGGAATTCGCTCATCAGGACCCTTACTGTATCGGAATCTGCGAAACTCGCCTTATTGACCGGGGGAAAGCAAATGGCAAACCAGGCATGAAACCAACGGACGTGGCTTTACACATTTATACAGCTGGATGTGATGGAATGGATTTCGACCGTCAAGGTAACATATACACAGGTAATTTTGGCGATGGCCGACTCTGGTTTCTCAAGGCACTCCCGGATGGTCGTTATGAAAGACCCAAACTGTTGAGTGATGGAATCACCTGTTGCGACGGCGTTTGCTATGACCCTGAACGGAACTGGTTAATCATTACAGCACCCGAAGAAAATGCCGTCCGCTACTGGGATATCGGCGAAAACAAACTCGGGTTGATCTGGGCAAACGGAGATACCGACGGAGCGGATGGACTACTGGATCAACCGTGCGAGGTTTTGATACTGAACAAAGATTGCATACTTGTTGTCAACATAGATGCCCCGTCACCGTTCATGGTTAACAATCAACCCGATGCAATTCATCATTTAAGTATCATAAACCTTAAATCCAAGGAGTCCTCGAAAATGCATGTAACCAATTGTTTTACCATTACCTCCCGTACCCCTCTGGCTGACACCACAGTCTATCCGGAGGGAACCGTAAAAATTACATACCAGAGTGCGTTCGACGGCCAGACAGACTGGGCCCTTTATCGGCCTGGAGACAAAGCAAAGCAGACTATAGTCTATCTTCATGGCTCCTTCTCCACAGCAGACCAGATATTTATACGTCAGGACTTGCGACAATTCTGGCTGAACAAAATACTCAGAGAGAACTATCCACTGCTGTCTATAAACATGCGCGGCACATCCTACATGAGTCCTGCAGCAACCGCAGATCTGACTGACCTCTTGAACGACTGCCGAAAGCAATACGGATCAAAAAGCTATATTCTGCTGGGCGGATCTGGAGGGGCTTCAAGCGCAATGGCATATGCATGTATCGCGCCCGAGCAGGTGTCTGGAGTGATCGCGATGGGAATGTGCGATATTTTTGCCCGTCTTGATTTCGCAAGGAAAAGCAATATCCCCGTCCTGAAAAAACTGGCCGAAACCACATTTGCCGCATATGGCGGGACACTGGAAGAAATGCCTGAACTTTATCGCGCCCGTTCAGTTCTTGCCAACGTCAAGAAACTCAACATGCCTATTGTTCTGACAATGGGAGAAAAGGATAAATTGATCCCAGTAACGGAAACCCGAAAGGTCGCAGAGGCATTGAAAAACAAACCGGATTTCAAATATTACGAGATACCAGGAGGAGACCACGACTCTGCTGTGTGGGTCGATATCGATCTTGAAACCATCGAGATCAAAGGTTTTTCGCCGGAAAAACGTTTCAATGCTTCTTCAGGCAGCAGTCAAACTAAATAACATCGGCATGGCAAACAGACAGACCGTCATGGCCCAAATTCAAAATTTGCCCACGGATTGCTAATCGAGAAACCTGAAGGAGGATTTAAAAAACGTTCGCTGCAAATCGATTCCGAGGTAACCACATAATTACTGATGCTGCTATTGCCTACGCTATTCCTGACTATAAAGTTGCCCTGCCCTTCGTCCTTGATGCCATAAATGTTACCCATGACATGATTATTATCAATCCGATTCGCTCCATTGGTAAGATATATGCCACAGTAATTAACATTGAGATTATTATTTTCAATCCTGCAGGAATTGCCGTAAATCAGGATTCCAGCTCCAGAGCTATTGGTCATACCGTTCATTGTACATATATTCTCAAACACCTGGCAGGAATGTCCAACTACAATGCCATTTGAATGATTACCCGCAGATTGACATTCCCTCACTGTGGCAAAATCACCGGCATATATACCATCACCTCCATTTTCAACAGTCAGGCACGAATAAATCTTACTCCCCACAGAAGCCTTGATACCCGTGCCCAAGTTTCCAAATATTCTACACCCAGTAATTCTACTCCCATCCCTAACATCTATTCCACCTCCGCGACTCTGATCAACATTGCATTCTCTAATAGTTGCACGCGGCCCCAACACAATACCACCGCCTCCATTCTCAAATACCTTTATGCGCGAGGTCTCGCTGTCAAATGCATTTGAACCATTTATTCCATAGCCTCCCCACTTTCCTATAACCCCGTTTAGAATGGTGATATTATGAACCTCTGTCTGCCCCAGGGGCACTTCAATCTTGACACCGCTGAAAGAATTGGACACACCGAACAGGCCAAACCCCCTCATATCCAACTCAACATTGCTTGATTTGATTACTATGCCATCATTTGTAGCAAGGCCTTGCATACTATTTAGCAGGTAATATGCACCCTCATTAGTTATCTGATAAGGTAATTCATAGATTGGCCTGCGCGGCTCCACCTGATCAATGGTTTTCATAGAAGCAATGGGTTCGCCCAATTCATTAAATGCACTTATAGGAGGTTGCAGCGAAGTGCTTTGAGCCAGTAATTGAAGACCTAGACACAGAACACAAAAAGTGAATAGACCGCAGACAATCAATGTTTTCATGGCATAAAATCCTCCATTCCAAGTAGAAGACCAATGACTCCATGTCTTATGTAGTCAATTATACAGTGTCTGAGCTTCACATACAATCGCAAATATCCGATGGCATGCCTGTAATATGCCACCAATCATGCCTGTTTCCCCTTTTTTCTTCTTGCCCTCTACTCACCCTGCACCTAACATCCGCCAAGCTTGTATACTAATCAGATTTGAAACAGGCTAAAAGACTGGAGAAACACTATGATGGTTGACTACGGATTAACTGAAACACAGGTTATGATACGCGATTTGTGCAAGCAAATTGCAGTGGAGAAAATCAAGCCAGTCCGGGGAAAATACGATGAATCAGGCGAGTTCCCGTGGGATATTATTAAAATTTTTGCAGAATCAGACCTTTTCGGCATATCAATTGAGGAACAGTATGGTGGAATGGGTGGCGGCATAATGGAAACAGTCATCGCGGTGGAGGAACTTTCAAAAGCATGCGGAGGGATTGCTCTCGGCCTTGCAGCCACAGGCCTCGGCACCTATCCCATCATCCTTTACGGAACTGATGAGCAAAAGAAAAAATACCTGCCGCGCATCGCCTCAGGTAAATCGCTAGCCGCATTTGGTCTCACCGAAGCTGAAGCCGGTAGTGACGCAAGCGGCATACGTACTACTGCGGTTATGGACGGGAATGAGTATGTCCTTAATGGAACCAAGCAGTGGATCACCAATGCCGGCGAAGCTGATATTTACACCGTCGTTGCCATGACCAACAAGGCCAAGGGGGCCCGCGGTGCCAGCGCATTTATCGTTGAAAAGGACACTCCTGGGTTTACTTTTGGCAAAAAAGAAAACAAAATGGGTATCCGCGCTTCAGTTACCCGTGAACTCGTTTTCCAAGATGTACGTATCCCAAAGGAAAACCTGCTCGGCAGGGAAGGTATCGGCTTCATGGTTGCCATGAAAACACTTGATAAATCACGGCCCGGCGTTGCTGCACAGGCACTTGGAATAGCTGCAGGAGCACTTGATGAAGCAGTGCGATACAGCCGTGAAAGGCGCCAGTTCAAGAAACCTATCTGTTCATTCCAGGGATTGCAGTTCATGATGGCAGAAATGGCAACAGAAGTGGAAGCCGCACGGGCATTGGTCTACCAGGCAGCACGGTTTATCGACAGCGGCGCGAAGAATATCAGCGGAATATCAGCCATGTGCAAACTTTTCGCCTCCGACGTAGCCATGCGAGTAACCACAGATGCCGTTCAGATCATGGGCGGATACGGCTACATGAAGGAATATCCGGCCGAGAAAATGATGCGTGACGCAAAGATAACGCAGATATACGAGGGAACAAACCAGATTCAACGAGAGGTAATCGCCCTTAACCTGATCAAGGAAGCAGCAGCTAATACATAACCTGCTATGACGCACTTAACTCGGAACTGCGCCTGGCTGCAGCCCTGATTGTCTGACTAACAATTGCGGATACATCAGACTTATCCAGCACCGCAAGTCCTGCGGCTGTCGTGCCTTTGGCAGATGTAACAGTCTTGATCAAGTCAACCGGATCAAGGTTCTTTTCAATCAACAGCCTGGACGTTCCGAGCATTGTCTGACAGGCAAGCATCAACGCATCTTCACGACTCAATCCTTCTTTAACGGAAGCATCTACCATTTGATTAAGAAAATAACTGAAGAATGCGGGTCCGGATCCACTCAGTGCTGTAACAGCATCAAAGCGTTCTTCAGGAAGCTCCAGCACTTTGCCAAAAGAAGAAAGTAACTTTGACGCTATTTGCCGATCAGAAGTATTGGCAGTGCCCCCCATGCAAAATACACTCATCGCTTCAGATACAGTACACGGAAGATTTGGCATCACACGTATTACCCTAACCTGTGGTAATTGAGATTGAATAAATTCAACTTTTTTTCCAGCAACAATGGAAATAACCAAATGTTGATGACCCACATTTGAGGCAATCTCTCCAAGCACCTCTGACAGCTGCTGAGGCTTCACTGCCAGGAACAGGATGTCTGCAACACCAGGAATCACCTGATTCTTTGAATACACATTTACCCGATATGACTGCTTGATCAGGCCTCTTCTGTCAGCACTGATATCACTGACAGAAATCTCATGCGGCATAAGTATCTTTGAGGTGATCAACGATGCAATCATCGCCTCAGCCATATTCCCCGCACCTATAAAACCTACCTTCATTAATCCCCCTACTTAGTTTCAATATATAGCCTTATTTCGCTATTGGCAATAGACTTGTGTTAGAGTAGCGTTTACACCTTGAAGATCGACGACTATTCTCATATTATCAAATCAAAGAATAAAGATGGATAACAGGTAAAGATTATGGCGCGAGTATTATTAGTAGACAACGAAGCCAGCATCCTGAGCGTGCTAAGCACCCTGCTCAAGTCAGAAGGTTTTGAAGTGTTATCCATTCGTGATTGCGAAAAAGCTGTGAACATCATAAAGACGGAACAATTCGATATGATGATTCTCGACATCCGGATGACACCCATCGATGGCATGGAACTTCTCAAGATAGCCAGAGCTCAGCAGCCGGAAGCATCCATAATCATGCTCACGGCATATGGATCAATCGAAACAGCAATTGAAGCCATGAAACTGGGAGCATTCGATTACGTCACAAAACCATTTAAAGTAGATGAACTACTGCTCACCGTGCACAGAGCCTTGGACTACAGGAAGGCTCTGACAGAAAATATAAATCTCAAGGCGGAAATCAAAACCAAATATCGCCTGGAAAATATTGTCGCCGAAAGTCCGTCGATGAAAAACATATGCGAAATGATAGAGCGTGTCGCACCGTCAGACACCACGGTAATCATTTTCGGCGAAAGTGGAACCGGCAAAGAACTTGTAGCAAAAGCTTTCCACATGTACAGCAGCAGGAAGAATGCAAAATTCCTGGCAGTCAATTGTGCAGCGCTTCCCGAACCACTGCTAGAATCCGAAATGTTCGGTCATATGAAGGGCGCATTCACAGGGGCATCATGCAATAAAAAAGGTCTCTTCGAGGCAGCCGAAGGGGGCACTATTTTTCTCGATGAGATCGGCGCAATGCCCCTTAGTATTCAGGGTAAACTCCTCAGAGTTCTGCAGGAAAAGGAGATACGTCGCGTGGGTGGCACAGAGAACATCAAGGTCAATGCACGTGTACTTGCGGCAACCAACGTGAATCTTGAAGAAGCAATCAAAACAGGCACATTCAGAGAAGATCTTTATTACCGTCTGAGCGTAATCCCCATTACGATAGAACCTCTGCGCAACCGTCCGGAAGATATCATTCCCCTTGCACAACATATTTTAAGGCAGGAAATAGGGCCTAACAGGGAAATGCCAAGATTGGATATGGACGTGCGGGAATTACTGCAGAAACATCAATGGCAGGGCAACGTGCGTGAACTCGAGAACGCCATGAAACATGCGATCACATTCATGGCTGGTAATGTCATTACTCGAGCAGTACTGCCACAAAAACTATTGACAGCTCTGGGCGAGTCACAAGCATCAAGGAACACGGATGATGACATCAACGAGTTCCGCAATAAGTCTCTGAAAACCTTCCTGGAACAGAAAGAAAAAGAGTACATGGAAGCAGTAATCGAAGCCGTCGGCGGCGACAAGGAAAAAGCCGCACATGCACTCAAAATCAGTCTTGCCACCCTTTACAGAAAACTTCCCAAAGAGACAAAAACCGAAGGAAACCATCAGAAAGCAGAGACTGGTACTGCTACCACAGAAGAGTCATAATTTTTTCTAGCAACGCTAGGAAAAGCTTGTATGGCTTCATTATTATCCCAGAAACATACGGAATCATCCGAAAATTTGCAAAAACAACCAGCACAACGTATGCAACACCCAGAAAGAGCAACACCCTGATCGTGTTGAACTTTTGCTTTTTCTTCTTACCCGACCTTACAATCGAGGGATTGTGCCCCTTCGCAGGAGGCACCCATTCCTGGGGAAAATCGCAGCAAACAGTCCCATCAGCGTAAGCATCAAGGATTTCAAGCACCCCGCCTAGTGAACGCTTTTTCGCGATATGTCCACCGGCCTTATGAACAGTCTCGATCACTTCATCTTCAGAATTGGCAGGACATCCAACCAACTGCGCAACATTCTTATCCATCATACTGATATCATTGTGGCCATTACCTATCGCCAGTATTTCCGAAGAAGAAACATCAAGATGATGAGCCAACTCTGATACTGCCAGCCCTTTTGTGAACGGCACCGATCTTACGTCCACCTCCATGAGGTAACGAAACACCTTCAAGTGTCTGTACGGCTTCACTTTTTCCATAAGAAGATTGGCCGCAACAGTGGCAGATTCCTCGGAATCAAATCTAAGGCAAAGACGATCGCTTTTCCTGCGTATTGTACTGACCCCAAGAGATACCCCTGTAATCATCTCATGCCACTCATCAATTGCATCTCTGACATAAAGCTGACTTGCCCAGATAAGATAACGAATACGCAGATTCCAAAGCAGGTGCGGCAGACATCCAAAATTACCCACGCTATAGATATATGCGTGATTAACTATCACGAAATCAGGCATGATCCCCATCATGCGCATGGGAGAAAAGAATTCGTTAAAGCTGGACAGGGACCGACCCGTGCAAGCCACCCAAATCGTGCCATAATTATGGCGTAACACCTGAACTTTCTCGCGAAAATCATTATAGAGAGGAAACTCATTGGCACTACCAATAAGGGTCCCATCCAGATCTGTGGCCAGCATTCGTATTACCGCCATAAAACCGCCAAGACCTCCCTATTTCAGAAACCACGTTTCTCGAGTTCCTTCCGGAGTTCCTGCTGGAAGATTTGTATATCCGGCTTACTCGGTGAATACCCAGGCTGCCCGGCATCCAACGCGAGACGACCATACTGATCAAGATACCAGGAAGCAGATACCCCATCACTGAACCGAACAGTTCCGCTGACCACACTCCCAGGCCTCACGACATGATCCAACGCAACAACAACATTTCCAGGCATACCTGCCGGGTTTTGCGATGCCGGGACTGGCGACTGAGCCTCGCTCGCTGACGGGCTGGCCCCTACCACATCAGGCTCGACTTTCTTAGGGGATGCAACCTTCTTTTCCTTGAGGTCCACACCAAGATCAATAACTATAAATCTGACATCCATATATGTGGCTGAAACGCCAAACTGTTCCGATAATCTTTTCTGTATGTCAGACAGCCCGCAACCTTCACCGGCCCACATTCTGACAGCCTGTTCCTGTTCCTGAGTAAGCTTAATCATGGATTCCTCTTTAATTTTGGCCAAAATGATCACACATCCAATATATCATGTCAAGAAGCACAAGGATTACTGATTTAACTTGCCATTTTCGGCAACGCCATACATTATCTTACTATAAAGAATGAACACCGAGACGGATAACAATCTGTATAAAGCCATTCTTAGCGCTATTGTTCGCCATGGAATTTTCAATACATTCATCAATGAAATTCCGATGCGCATCTACATCAAGGACACTCACGGAAAGTTCTTAACTGCGAATAAAGCGGTAGCAGACTTCGTAGGAGTGGCCAATCCTGATGATGTCACAGGCAAAACCGACTTCGACTTTTTTCCCAAAGAACAGGCCAGGAGATATTTTGACGATGAACAGGAAATCATACATACGGGAAAACCTGTACTACACAAAGAAGAACCAAAACTGGACAAAAGTGGAGTCAAAAGGGAGATCTTTGTTACAAAAATGCCGGTAACTGGTGATGACGGCAAAGTAATAGGCCTGCTTGGATTCAGCACGGACCTGACAGAACGAATACAGGCCGAAGAGAAATTAATTGAAGAACGTAATTCGCTCCGAACCCTGATAAACACTCTACCGGATTTCATATACGTCAAGGACACCCAAAGCCGCTTTACATTATCCAACACACTCCATACAAAGTTTTTGGGTTTGAATTCGCCAGAAGACATTATTGGCAAGACAGATTTTGATTTCTTTCCAAAAGACATTGCAAGCAGCTTCTTCGCCGACGAACAGGAAATCATTAGAACAGGTAAGCCTCTTTTTCAAAAAGATGAAATCAGCCCGAGCCTCCATGGCAATACCGTCAGAGTTTTAACCACTAAAATACCACTCAAGGATATTACCGGAAAAATAATCGGTATAGTCGGAGTCAGCCACGACATCACCTCAATAATCAGAATGGAAAAGAATCTTGGAGAAGTTAACACAAAGCTTTCAAAGACTCTTAACGAACTGAAACAGAGTCAGGAACAGATAATCCAGAGCGAGCGTTTGAGGGCTCTAGGACAGATGGCCAGCGGGATAACTCATGATTTCAATAACGCGCTGACCCCCATACTTGGATACAGCGATCTCCTGATAAACGGACCCGGAATCCTGGAAGACAAGAATGCTACTTTAAACATGCTGAAAGATATTCGTACTGCCGCCTTGGATGCGGCACAAACGGTTCGCCGTCTCAGCGAATTCTATGCCCCGGCCAGGAAAACAGAACGAAAACCGGTCGACGTCGCGAAGCTCATCGAATCAACCGTCGGCATGACCCGGCCATTATGGAAAGAAGAAATGGCGGCAAAAAATGTATCCATCAACATGGTCACCCGACTAGACAGTACCGGAAACGTATTTGGCAATGAATCCCAGTTGCGCGAAATGCTCACAAACCTTGTCTTTAACGCCGTTGATGCTATGCCAAGAGGTGGAACATTGACGCTAAAAACCAGGACAGAAACACCTTTTATCGTAATAGAAGTAACCGATACCGGAATAGGTATGTCCGACGAGATACGAAGCCAATGTTTTGAGCCATTTTTCACAACAAAGCATAAACGCGGCGGTGGCTTGGGACTCTCAATGGTTCATGGAATCGTAAGGCAGCATTCAGGCGAAATAGAAGTTAAATCATCCGAAGGCAAGGGATCAACCTTTACCATACGCCTTCCGGAAACCACAATGCCAGTTGAACAGGAGAAAACCCGGCAGGCCACTCCATCGGGAGCTCAACAACTTAATGTGCTTCTAATCGATGACGAAGAAGTGGTTCGCCAGACGATTGAAGCATGTCTCAAGTCCGATCACCATAGCGTTTCTTCCGCTATTGACGGAAAACATGGATTGGAATTGTTTAATAAAAACAAATTTGATCTAGTAATAACCGACAGGGCCATGCCTGGCATAAGTGGCGACAATGTCGCGGTGGAGATAAAGAAAATCAATCCAAATATACCGGTCATTATGCTCACAGGGTTCGGGCATATCATGAGAGATTTGAAACAATGCCCGGCAGGAGTCGATCTCATCGTAAGCAAACCTGTCACACGTGATTCTCTCCGTGATTCCATCACCAAAGCTTTCTCTCACAAGAAACATTAACTGCAGCCCACGTTTCTGGCAAAGCTATCTAACCAACAGATCTAATTGTCCAAAATTCGCAGCTACTGCAAAGAAATTGATTGTCACTATTGCGACTGGACAGCACTTGCCGGCGATGGTAAGAATTGACTTGGAACAACAAGCTAAGTAGCCAGCACACAAGCAAAATAATTTACAGCATTAACATGAAAAATGGTGACAAGATCAGTGAGAAATGAATTTCTCCCATTCTCCCGTCCTTCAATAACAAGCCAGGACATCAGTGCTGTAAATGAAGTCCTACGATCCGGGTGGATAACGACAGGCCCCAAAAATACGGAATTCGAGAAGGAGTTCCGTAAATATACCGGATGCCATGAAGCAGTTGCCATCGCCTCCGCAACAGCAGGAATGCACGTCATCCTAACGGCTTTAGGTATCGGACCCGGCGATGAAGTTATCACACCGTCAATGACCTGGGTCTCGACTGTAAACCTCATTGTGCTTGCTGGCGCGAAGCCGGTCTTCGTGGATGTTGACCGCGATACACTCATGACCTCACCCGCGGCAATCAGGTCGGCAGTCACGGATCGCACCAGACTAATCATACCGGTCCATTTCGCTGGTGCACCGGCCGACATGGATCCGATAATGGAAATTGCCTCA